>NZ_JBLKNX010000014.1:0-169741 GCF_051414055.1 Halosimplex halobium
TCGCGTTCAACAAACTCTAAGTCGATCTCGTCTAAACATCCGCCGAGGCGGTCGTTTTCGGGCATAGAACACTCAGAAAACGAACCGCCTCACTTTTCAGCCTTATCTGAACACCGCCCCGTCGGCGCCTGTCGCGGCCGTGGAGACAGTGAGCGGTGCGTCGCGTCCGGCTATAGATTCTCGCGCCGTTCGACCTTGCTCGTTCTACAGTTGGCGTAACACATCCGATTTCCTATCGCCACTTCCTTCGTTGTATTGGACCCCGTAGGACTCGTACGCTGACGAGAGTGAGTTTCGAGGTGCGACATCTTCACCCCCCACCGCGAACGACGTGACCGTATTTTAACAGACTCACAAACACACCCCCACCAACCACATTCCCGACAGTCGCCAATCCGAGGAAAGTTACGTAGTCGAGCGCCGTTATCTCGGAGGAAATAAACACCCCGAACAGCACCTCGACGTTGCCTGCGATCGAGTGCGGGAGGTGGAGAATACCGATCGAGGCGGTGACGAGCCAGATGATGAACAGGCGACTGGTGGTCTCTTTTGCGGCGGTCACCAACCACGCTAACAGGCCCATGAGCCATCCCGCGAGGATGCCCGCAACGAACAGCCATCTGGGCTCGTGGGAGACCATCTTTCGCGCAATGGTGACGAACGCCTCCGGGTTTGCGACCCCGAGATTAGGCATCAACGTGACGACGAACAGAGCGAATACTGCGCCACCCACGACGTTACTGACCCAGATCAGCGTCCAGAGCCGACCTAACTTTCCGAGAGACTCCCGGTCGTCAAGTACTGGCATCACTGCGAGAGTCGTGTGTTCGGTGAACAATTCCGAACGCGCGATGATGACGAAAATAAACCCGACGGAGTAAGCACTCGCCAGCAGCAGTTCCGTCCCGATATCGCCGAAGCCACCTTCGGTAAACGTGAGCAGGGCTGCCATCAGTAGCGGCCCGAATCCGATATCGAGGCCGGCTGAAAACCCTGACAGCAGGAGCCCCACAGTTCCACGCTCCATCTCGTTCTGGGCAGATTCGATTGCCGATTCGAGTATCTCCGGTGCCGTGGCCTGTTCTCCCGTGATCTCTACCTCGGGATCTTGATCGCCCAAATTAGACCTCTCCCGTACTGGGGATTCCAGGTCTGTCGAAACAATGCATACCAGCCACTATAGAACGAGAGTCAAAGAGTCGTGTGTTAGCAGTTATCTAGACTCCCGCTGCTCGACCTTGTTCAGTTCGATGAGCAGCCGGAAGATGGCCTTGACGAGGTTGGAGTCGACGTCGAACTGTTCGGCGTTCTCGCCGGCCCGGTCCATGACGGCCTGCTCCTGTTCCTCGTCGGTCGTCGGGAGCCCCCGCTCGTCTTTGACCTGCGCGATGGTGTCGGCGACGTAGGTCCGCTGGGCGATCAGTTCGACGATCTCCCGGTCGATGGACTGGATCTCGTCGCGCAGTTCGTCGAGGTTCATCTCCTCCGCGTAGTCGGATTCGTCTTGGCTCATTGGATGCGTGTGCCCTCCGTCTGTGTCGTGGTCAGCCAGGTGCGACCCTCGCGCTCGCTCCAGCGGTCGCGCAGTGCTTCCAGGTCCGCCCGCTCGCCGACGGCGGTGAAACTCGGGCCCGTCCCCGACAGCGAGACGCCGTGGACGACCGGCATCGCCTCGACGACGGGGTCGGTCGGGAAGTCGAGCGCGGCGCAGAACGCCAGCCCGTTGACCGTCATCGCGCGGCCGAACTCGCCGTCCAGCGCCAGGTCCGCGACGAGGTCGGCCATCGGCGCGACCCGCCTGCAGCGCTCGACATCGGCGTCCGCGGAGAACGACCGCTCGGGCGGCGTCCACACGAGGACCGACCACTCGCGTTCCTCGCGGGCGAGCAGTTCGTCCTCGGTGTTGTCGGTGACGGTGACGCCGCCGAGCATGCTCGCGCTGGCGTCGTCGAACGCGCCGGTGACCGTGACGCCCGCGTCGCGGGCCGCCCCCACGCCGATGCGGCAGGCGTCCTCCCGGGAGATCTCGCCGGCGGCGCCCAGCGCGTCGAGCGTCGCCAGCACGGTCGCGTTCGCGGCGGCGCTGGAACTCTTCAGGCCCGAGGCCATCGGCACCTCGCTCTCGGTGTGGACCCGGCCCCCTTCCCCGTCGCCGAACCGGTCGGTGACCGCGGCGACGCAGCGCTCGATCAGCTCGGTGTCCGCGTCGGGGTCCTCGGCGACGCGGCCGGTCACGCCGTCGGCGCCGGCGTCGAGTTCGACCGTCGCGGTGGTGTACTCGTCGATGGCGAACGCCGAGCCGGTGCCGGTCGCGAGCGCGTTCAGCACCGTCCCCGCCGCGGGGGCGACTGCCTGTCCTTCCATCGTCCCCCTGTCTTCCCGGGCGGTATTTACCTCTGTGGGAATCCGGCAAGCGGAGCGGCCGGCGGTCACCTCGATCGGCGCCCGTGTTCGCCGCAAGCACGACAGGAACGCGACGCTTTTGGGTCGCCCGCGGGAATCCCCGACCATGAGCGCGCGCAACGACGTGCCGCCGGACACGCTGGGGGTCGAACTCACCGAGGACGGGGTCGCCGTCGAGTACCTCGACGGCCGCGAGGTGTTCTACCGCGGCGTCCCGACGGCCGTCGAGGAGTCGGTCCGCGCGGGCCCCGGCAAGGACGTACACGTGCTGGTCACCGACGAGACCGAGACCCAGGGTATCATGCTGTACGTCAACGACCTGAACACCCACGACGACATCCTGGAGACGACCGGCGTCGGGCGGGTCATGGTCGACGACGGCGACGAGGAGCCGCTGTTTCAGGGCGTGGTGGCCCGTTCCGACTCCCACCGGGTCGAGGTCGAGGCGGACCTGTCGGTCGTCGACGGTCGTGTCTTCGTCTTCGTCGAGGACGAGATGGGCGAACAGAGCTTCGAGATCGTCGAGAACGCGTAGCGGTCCCCCTCGGCGGTCCGCCGTCCGGCGAACCGGCTCCCCGGCGACCGCTCCCCCTGGATCGACCCGTTTACCGGATTCCCGGCCGGTTCACTGGATGTACGACGGCTCTTCGGCATCGCAGTTCTCCTCGTGCTGGCGCGCGTCGGACTGCTCGTCGAACATCAACCCGCAGGCCTCGCACTTGTACCAGGTCATCTCGTCGCGCTCGGTAGTCACGACCATGGTAGAGTGTGCGTCGCCACGGGGTAAAGGCGTTACTCCGGTCCCCGTCACGGCTCGTGTGCCAACCGATCACTCGATTTCTAACTGACCGCTGCCGCCGTCCGCCCCGTCGCCGTTCTCGTTCCATTCGAGTTCGAACTCGATACTCAGTTCACCGGGGGCGTCCACCGCCCCTTCCCGTTCGGCTTTGACCTCGAACGTCGGGCGCGCTGGTGGTTCCATCGTCACCGACTCGGAGCCGGATCTGAGTGTGACTGCGTCTCCTCGTTCGAGCTTGTCAGCGACGCTGCGGAGGTACGATGCGATCTCTTCTCGGGTCTGGTCACTCTCCGATTTGAACAGGACTTCTTCAGGCACACCGAACGGTGCACTACCTGTACGGATAAGTGAATCCCCTGTTCGAGCATCCGCGCGCTGCGGGCGCACGATCCCCCGCTCGCGCCGACGGCACGAGCGACCTTCTCGTGGGCGGAGCGAACGAGAACACTGGAGAGCCTGCTCTCCCGGTGTTTTGTCCCATCTCGGCGGACGGGTGGGCGCGGTTCGTCCACCTCTCCGCGGAAACGGTGGTGGGGAACGGATTAAGAGCGTCGGCCCGATAGCGGGGGTATGGGAAGCGGCGACGCCATCGAGGTCTCCGTCGAAGGTGCGAACAAGCGCGACGCCGGCCGCGGCATCGCGCGGGTCCCCGAGCGAGTCCGGTCCGAGCTGGGCGTGCTGAGCGGCGACCCGCTGGTCATCCACGGCGAGCGGGCGACCGTCGCGAAGGCCTGGCCCGAGAGCGGCGACGGCGCCTACGTCCGCATCGACGCCGACACCCGAGCCAACGCGGGCGTCAACATCGGCGACACCGTCACGGTCGAGCAGACCTCCGTCCGCGAGGCCGACAGCCTCACGGTCCGGCTGGCCCAGTCGGTCGGCCTCGACGAGGCCCAGCAGGAGTCGGCGGTCCGGCGCGCCCTGCTGGACCGGCCGCTCCGGGAGGGCGAACAGGTCCACATCGACGGCGTCGGCGCCTTCGCCGTCTCCGGGACCGACCCCGGGGGCGCGGTCCGGGTCACCGACGAGACCGACATCACCGTCCTCCCGCCGATAGACGGGGGGTCGACCGGGAGCACCGCCGGCGGGTCCGGCGCAGCCAGCGGCGGCGGGACCGGAGCGAGCGCCGGATCGAGCGGGTCGGGCGGGTCGTCCGGGACGGGAACCGGCGGAACGGCCGCCGAGGCGACGCCCGACGAGTCCGCCTCGCGGACGGGCGTCTCCTACGAGGACATCGGCGGGCTGGACGACGAACTCGACCAGGTGCGGGAGATGATCGAGCTGCCGCTGTCGAACCCGGACCTGTTCACCCGGCTGGGCATCTCGCCGCCGCGGGGCGTCCTCCTGCACGGGCCGCCCGGGACCGGGAAGACGCTCATCGCCCGCGCGGTCGCCAACGAGGTCGACGCCTACTTCGACGTGATCTCCGGGCCGGAGGTCGTCTCGAAGTACAAGGGCGAGAGCGAGGAGCGGCTGCGCGAGGCGTTCGACCACGCCGAGGACAACGCCCCGGCGATCATCTTCGTCGACGAGATCGACGCCATCGCCGGCGAACGCGACGAGGACTCCGACATGGAGAACCGCGTCGTCGCCCAGCTACTGACCCTGCTCGACGGGCTGGAGGACCGCGGACAGGTCATCGTCATCGGCGCGACCAACCGCGTCGACAGCATCGACCCCGCGTTGCGCCGCGGCGGCCGTTTCGACCGGGAGATCGAGATCGGCGTCCCCGACGAGACCGGGCGCCGTGAGATCCTCGACGTGCACACCCGCGGGATGCCGCTTGCCGACGACGTGGACCTCGACCGCGTGGCCGGCCGCACCCACGGGTTCGTCGGCGCTGACCTGCACACGCTGACGACCGAGGCCGCGATGCACGCCCTCCGTCGGACGCGCGACGAACCGGAGGTGACGCGGGAGGACATGGAGGCGGCGCTGCGGACCGTCGAACCCTCGGCGATGCGCGAGTACGTCGCCGAGTCGCCGACGGTTACCTTCGACGACGTGGGCGGGCTCGACGAGGCCAAGTCGACGCTCGAACAGGCCGTCGAGTGGCCGCTGGAGTACGGTCCCCTCTTCACCGCGACCAACACCGACCCGCCCTCGGGGGTCCTGCTGTACGGCCCGCCGGGGACGGGGAAGACCCTGCTGGCCCGCGCGGTGGCGGGCGAGAGCGGCGTCAACTTCATCCGGGTCGCCGGGCCGGAACTGATGGACCGCTACGTCGGCGAGAGCGAGAAAGCGGTGCGGGAGGTGTTCGACCGCGCCCGCCAGACCGCCCCCGCTATCGTCTTCTTCGACGAGATCGACGGCATCGCCGGCGGCCGGATGGACGGCAACGAGGTGACCGAACGGGTCGTCTCCCAGCTACTGACCGAGATGGACAGCGCCGCCGAGAACCCCAACCTCGTCGTCCTCGCCGCGACGAACCGCCGGGACATGCTCGACGACGCGCTCCTGCGACCCGGCCGCCTGGAGCAGCACGTCGAGGTGCCGAACCCCGACGAGGCCGGTCGCAGGGCGATCCTGGACGTACACACCGAGGGCAAGCCGCTCGGCGACGACGTGGACCTGGACGACCTGGCGAGCGAGACGGAGGGGCTGTCGGGGGCGCAGATCGAGTCGCTCGTCCGCGCCGCGTCGATGCGGGCGATCAGCGAGGTCGCCGCCGGCGTCGACCCCGACGAGGCCAACGAGCGGGCCGACGACGTGGTGATCGGTCGCGACGACTTCGAGCACGCGCTGGAGCGGATCGAGCCGTCGGGCTGACACACCGGCGGGTGCGACCGCGGAGTGGCGAGTCCCGTTCGGTCACCGACGCCGTGCGATCCGCTGGTTCGCGGGGTCCGAGCGGTCGTAGACGGCCCCACAGTCGGTACACTCCCAGACGAACGCGCCGAGCCGTCGGTAGCCGGCGGGCGACCCATCCGGGTTCACGTTCCACTCCCGGTCGCACTCCCCGCAGCCTTCGGGGCGGTACTTGCTCCCCGACTCGGGCTTGCGCTCGCGGCTCTCCCGTTCGTACTCCGGGGGCGATATCTCGTGGAGGACCGCCCGGAGTTCGTCGCTCGGGAGCCGCTTCTGGAGCGTCTCGATGCCGGCCGCCAGGTCCGCCCGGTGGGACTCCAGTCGGCGGATCCGCTCGTCCGCTTCCTGCTCGTCCGGCGGCAGTTGCACCTTCCGGGAGGCCAGCGCGGTCGTACATTCGTAGTACTCGACGAGGAGTCGTCCGAACGTGACCGCCGCTATCTGACGGCTAACCGTCGCCCGGAGCGACGACCGGTCGATCGGTTCGCAGAGGCAGGTGTCCTCGTCGACGACGGGGTCGGAGACCGGCTGGTGGTCGCTGGTCGTGAGGACGACCCGGACGCAGTCGGCCTGTCGGTCGAGGATCTCGGTCACCAGTTTCCGCTTCGGTTCCGGGAGCTCGTGGCGGACCAGCGCGACCGCCGTCGACTCGTCGACCGCGTCGCGGCCCTCACCGATCGACGCGGCCGACTCCACACGGATCTTCTCGGAGAGCCAGCGCCTGTAGAGGGCCGCTCTCGTCGTACCGTCGAACACCACGACCGACGGCGTCCGCCGGTCGGCCTCCTGGTCTGCGTTCGTACTGTGTTCGGACGGGCTGGACGCGGGCGGTCCACAACCGGGGGCGGTCGCCATCGGTATCTCACACCGATCGCGTATCTATAACGAACTATAATTAATATTTCTCGCCGGCTATCGGACCTGATAACGCGCCGAACTGAACCGTGGCGATCAGTGATCGTACGAGTCGGATCAGGGCCAGAATCGTGCGTTCGGAAAGAGCTCCGGCCCGCGAGTGACGGGTCTCGAACCCACCGGAACGGACTTTTTTGACCGTCGGCGTCGAACTACGGTTCATGTCCCGGCCCGACGAACCCTTCAGGCACTACGTCGACGGTGAGTGGACCGTCGGCGACAGCGAGGAGACTTTCGAGAGCGAGAACCCGGCGACGGGCGAGACGGTGGGCGAGTTCTACCGCGGGACGCCGGCCGACGTCGAGCGGGCGGTCGCGGCGGCCGACGACGCGTTCGAGGAGTGGCGCTCGCTATCGTACATCGACCGCGCGGAATTGCTGTGGGAGGTGTACCACGAGCTACGGGACCGCACGGACGAACTCGGGGAGATCGTCACCCGCGAGTGCGGCAAGGAGATCAGCGAGGGACGCGCCGACGTGGTCGAGGCCGCCCACATGGTCGAGTGGGCCGCCGGCAACGCCCGCCACCCCCACGGCGACGTGGTCCCCTCCGAGATCGCCAGCAAGGACGCCTACATGCGGCGCAAACCGCGGGGTGTCGTCGGCTGTATCACCCCGTGGAACTTCCCGGTCGCCATCCCGTTCTGGCACATGGCCGTCGCGCTGGTCGAGGGCAACACCGTCGTCTGGAAGCCCGCCGAGCAGACCCCCTACTGCGGCCAGATCGTCGCGGAGATGATGATCGACGCGGGCGTCCCGCCGGGCGTGTTCAACGTCGTCCAGGGCTTCGGCGACGCCGGCAACGCCATCGTCGAGGACGAGCGCGTCTCGACGGTCCTCTTCACCGGATCCGCCGAGGTCGGCCACAAGATCGACGAGAAACTCGGCGGCGTCCCCGGCCGCGACGCCGCCCTGGAGATGGGCGGCAAGAACGCCATCGTGGTCACCGAGGCGGCCGACCTGGACATCGCGCTGCACTCGGCGGTGATGTCCTCGTTCAAGACGACCGGCCAGCGCTGCGTCTCCAGCGAACGGCTCATCGTCCACACCGACGTGTACGAGGAGTTCAAGGAGCGGTTCGTCGACCTCGCCGAGGACGTGGCCGTCAGCGACCCGCTCGACGAGGATACGTTCATGGGTCCCGTGGTCGACGAGAGCCAGGTCGAGAAGTTCGGGGAGTACAACGACCTCGCTCGGGAGGAGGGTGCGAACGTCCTCGTCGACCGGGCGGAGCTGGACGACTCGGAGATCCCCGACGGTCACGAAGAGGGCTACTGGGTCGGTCCGTTCGTCTACGAGATCGACTACGACCCCGATCTCCGGTGCATCCACGAGGAGGTGTTCGGCCCCCACGTCGCGCTGCTGGAGTACGAGGGCGACATCGAACGGGCCGTCGAAATCCACAACGACACCGACTACGGGCTGGCCGGCGCCATCGTCTCCGAGGACTACCGCCAGATCAACTACTACCGCGACCACGCCGAGGTCGGCCTCGCCTACGGCAACCTTCCCTCCATCGGCGCGGAGGTGCAACTCCCGTTCGGCGGCGTGAAGAAGTCGGGCAAGGGCGCCCCGAGCGCTCGCGAGGTCATCGAGGCCGTCACCGAGCGCACCGCCTGGACGCTCAACAACTCGAAGGACATCGAGATGGCGCAGGGGCTCTCGGCCGACATCACGACCGAGGACGACTGAGAATCCCCCGGCTATCGAGCGTAGAAACGAAAGGTGAGAGGCGGGCCGTGGACGAGGAGGCGGGCCGCGGCGGCCTGTCCGGACAGGTGCCGCGGCGTGAGGTCGACGTGGGCCTGGCCGAGCGCGGTCGAATTGCCGGTTGCGACGTGAAAAGCGTCTCGCCGGCACCAGTCGATAATGCGTCCTCCGGTATAAATCTCGTGTCTGGCACCGGCCCCGAACGGCTGTCCCGTGTGACTCCCCCAAACGCTCGGGTGGCCATCGAGGTTGCCCCGGCCGTCACCCGTTTTCGGACCCGTCCTTCGACGCGTCGTCACCGTCGGTGTCCGACGCACCGGCCGATTCGTCGACACCCTCGGCGGCCGCACCGTCTTCTGATCCGGTTTCGAACTCGCTCCGGAGCCCCTCGCCCGCGCCGCCGTGGTCGTCTGACGGACGACGCGAACGCGACCGGGTGCCGACGATCGGCACCCGGGACGGGACACCCACTCGCCGACCCGCGCCGACGACGAGGAGGGCGGGCACGCCGAGCCCGAGGACCCACGGGACCGCGGCGACGCCGGCGACGAAGACGGTGCGGGCGAACGTCACGAAGCCCTGCGCCGACGAGAGGAACACCGACACCGGCGACTGCTCGTGGAACGGCGTCGGCTCCTCGGGCGCGACCGGGTCGGGCCGGGGCTCGCGGAGTTCGACCCGGACCGTCGAGAAGGAGACTCTGTCCCGGAGCGACCGCTTCTGGGCTTCGAGGCGCTCGATCTCCCCCTGGACCTCCGAGAGCTGTTCGCCCACGTCGAGCAGATCCTCGGTCGTGTTGGCCGAGTCGTACAGCGAGCGCAGCCGGTCGCGCTGGGCACGGAGGTTCTCCAGCCGAGCCGTCAGGTCCACCAGCTGGTCGGTCACGTCCTTCGTGCTCGAGTCGGCCGACAGCACCGTCCCCTGGCCCTGCGTCGACTCGTACAGCGCCGTGAAGTTGGTCGAGGGGACCCGCACCTCGACGTAGCCGGTCCGCCAGGTCGCGTTGGCGCGGTGGTGGAGCTGGACGTTCGACCCGGAGACGTACCCGCCGAGTTCCGCCGCGCGCGAGCGCACCGCCCGCTCTGCGACGGAGTGGTTCTCCACTTCCAGCCGCACCTCGCCGGTCTTGATCAGCGCCCGGTCCACCTGCGCCGACGCACTCGCCTGTCCGTCGCCGCCACCGTCGCTCGCGCTGAACTCGGCGTCCGCCGCGTCGTCGCCGCCGCTGGCGCCGTCAGCGGCGCCACTGCCGCCGTCCCCGCCGTCTCCTCCGCTGGCTCCGGCGTCTCCGCCGCTAGCCGCCTGTTTTTCCGGTCCGGCACCGTCCGCCGAGTCGCCCGCCCCCATCCCCGAACAGCCCGCGAGGACGACCAGGGCCGCCACGAGCAGCGTCGCTTTGCGAACCATACCCAGGGGATCCCCCGGCGTCACAAAAGGGGTACCGTGGCCTCAAACGCCCGTTTGAGCTATCGCCGGCGGTCCTGAAGCGCGGGGAACTCCGACCGGACCTCGGCGACGCGGTCGGCGTCCACGTCGGCGGTCACGAGGGCGGCCTCGTCGCCGGCGCTCGAAAGCGTCGTCCCCCAGGGGTCGTATATCGCGGAGCGGCCCAGCAACTCGGCGTCCTCGAAAGTCCCGACGCCGTTGACGGCGCCGACGTACAGCAGGTTCTCGACGGCGCGCGTCTGCGGGAACAGCCGCCAGTGCTCGACACGCGGGTACGGCCAGGCGCTCGGGACGAGCACCATCGTCGCCCCGGCGTCGACCAACTCGCGGTACAGCGACGGGAACCGCAGGTCGTAGCACGTGGTCACGCCGACGGTGTGGTCGCCGAACTCGACGGTCGGCACGGCCTCGCCGGGCGTCAGCAGGTCCTGCTCGGCGGAGCCGTAGCCGAACAGGTGGTGTTTGCGGTACACCGCCCGGCGCTCGCCGGACCGGTCGAGGAAGACAGAGGCGTTAGCTAGCCCCTCCGCTGCCGGGGTGTCGACGCCGTCGGCCCGGGAGGCTTCCAGGTCCTCGACGATGCTGCCGGCGAGGACGCCGACGCCGTGCTCGCGCGCGCTCTCGGCGAGCGCCGAGACGGTCGGGCCGGCGACGCTCTCGGCCCGGCGGGCGTAGCCCTCGAACGCGAAGTAGCCGACGTTGAAGATCTCGGGGAGCGCGACCAGGTCCGCCCCGTCGGCGGCGGCCTCAGCGACGGCTGCCCGCGCGCGCTCGACGTTGCCGTCCACGTCCCCGCTCTCGATCCGGAGCTGGGCGAGCGCGAGCTTCACACTTCGACACCGAAGTCCTCGGCGAGGGCCGCCTCCAGATTCTGCAGCTCGCCGTCGAGGTTGCGTTTGAAGAACCGCTCGACGCCGGGCAGCGAGCCGTCGACGACGAAGCGGTTGGTGACCCGCGTGCCCTCGTCGGTCTCGGCGAGTTCGTGCTCCCCGACGACCTTCATTACCTTCGAGCGGCCGACGAACCGGACGTACTCCGGTTCTCTGCGCTCCTCGTCCTCGGTCTCGACGGCGACGGTCCGGTCGACGACCGGGATCGGGAGCGCGATGTGCCAGGTGGCGCTGCCGTCGTCGTGGACCTCGTAGTCTTTGACGACGCTGATCGCACCCGCACGTCGGCCCGGGTCGGCGATGAACTCCCAGACGCGCTGGCGGTCGACCGGCAGTTCGAACGACCGCTCCACCCGAACAGTCATGGCGGCCCTTCGGCCCCCGTCCCCTAAAAGAGCCCGTTAACTGAGCGTGACGCGCCAGGTCGTCGAGCGCGCGCGACCCCACTTCTCGATGTCCACGTCGTCGGACTCCTCGTCGAGTTTCGGCAGGCGCGCGCCGACCTGCTTCGAGGAGAGCCCGATCTGCTCCGCGATGTTCTTCGCTCTGAAGTAACTCTGCCCGCGCGAGACGCTGTCGCGCAGGTACTCCAGGATCTCCCTGTCCTCCTCGCCGAGTTCGCTCATACCCGCGATTGGTCGCGAATACCCTTAAGAATTCCTTACGCGTCTCGGGCGCCGTAGAGGTGGATCCCGGCGATCGAGCAGACCCCCGCGACCACCGCCAGCGCGAAACTCCAGCCCGCGACCACCTGGTTGTCGTACGCGACCAGCATTCCGAGGGCGCCCGCGACCGCGAGCACGCCGAACGCCAGTCCCAGCCCGATGCTCATGTCCGAGCCCGCGGCGACTTCGCTCATACCCTCCGGTTCCGTCACTCCGCACTTAATTCATTCGGGGTCGCGCGGCGAACCGGCCGCGCTCGCCCCGAAGGGCGCCCTCACTCCTCGGAGGTCGACTGGATCGTGGTGTGTTCCGACTCCTCGTTGAGCGCGAGGTTCGTCGCGATCTCGGCGTTGCGGACCGCGTACTGGGCGGTCTGCTGGAGGCTCACCAGCACCTCGCGCACGCGGAGCACGTCGTCGTTGGACATCTCGTCCAGATCGTCTAGGATCTCCGCCTCGCGGTCGCCGATCTCGGCGAACTGCTCCCTGACCTCGATGGCGATGTCGTAGTCGCGTTCGACCGCCGCCTCGACGGCGAGTTCGGTGATCTCGTTGACCTGGTCGGTGAACTCCCGGATGCGGCGCATCGTCGAGGAGTCGACGTTCAGCGAGTGGCCCTCCGTCTCGAGGGCGATCTCGGCGATGTCCTCGGCGTTGTCCGCGGTCAGTTCGAGGTTCTTGGCGATCGAGCGGTAGCCGATGAGCGGGAAGCCGTCGTCCAGCCCCACCGCCCGCGCCAGGTTCGGGTTCTGGTAGGAGGTGAAGATCAGCCGCAACAGGAGGACGAAGATCTTGTTGGCCTGGCGTTCGCGGTTCAGCGCGCGCTGTGCGAGGTCGGGGTTGCCGTGGGCCAGCGCCTTGACCGCCTCGTTGCGCATCGTCGACCCCGTGCTCTCCAGCCGTTCGAGGAGGTTGTCGAGGGTGAAGTCCTCCGGGTCGACCGAACAGCGGATGGCGATCCGCTCGGGGGTCTCCTCGACGACGCCCAGGCCCATGAGCTGGGTCTCGGCGTTGTAGACGGCGTTGATGTGCGCGCTCTCGAGGGTCCCGCTCTCGCCGGCGTCGACGTGGATGATGCGCCGGCCGAGGACGTACTGCGAGAGGATCGCCCGCTCCAGAGCGTCGGCGTCGAGGTCCTCGGCGTGGATGACCGCCTCGGACTCCTCGCCCTGGACGGACTCGGGCATCACTGTCAGCGTCCCCTTGCCGCCCATTCGCAGCGACACCTCGTCGCCCTTCTCGACGTTGTGCTCCTTGGCCCACTTCGCAGGGAGGGTCATCGCGAGCGTCGACGGACCCAACCGCTGGACTTTCCGCGTTTCCATACCCTTTCTTACCCGCTGTCGACCTTAAACGTATTCATACACGGTATAATATGCCGTCGAATACTATTACGTATTGTGGACACACGTCCAGAATTCGAGTCGAACGGCCAGAGTGGTTCACATACTAGGGGCCCGACGACGGGAGAGATGGGGCGTGGCGACGAGAGAACGGGGCGGGCGGCCGGTATCACTCGATTTTGACGAGCCGTCGCTCGTAGCGGCCGACCCTGACGCGGTGCCAGCCGCGCAGCGACCCGTCGAGGTCGGGGTCGCCCGTGTCGACCCGGAGCGCGTCCAGCCCGTCGAGCTTGGCGCGGGTCGCGACGACCTCGACCGTCGAGTGGCGGATGACCTCGGGCGATATCTGCTGGTTGCCCCGGCCGAAGACGAACCCCTGGCCGCCGATCGGTGAGACGACGACGACGTTGCGCTCGCCCAGCGCCGCCTCGATCTCCGCGGCGCCGCCGTCGCGGACGACGACCTCGCCCGCCGGGACCGTCCCGCCGTCTCCGGTGTCCGGGTCCGCCCGCCACACGTCGACGCCGAGCGGCGTCCCCTCGAAACCGAGTTCGGCCTTGATCGCGCCGACGGTCCCGCCGGGGCCGAGCACGTACGTCACGCCGGGCTCGACCTCCTCGGCGACCCCCTCGGCCAGCGTCGCCACGGAGCCCCCTCCGGTCTGCTTGCTCGCCTGGCGCTGTTCGGCGACCGGCGTCTTCGCGATGGCCCGCAACTCTGTCGACACCTCCTGGGCGCGGTACTCGTCCTCGTCCACGTCGTTGACCTCGCCCGTCTCCACGTCGTCGAACGACGCGGCGACGATCCCGGCCTCGCGTGGTCGCACCGCGAACACCGACGAGTAGATCTTCACGCCCGCCGGCACCCCGAGGACCGGCGTCTCGCTGTCGAGGTCGTCGAGCGTCTCGGCCACGTCCACGGCCGTCCCGTCGCCGCCGACGAAGAGGATCAGGTCGACGCCGCGTTCGACGAACGCCCGGACCGCAGCGCGGGTGTCCGCCGGCGTGGTCTCGCCCTCCCCGTTCGCCCCCGTCTCCGACTCGGGCTCGCCGACGACCACGGGGTCGAAACCCGCCGCGCGCGCGGCGTCCTCGCCCATCGGCCCGCCGAAGGCGTAGATCTCGACGCTCGCGTCCGTCTCCGCCAGCGCGTCCAGCGCCGCACGCGCTCGCTCGGGCGCCCGCTGTTCGGCGCCCCGTTTCCGGGCCTCCTCGACCTTCCCGTCGGTCCCCTTCAGGCCGACCCGCCCGCCCATGCCGGCGATCGGGTTGACGACCACGCCGATCCGTCGCATCGGCGATGATTGGACGCGACCGGGCAAAAGGGACCCGACTCCGGGAGCCGGTCGACCGGCCTCGACCCGCCGCGCCGCGAGCGCGGGGAAATCGGGCGGTTTTACATCGGACGACGCGGAAGGACCGGGTATGTTCGTACCGCTGCAGGAGAGCGCGGAGGCCGTGCAGGGCGGGCTCATCAACGTCGCGGGGTTCGTGTTGCTACTGGGCGGGCTGGCGTTGACCGCGCTGTGGTGGAAGGTCCTCTACCGGTAGGTCACTCGCCGGTCTCCTTCAGGTCGACCCGCTCGCGCAGCCACGCGGCCGCCGCCTCGGCCTCCGCCTCGCCCCCCTGGATTTTTACCCGCACCGAGTCGCCCGGGTAGCTCCCGACCGTCACGTCGAAGCGGTCGCGCAGTTCGTCGATCCGGTCTATCAGCGCGCTCTCCGGTTCGTCCGCGACCACCGACGCGACGTGTTCGACCTCGCCCGAGAACTCCTCGGCGACCGTCTCGAACATCGCCTTCATCTCCGCCGGGACGCCCGGCAGGACGTAGACGCTCCCGATGACACAGCCCGGGGCGACGCCCTCCGGGTTCTTCAGCATCCGGGCGCCCCGCGGGATGTCCGCGGTACCCTCTGCGAGGTCGTCCGCGGTGTAGCCGCCCGCCTCGGCGAGCCACTCCAGCGCCTCCTCGCTCTCGACGACTTCGCGGCCGAACGCGGCGGCGACGCCGTCCATCGTCAGGTCGTCGTGCGTGGGGCCGAGCCCCCCGGTGACCAGGACGGCGTCGTACTCGGCCCGGTACTCGTTGACGACGCGGGCGATGTCGCCGACCCGGTCGGGGAGCGTGACCACGCGCTCCACGCCGACGCCGCGCTCCGTCAGTCGCTCCCCCAGCCAGGCGGCGTTCGTGTTCACGGTGTCGCCGGCGAGCAACTCGTCGCCCACCGTGACGATAGCCACGCGCATACCCGCCGTTGGTACTCGGCCCGTAAAAGACCGCTCACTCCGACAGCGTGGCGACGTTCTTTACTCACGGCCCCGCAGCGCGACCACGTCCGTTTCGAGGACTGAAGGGCGAAATTTTCCCATATCCTTTTGTAGACGACTTCCCGATACTGACGGAACCATGGTATCGAGCCGCGAACGGACGCTGAAGACGCTCCACGACGCCGCGACGGAGATCCAGTCCTGTGACTCCGTCGAGGCGGCCTGCGAGCGGACCGTCCGGGCCGCCGAGCGGATCCTGGAGTTCGACATGTGTACGATCGTCCTCCACGACGACGGCTGGCTCGAACCCGTCGCCGTCTCCAGCGGGGCGCCCCCCGGCGGGGCCCGCCGGATGGCCGCAGACCAGGGGCTGGCAGGCAAGACGTTCCAGACCGGGGAGTCGTACGTGGTCGACTCGGTCGAGCCCGACGACGACACTGACCCGGCGAAGGACATCTACCGCTCCGGGATGAGCGTCCCGGTCGGCGAGGCGGGCGTGTTCCAGGCCGCCGCGGCCGAGCGGGCGGCGTTCTCCGACTCCGACCTGGAGTTCACCGAACTCCTCGTCGCTCACACCGGGGAGGCCATCGAACGGATCCGGATCCATCGGGAGCTGGAGGAGAGCAGGAACCGGCTGGAGCGACAGAACGAGCGCCTGGAGAAATTCGTCGACGTCGTCTCCCACGACATCCGCAACCCGCTGAACGTCGCCAGGGGACAGCTGGACCTGGCCCGGGCGGACTGCGAGAGCGAGCGGCTGGCAGACATCGACCGGGCCCACGAGCGGATGGAGGTACTCATCGACGAGCTGCTGACGCTCGCGCGCACGGGTCGCACCGTCGAGGACCCACAGCCGGTGGACCTCGGGACGGTCGCCGAGCGGTGCTGGGGGAACGTGGCGTCGGGGAGCGCGACGGTCGCCGTCGAGACGGACCGGTCGGTCCGCGCGGACCCCGGCCGTCTCAAGCGGCTCCTGGAGAACCTGTTCCGGAACGCCGTCGAGCACGGCGGCGGGGCGCCGCAGGTCCACGCCCGCGACGACCGGGAGCCGGACCTGGGAGACGGTGCCGAGTTGACCGTGACCGTGGGACCGCTCCCGGACGGGTTCTACGTCGCCGACGACGGTCCGGGCATCCCCGAGTCCGAACGGGACGACGTGTTCGACCCCGGGTTCACTACGGCGGAGGAGGGGACAGGGCTCGGGCTGAACATCGTCGCGGAGATCGTCGACGCCCACGACTGGACGATCGCTGTCACCGAGAGCGAGTCCGGCGGCGCGCGGTTCGAGGTCACCGGCGTCGAGGGGTAACGGGAACGGTCACCGCATCCCCGGCGGCGGGTCGTCGTCGTCGAACTCGTCGGTTTCGGTCTCCACGTCCAGGCCGATCTCCTCGCGCCTGCGTTCGAGCACGCGGATCTGTCGCAGGTAGTACAGCGCGCCGCCGACCCCGACCAGCGCCAGGACCCCGCCGATGCCACCGAACAGGAGCAGGTCACGCGCGAGGTAGTACCGGGTCAGGATCGGGCCCCGCTCGACGGAGTCCCAGCGGACGATCATCCGGTCTGAGCCCTCGGGGACCTTCGTCGTCGACCCGCCCGGCGACACCTTCGAGAGCAGCGGCACGCCGACGCGGGCCCGCGGCGGGAGGACGACCTCGACCGAGTGATCGGACTCGACGAACATCGGGACCGCGAACCGCTTGGCGTTCGGCCGGTTCGCCGTGAACGCCACCTGCCCGCCGGCCTCCGGGAGCGTCACGTTCAGCCGGGAGTTCGTCGCGTTGACGTAGAAGTTCGACCGGTCGGCCGGCCGGACGACCGTCCCGTTGCCGGGGTAGCGGTATCGCAGCGAGGCGATGTCCAGCGGCTGGTCCGTACCGAGCTCGCTCCGCTGGTAGAGCTGGACGTACGACCGGTTCTCGACGCCGAGGATCCCCGTGAAGTTCCCCCGAGCCACGTCGTAAGTCGTCGTCGCGTTGGTGTCCCAGTCGTAGGTCGCGTTCTGGTTGAGCTGGGTCTCGTCGGGCCCGCCGCCGCCGAACGGCGACGCGCAGCCGGCCAGCGCGACCAGCACCGCGAACAGCCCGAGGGCGAGGACCAGTCGGCGCCTCATGGCACGACGCAGAGCAGCTCCGCCGGCATGTACTGGCCGATGCTCGCCAGCAGTCCCGGCGGGTCGGTGTCCTCCTGGCAGACGATGCTCTGTTCGAGCAGCCCCAGCCGCTCGACGGTCACGATGTCGTGGGCGTGGCCCGCGCGGTTGACCGTCGCCCGCGTCTCCGCCCGCGTCGCCGAGTTGACGTTGACCCGGCCGGCGCCGCGCGTCCAGTCGTACAGCCGGTCGCGCTCGGCGTCGGACAGCCGCGCGGGCTCGTCATCGTCGGGGTCGCCCGCCACGAACCGCATCGGCAGGTGCTGGACGAGCCCGAACCGCGTCCGGATCTGCTCGGGCGTCCCCTGGCCGAGCCCGATCTCTCCGGCCGGGATCCGCACGTCCCGCCCGAAGCCGGCGTCGAGGACGAACCCCTCGTCGTCCCACGACTCCAGCGTGCCGACGTACTCCTCGCCCGGATCGAACTCGGGCGTGACCTCGCCCCACTCCTCGGCGAGGGCGTTGCGCGCGGCCGTCGCGTCCGCGCCCTCGACGAGAACCTCGGGGAACCCGTCGTCGCGGATCTCGAGGGCGACGGAGACGTCGAGGTCGCCGACGACGTTGTCGACCTGCGAGCGCAGCGAGTCCGTCGCCCGCGAGCGCGCGTCGCCCTCGACGTAGAGCTTGGATGCGAGTACGACCATCAGGCCTCGCTGTGTTCGACGTTGAGTTCGTCGCGCAGTGCCTCGATCCGGTCCTCCATGGCGCCGACCAGGCGGGTGTTCTCCATCGCCTCGACGTGGTTGCCGCAGTCGGGGCACTCGAAGCCGAACTCCATCGCCTCGCCGAACTCGAAGCGGATCCCGCAGTTCTCACAGAGGTAGAACTCGTTGTTCTTCTCGTACTCCTCGCGCTCCTCCAGGGCCTCGAGCAGGCGGTACATCTCCGACTCCAGCTGTTCGGGGATCTTCTCGTACTCGAAGGTCCAGAGGTAGGTGAGCCACCCGGAGTCCTCGTCGCGCAGCCGGCGGTAGCTCGCCAGGTCGTTCTCGTAGAGGATGAACAGCGCCCGGCGCACGTCGTTGAGCTCCAGGCCGAGCTCCTCGGCCAGCTCCTCGTCGGTCACCTCGCCGTCCGGCGGCGCCGCCGCCACCGGCATCCCTTTCGGGCCGACCAGCTCGTGCAAGTACTTCTGTATAACGGGGTCCTCCAGAAGTTCGTCAAAAGCCATTACGGCAATCTCAGAGCGTGAGGCGTTTAAAAGCACCGGATGGACGGAACCGCCGTCTCCGCATCGTTGCGACCCGAGACGGCCGGGACGTGCCCGCTACTCCGCCTCGCGCCCCGACTCGCCGTCGCCCGGCCGGCCGGCGTCGTCGGGTTCGACGACGCGCTTGCCGGTCTCCATCGGGACCACCTCGCGGTCGGCGTCCGCCCACTCGCGGTCGAGTTCCCGCCCGTCGAACAGCCGGTCGAGCGCCACGGCGAGCGACGCCACCTCGGAGTGGGGCTGGTTCGTCACGGCGACGTTGTGGTCGGCGCGCTCGTACACGTCGAAAGACACCTTCTCGGCGCCGACGACGAACAGGACGGGGTCGCCGCCGTCCAGCGACCCGCGCAGGTCGTCCTGCACGTCCTGGACCGGCAGGCCGTACATCGTGAGGTGGACGACTGGACCTGTCCAGTCGGAGATCACGCCCTTCGGCGCGTCGGTGACCTCGACCGCGAAGGGGCCGCCGAAGCGGTCGGTGATGTCGCGGACGGTGTCGGCCGAGCCGGACGCCTCCGGGCCGAAGACGACGCGGTCGGCGCCCAGCGCCCGCGCCGTGAGTCCGACGTGGGTCGTCATCCGGTCGTCGCGGCCCGGCCGGTGGCCCAGCCGGAGGACGGCGACTTCGGGTTCGTCGTGCATGCGCGACGGCTACGCGAGCCCCGTTTAGGAGGCTTCCGACCGAGCGGTCCGGGGCCGCGGTCCGGGGCCGCGGTCGCCACCGGCGCTCAGGCGCTCTGGGGACGGGCCGCCTCGATCGCCGACCGGATCCCCTCCCAGCTCAGGCGCTCGACTATCGACCCGTCGACGACGACGGTCGGCGTGGCGCGGACGCCGGCGTCGATCCCCCGCTGTTTGTCCGCCTGTACGACCGAACTGTAGGTCCGACCTTCGGCGTCGGCCCGGACGCGCTCGCCGTCGACAGGCGCGTCCAGGTCGCCCGCGAGCGTCGCGTACGTCCCGGGACCCAGGTCGGCCTGGTCGGCGAACAGCGCGTCGGCGAACGAGAAGAAGGCCGCGTCGCCGGCCGTGTGCTGGACGGCCCGCGCCGCGTTCGCGGCCGTGTACGCGTCGGGCGCGTGCATCTCCAGCGGGAAGTCGTAGTGTTCGAGCCGGACGACCCCCGGCTCGACGTACTCGCGTTCGAGCAGCGGCGTGACCTGCTCGTTGAAGCGTCGGCAGGCCGGACAGGCGAAGTCCTTGTAGATACCGACGGTCACCGGCGCGTCCTCCGGCCCTTTGAACGGCGCCGGGAGCGACACGTCCCGGGCCGTCGGTGTCTCCCCGCTCCCCGGCCTGGAGACGAGTCCGCCACAGCCCGCGAGCGCGGTCGCGGCGACCCCGCCCGCCCCCGCGAGAAACGCGCGCCTGCTCGCCCCCTGTGTCCTGTCGTCCATACGTTGTCCGTGGACCCTGCCGGATTAATCGATTTCGGTGATACGTTCGGGCCGTCAGGGACGACCGATCCGGGATCGCCGAGCGAGCGGCGGCGACCGCAATGCACATGTCGGCGCTGGACGATTTCGGCCCATGGAACTCTCCGGGAAGCGGCTGGTCGTGACGGGCGGCGCGGGCTTCGTGGGGTCGCACCTCTGCGAGCGCCTCGTCGCGGACAACGAGGTCGTCGCCGTCGACGACTTCTCGAACGGCGAGCGCGACTGGCTCCCCGACGGCGTCGAAGTGGTCGAGGGCGACCTCACCGACCCCGAGGTTGCCGCCGAGGCCATCACCGGGGACGCGGACGGCGTCTTCCACTTCGCGGCGAACAAGAACGCCGCCGCCGACGACATCGAACAGTACCGCTTCAACAACCAGCTCACCGAGACGGTCCTCGACCGGATGGACGAGGTCGGCGTCGACAACATCGCCTTCACCTCCTCCTCGACCGTCTACGGCGAGGCGCCCCGACCCACCCCCGAGGACTACGCACCGCTGGAACCCATCAGCATCTACGGCGCGAGCAAGCTCGGCGAGGAGAGCCTGCTGTCCGTCTACGCCAAGAGCCACGACTTCACGGCCTGGATCTACCGCTTCGCCAACATCGTCGGCCCGCGCCTCCAGCTCGGCGCCGTCATTCCGGACTTCATCGACAAGCTGGAGGACGAGCCCGAGTCGCTCACTATCCTCGGCGACGGCCGCCAGGAGAAGTCCTACATGCACGTCGACGAGTGCGTCGACGCGATGTGCCACGTCGTCGAACACGCCGACGACGACTTCAACGTCTACAACCTCGGGACCCGCACTACCACGTCCGTCACGACCATCGCCGACATCGTCGCCGACGAGATGGGCCTCGACCCCGACTACGAGTACACCGGCGGCGACCGCGGGTGGGTCGGCGACGTGCCACGGATGCGACTCTCCATCGAGAAACTCTCCGCGCTGGGCTGGGAGCCGGACGACTCCAGCGACGACGCCGTCCGCCGCGCCACGCGGGAACTGCTCGCGGACTGAACCTGTCCTGTCGCCGGCCACCGCCCTGTGGCCGGTCGGCCCTCAGGGCGCGTAGGTCCCTTCCAGTTGCGCCTTGCCGACGACGCAGCCCTCGGCGGCGTCGTAGGCGTCGTCCTTCGTGGCGGCGGCCGACAGGTCGAGGCGGTCGTCGAGCGCGTAGAGGAGGAACCGGTAGGTGTGCTCGCGGTCCGGCGGGTTGGGGCCGCCCCAGCCGGTCTCGCCGTAGTCGTTCTCGCCGGTGACGGCGCCCGCGTCCTCGGGGTCCCAGTCCTCGGGGATCGAGTCGGTGTCCCCGTCGATGTTCCAGACGACCCAGTGGTCCCAGATCTTCCCCGCGGGCTCGCGCGCGTCGGGGTCGTCGACGACGATCAGGAACGACTCCGTGCTGGCGGGCGCGCCCGCGATCTCCAGGGGCGGGTTGACGTTGTCCTCGGTGTAGCCGTACCGTTCGGGGATCGCCGCGCCGTCCTCGAACGCCGGGCTGGTGAGTTGCAGGTCGGCCATGGTCTCGGCGGACCGACGGCGGCCCGACAGTTAAACCCGACCCACCGTTCGCCGGGCCGACAGGTCACCGACCGCGGCGGGGTCCCCTCGGGGGCGAGGCCGTCGCGGGCTCCCGGGCCCGGGCGGACCGCCGCGAACCGCCACAGCCCGCTACGCTGTCCGCCGGAGCGCCACGCCTATATCCGGGGGTCGCCAACCCGCGGGCGTGCAGATCGTGGGGTACGAGACGGGGACCGACGGGCCGCCAGCGCTGCTGCTCGCCGACGACGGGACCGTCTCGACGGCCGCGCTCGACCCCGGGACCGAACTGTCCTACGCGCTCGGCGAGCGCCACTGCGCCGGCGTGCTCGACGACGGCACACACACGCCCTGTCCCCGTGAGGGGGCGCCCTACTGCGACGAGCACACCTATCGGTGGCCCTGCGCACGGTGTACCGGCGAGTGCTCGCTCCCTCTCGAAACGTGCCGCGAGGAACACGCTATCTATCTCGCCGCGTTCGCCCCCGACACGTTCAAGGTCGGCGTCACGCGCTCCTGGCGGCTGGACACCCGTCTGCGCGAGCAGGGCGCCGACCGCGCCGCCCACCTCCGGACGGTCGCCGACGGCCGCG
Organism: Halosimplex halobium; assembly: GCF_051414055.1. Lineage (NCBI taxonomy): Archaea > Methanobacteriati > Methanobacteriota > Halobacteria > Halobacteriales > Haloarculaceae > Halosimplex > Halosimplex halobium. The sequence goes on from NZ_JBLKNX010000014.1 coordinate 22,177, forward strand.
TCGCCCGCCAGATCGAGGCCGAGATCGCGACGGAGGTCGGCGACCGCGTGCGCGTCCCGACGAAGGTCCGGGGGATCCACGAGTCCGTCGACGACGCCGCCTGGCGGGACCTGCTGGCCGGGTTCGACCCGGTCGAGACCTACGAGTTCGACTACGGGGTCGAGCTGGCCGACCGCCCGGTCGCGGAGACGCTCGCCTCGGGGACGGTCAGGGCCGTCCAGGGTAGGGTCCTGCTACTCGACAACGGGGGGAGCACCTACGCCGTCGACATGCGCGACCTCGTGGGCTACGACGTGACCGACGGCGAGACCGACAGGGACCTCCAGTCCAGCCTCGGTGCGTTCGGGTAGGGTCAGCCGGTCGGTATCGTGACCCGAGCCTACCGCCGCCCGGCGGCCACAGCTGTTGGACACAAGACATTTACCGGGGGCCGTGCCCCTCGGGAACGTGAACCGAGAAGCGTGGCTGGCCGCCCTCGCGCTCGCGCTCGTGGTCGGCGCGGCGGGGCTGGCCCTCGCCGCCCCGAACGCCCTCGCCGACCGGACCGACGAGACCGTCCGGCCGAGCGTCCTCTCCCTCCAAGAGCCCCGCGTCGCGGCCGGCGAGGTCGGCGGCGAGCGCGCGGAGCTCTCGCTGGACGTGCGGATGGAGCACCGCGGCGGCCCCGCCGACAACGTCACCGTCGAACTCCAGGCGGTCGACACCGACACCGGCCTCGTGGCGACCACGGTCCGGAAGGACCTCGGCCGGATCGAGGGGAACCGCGAGGTCCGCACGCGCGTCAACGCCACGGTCGACCGCCAGGGCGGCTACCGCCTGTACGTCCGCGTCTACGAGGACGGCCGCCGCGTCGAGACCGGGGCCACGACGGTCAGCGGCGTCGACTCGCTGACGCCCGACTACGCCGAGACCACGGTCGGCTTCCACCGCTTCGGCGACGGCCCGGCCTCGATCCCGGTGATCTCCTACGAGGTCGCCGAGGCGGCGAACAACCGGACGACGCTGCGGACCGGCACCTACCTCACGAACCGCGGCGACGAGCCCGCGGGCGGCCTGCGGCTGGTCGTCACGGCGCGACAGGTCGAGTCGAACGTGGTCGCCGACCGGGCGACGGTCGAGATCGACGACATCGGCCCCGGGCAGACGGTCACGGAGGCGGCCGAGCTGACCGTCCCGTCGAACTACAACTACTACCTCGACGGGATCCTGTTCAGGGACGGCGTCGTCGTCGAGTCCGCGACCGCGCCGGCGAAGCTCGACCCCACCCGGCCGGTCCCGGAGAACACGACCCGCGAGGAGGTCGACTTCCAGGCCGGCGACTTCGAACCGGACGCCGGCGACGGCGACGAAGCGCCCGCGACCCCGATGGCGACCGACGGCGGAGGGGCGTCCGGCCCCGGCTTCGGGGCCGCCGGCGCGGTCGCCGCCCTGCTCGCGCTCGCCGCGCTCGCGGCACGGAGGCACCAATGAGTGACAGTACCAGCGACGACGCGACCGCACAGGGGGACGACCAGCCGACCGACGACCGCGCCCGGAGCGCCGACGGGGGCGGCGCCGTCGGGCAGGCGTCGGACCGCGACGGCCCCGGAACGGGCGGGTCCGAGGACGGCCGGGACATCGTCGGCTACGTCCAGTGGGCGGCGTTCGCCATCCTCTGTCTGCTGGCGCTCGTGGCGACGTTCCGGTTCTACTTCGCGGCGAGCGAGGCGATCCGGGTGTGGTTCAGCCCCGACTTCGTGCCGGTGTTCCAGGCCGTGTTCAACCTGGTCGTCCTCGCGGCGTCGGCGATCGGTATCTCGGTGCTCGTCCGGCGGATCGCCTGACCGGTCGCGCGCCGGGGACGGTCGGTCCCGCCCGGAATCGACCGCTCGCGCGTCGGGATTTCACCCGGTACGACAACTCTTTTGGGACGCCGCGGCCAAGCGCGACCATGGCAGACGATCCTTCAGACGAGAACGACACAGCCACCGAGGAGTCCGCCGACGGAGCCGAGGGCGGCGACGCCAACGCCGACGGCGAGGGCGACGGGGAGTCCAAGTCCTTCCGCGAGCGGGTCGAGGAGATCCGCCAGCAGCGCGCCGAGGAGGGCGAGGGCGACGGCGAGGGCATGAGCCGCGAGGAGCGCATGGAGGAGATGATGGGCGGTGGCGGCGGCCCGCCCGGCATGGGCGGCGGCGGTGGCGGCGGCAACCCGTTCGCGCAGATGATGGGCGGCATGATGGGCGGCGGCGGTGGCGGCCCGCCCGGCATGGGCGGCGGTCCCGGCGGCCGCGGCGAGGAGGAGTCCTCGTCGAAGGCCGACGAGGAACTCGTCCGCGAGGTCCGCAAGCTCCGCGACGAGGTCCACGACGCCCGCCGCGAGCTCGGCCGCATCGCCGACGCGCTCGAGGACTGACGACCCCGCGGTTTCTGCCGTTTTCGAACCGGTAGCGGCAGCTATCGGCGGACTGGTTGTCGGACGGACTAATGGTCGGATCGATCGGCGCTCGGAACAGTCGACGGACGGGCGGTCGGAGGAACCGGCGCTCGGAGCAACCGCCGGAGGGTCGTCGCGTTACTCCTCGTAGGCGAGGTTCATCACGAACTGCGAGAAGGTGTCGCTGTGGGCGTTGACCTCGTCGTCGCCGACGAACGGGGAGAGCTGGTCGCCGGCCATCAACAGGGAGAAGTCCAGGTCGCGGGCGGCGGGGGTGAGGTAGTAGGTGTTGTGGCCATTATAAACGGTCTCCTCGCGCTGGATGAGGTCCTGGTCGGCCAGCGCGTCGGCGATGCGGCTCCCCTTGCGGGAACTCACGTCCAGTTCCTTCCAGAAGTCGCTCTGGTGGATCCCGCCCGTCTCCCTGATGAGTTCCAGTCCCGCGCGCTCGTCCTCGTTGAGGTCTTCCTCGGCAGCGGCCATACAGGTACGGTCCGTGTCTCCGCCGTTTAAATTTGGCTCTCCACGTCCCGGTAGTCGCTCTCACAGGGCGGCCCGTCGGCGTAGCGGTAGCGCGACCCATCGCGGCCGACCTCGACCAGCGACGACGAGCGCGTCCCGAAGCGGTCGCGGTGGACGCAGACGCCGTACTCGTGGTCGGCGATCACGTCCGCGGCGCGGTCGAGCCACGCGGTACTCGTCTCGCCGGGCTCGACCTGCAGCGCGGTCGCGACCTTCCCGGCGTTGTCGGCCTGGGCCGCCCCGGCCTCGGCGCGGGACTCGGGGATCGCGTAGTCGCCGTCGGCGCCGACGTTGACGACGACGTGGACGCCGGGGTCGAAGTTGCGCACGCGGCGGTTCTCCCGGTCCCACTCGACGAACAGCGCGGCGCTCGCGTCCGCGAGGACGAGGTTGAACCCGTCGTACGAGCGGTCGTCGAGTTCCCGCTCGACGAGGCGGGCAGCCTCTTCCGCCGAGGACTGGCGGAGCGCGTCGCGGACGAGCAGCCCGCGCGAGCGCTCGCCGGCCGGCTCACGACCGTCCCAGCGGTTGGTGATCGCGACGAACAGGCCGTGTTCGTTGTAGCCGATCCAGGTGCCGCCGGCCTCCTCGTCGCGGGGTGCGACGACGCGGGGCGACTCCTCGATCACCTCGGGCGGCGTCGAGGGCCTGTCGAGCGCCTCGTCGCGGTTGGCCGCGGCGACGACGGGCGCGTCCGGGAACACCTGCCAGGCGAAGACGAGCGTACACACGACCCCCGGTAGGCGACCGAGGGGATTAAACCCGGTGGCACGTCCCCGTAGCTACGCTCAGTCGCGGACCGATTCGAGTCGCTCGCGGACGGCCTCGCGGTCGACCGTCCCGGAGTGGGTGCGCGGGAGGGAATCGGCGAACCCGACCGTCTTCGGGACGGCGAAGGACGCGAGGCGGTCGCGGACCGCCTCGCGGACGCCGTCGGCGGAGAGGCCCCCGGTCTCGTCGCCGCGGCGCCCGTCGGCCGGCACGACCAGCGCGGCGACGCGCTCCCCCCACTCCTCGTCGGGGAGGCCGACGACGGCGGCGTCGGCAACCCCTTCCACGTCGCGGAGCGCGTCGGCGACCCGCGCGGGGTGGACGTTCTCGCCGCCGGTGACGACGGCGTCGTCGACGCGCCCGACGACCCACAGTCGCCCGTCCCCGTCGGCGTACCCCAGGTCGCCGGTGTGAAAGCCCAGGTCGTCGAAGGCGGCCGCGGTCCGCTCGTCGTCCAGGTAGCCCGGCGTGACCGTCGGCCCCGAGACGACGAGTTCGCCCGATTCGCCCGTGTCGACGGGACTCCCGTCGTCGCCGACGACGGTCACCGTCGTCCCGCGGAGCGGCCGGCCGACGGTGTCGGGGTGCTCGCGTGCCTCCGTCGGGGTCGCCGTGGCGACCTGCGAGGCGGTCTCCGTCAGTCCGTAGGTCGGGCAGGCGGGGACGCCGCGGTCGGCGCACCGCTCGATCAGGTCCCGCGAGGCGGGCGCGCCGCCCAGGAGGACGAACCGGAGCGACTCGGCGGGGTCCCACCCGGCGTCGAGCAGGCGGGTCAGCATCGTCGGGACGAGCGAGACGGCGGTCGCGTCGAACTCGTCGAGGACCTGCGCGGTCGCCGCGGCGTCGAACGCGCGCTGGACCACCGTCGCCGTGCCGTACAGCGTCGAGCGGACGAGCGGCGCGAGCCCGCCCATGTGGTAGGTCGGGAGACAGACCAGCCAGCGGTCGTCCGGTTCGACGCCGAGCCGGTGAGCCGAGCCGACCGCGCTCGCGACCAGGTTCCGGCGAGTGAGGCGGACGCCCTTCGGGTCGCCCGACGTGCCGGAAGTGAACATGACGACCCGTTCGTCGTCCAGCGGCCGCTCGGACGGCTCAACACCTCCGGCAGAGTCGTCCCCTTCCAGGGAGAGCGACGCGACGGCGTCCGATCCGGGCTCGTCGACCGACGCGACAGGCGTGTCCTCGGGTGCGATCGCCGTCGCGGCCTCCTCGGTCGCGCGCTCGCAGACCAGCAGGTCGACCTCCGCCCGGGCGGCCTGCGAGCGGAGCCGCTCGGCCGGGAGTTCGACGTTCAGCGCGACCGCGCTCGCCCCGAGTCGACCGACGGCGAAGTACAGGTCTGTGACGGCCGGCCGGGTGCCGATCAGGAGTGCGACCCGACCGCCGGCGAGGTCGCTCTGTGCGATCGACTCGATGGCCGCGGCGCGTGCCGCTGCCCGGTCGTCGAGTTCGGCGTAACTCCACGCCGAGCCGTCGGCGGCGTCGACCACGGCGGTCGCCGCCGGCGTCGCGGCCGCCCGCTGTGCGAGCACGTCGACCGACGGGTCGGCGACGGGGTCGTCGACCGGCCACGCCGACGGGTCCGGGAGCGTCACGGTCGCACCTCGTCGCGGTCGACGCCGATCCCGGGGTCCTGTGGGACCGCGATCGAACCGTCGGACACCGGTGCGGGGTCTGCGGCGAGGTCCTCGGCGAGCATGTCGGCGGTCGCGAGACCGCAGGGCGCCACGTCGGGGACGGCGGCGGCGACGTGGACCGCCGCAGTCCGGGCGACGACCGCGTCGACGGTGGTGGTCACCACCGGTTCGATCCCCCGGTCCCGGGCTCGCATCGCGAGCGTGTGGGCGTTGCCCGGTCCGCCCAGAACCATCGGCTTGAGGACCACCACGTCCGCGGCGTCGGCGTCAAACACCTCGGCCATCGAGTGCTCGGTCAGCCCTTCGTCGATAGCGATACCGACACCGGCACCGCGGAGGTCCGCGAGCCCGGCGAGGTCCTCGGCTGCGACCGGCTGTTCGACGTAGGCCACGTCGAGCGGTTCGAGCCGTTCGATGGCTCGTTCGGCTTCCTCGCGGGACCACGCGCCGTTGGCGTCCAGCCGGAGGGTCACGTCGTCGCCGACGGCCTCGCGGACGGCCCGGACGCGCACGATATCTTCCTCGACCGGGCGGGCCCCGACCTTGAGCTTGAGACAGCCGAATCCCCGGTCGACGGCCGCCTCGGCGCGCCCGACGGTCGTCTCGCGGTCGGCGTCGCCGACAGTGGCGTTGACCGGCACCGAACCGACGGTCCGCGAGTCGTCGAACCAGCGGTAGAGGGGGAGGCCGTCGGCGCGCGCGTCGGCGTCGAGGAGGGCTGTTGCGAACCCGTGGCGGGCCGCCGGCGCCTCGTCGGCGTCGAGTTCGAGCAGGCCGGTACTGTGCTCGCCGCCGGCACCCGCGTCGAGCGCGCGCTCCAGCCCCGCCTCGCAGGCGTCGAGCGACTCCGTCCAGCCCGGTAGCGGCGTCGCCTCGCCGAGTCCCGTCTCGCCACGGTGGTCGTAGCGGACCACGAATCCCGACCGCTCGGAGATGTCGCCGGCGGCGGTCGACAGCGGCGATTCGAGCGGAAGCGAGAAGCGGGTGACGCCGTCGAAAGTCGAGCGGTCGCCGCTCATAGCAGTGCGGGCGCGGCGAGTCCGGCGGCGAACAACAGGGAGTGGACGAACAGCGTCTGTCCGACCCGTTCGAGCGCCGGGTTGAGCGCCTCGCCGTCTGTGCGTTCGAGGACGGTCTTCGCGACGCTCGCCGCGAGGGGGAGCGAGAGCAGCGGCGCGAGCGCCGGGAGGCCGTAGGCGGGGTCGAGCGCGAAGACCACGGGGACGACGTAGGCCATCCCGACCAGGGCGATGAACTCGACGCGGCTCCAGCGGTAACCGAGCAGCACCACGAGCGTCTGCTTGCCCGCCTCGGCGTCCGTTTCTCTGTCCCGGATGTTGTTCACGACGAGGATGGCCGTCGAGAGTCCGGCGGCCGGGAGGCTGGCGACGACGGCCGCCAGCGGGAGGGTGCCAGGCGGAATCCCGGTCGGGAACAGGCCGACGCCGGCCTCGGTGACCGCCTGGACGTAGTAGGTGCCAGTCACTGCGACGACGCCGAAGTAGACGAACACGAACAGGTCGCCCAGCCCGCGGTAGCCGTAGGGGTAGGGGCCGCCGGTGTAGAGGACGCCGGCCGCGATGGCGGAGAGGCCGACGACGAGGATAGGCACGCCGCCGATGGCGACGAGGTACGTGCCGACGACGACGGCCAGCGCGTAGGTGGCGATCATCGCCCGCTTGACCTGCGCGGGCGGGATGAGCCCGCCGGCGGTGACGCGGGTGAACCCCTCGCGGTCGTCGGTGTCGGCGCCCTTGACGGCGTCGTAGTAGTCGTTGGCGAAGTTGGTGCCCACCTGAATGAGCAGGGCGCCGACGAGCGCCGCGAGCCAGGGCAGCGGCGCGAACACGCCCGCGTGGACGGCCAGCCCGGCACCGACGACGACGGGCGCCGACCCCGCCGGCAGGGTCTGGGGCCGCGCGGCCATCAGCCAGGCCCGCCGCTTCGAGACCTGTGCGTCTGCGGTCGACATACCCGGGACTCGGGGCCCGTCGAGTGTCAAAGTTGGCATCCCGCTGCGGGCGGAGCGGCGGCGCCGGTGGGCGGCCTCCGCCGGCGCCGGACCGCCGAACGCACCGACCGCGCCGCCCAGTCGGCGTCAGGCCGTGTCGGCTCCCGGACCCTCGCCGAGGATCCGGTCGATGATGTCCCGCCGGTCGGGCGCCTGTTCCTCGTCGGACGTTGGGAAGTCGGGAAGGTCGGGCATACTGGTCGAGCCGTCCGGTCGATCCGTGGGCCTCGACTGGGGTACGTCCGTCCCCGGCTCATCCAAGCGACCGCCCGTCGAGCCAGCGGCGACAGCGGCGGGCGAGATGTCCCAGCTTCCGCCGGAGGTACGTCGCGTGTGCGTGTTCGAGGTCGAGGCCTTCGAGTATCGACCGCGCCCGCTCGGCGCCGCTGTCGCGGTCGATCCCAGCGTCGCGGACGTGTCTCAGCGGGTGGCGCCGCCAGTTGTTCTCCTCGTGGGCGTACACGTCGACCCGTTCCGGTCCCCGCTCGACGAGAACGAGGTGGAGTTGCCGGTCGGCGAACGGCGACTCGCGGAGGACCCAGCTCCCGTTCGTCCGGTTGCCCAGCGGCGTGTAGTGGTACATGCTCACCGGGTTCCAGCTGAACCCGGCGTCCGAGAGGGCCGACTCGACGACTTCGACCCGTCCGCTCACCGTTCCGGCGTACCCCTCGGGGTACACCCGGACCGTCTCGTCGACGACCGTCCGGACCGCCCGGTCGAGGTGCGGGCCGACCGCCCGTCGGAGGCGATAGCCCGCCCGTCGCTGGGCGTCGTCGAACATACCTCAGCTTGGGCCGGCGACGGGGTGAACGTTACGCCGGCGAGCGGGTACGGAACGCGTCCGTCCCGACCGCCGGCCCGGACGCGCCAGCGGCGGCGACCGCTCACCCGGGCGTCGTCGCGTCCGTGCGTTCGACGGCTTCCTCGACGACCCAGTGGGACTGGCGCCAGGACTGGCGGAGCTGGCGGATCGCGCTCGCCCGCAGGCGGATTGCGCGCCGGCCCTCGGCGGCCCGGGCCCGCTCCATCGTCCGCTCGGCGCGGTCGTAGGCCCGCTCGGCGTTGTCGAGGTGGGCCTCCATGCTCCGGCGGATACCCCGATTGTCGACGTCCTCGCGCGAGTCGTTCAGGAGCCGCCGGGCGTCGGCGAGTTCGCGGGCGGCGGTCCGGTTGTCGGCGCGCAGGACCAGGTCCGCGGCCGCGGTGGCGTTGGCCTCGGCGTCGGTGCCGGTGAACGCGGTCAGCGCCTGCACGCCGACGGCGTCGTCGGTGAACAGTTTCGCCGACTCCGTCCGGACGGGGCCGCGGTAGTACTGGCGCGAGTCGTCGAACCGCTCGCTCGCGCGGTCGCGGGCCGACTCGTATCGGCCGGCGTCGGCGTCTATCGCGTCGGTCGCCGCGACCGCCTCGGACTTCAGCTCCCGCGGCGTCTCGCGGTCCGCGTCGCCGCCGTCGTCGGACGACCCGTTCTCCGCGGCGAGGCGCTCCCAGCCCTCCAGGTGGCCGTTCAGCACCGAGCGGTCGAAGTAGCTCCGCTGACCGTCGTACTCGGCGTCGGTGTAGCTGGCGTACAGTCCGAGGTGGTCGCTCGCGGCCGCGAACGACCCGAACTCGCCGCGGTCGAAGTAGACGACCAGGTCGTCGCCGGTCAGCCGGACCCGCTCGGCGGACAGGGCCGCGCCCGTGGCGTTCTCGACGCGCACGGACGAGTCGTCGACCGACAGGACGCTCTCGGGCACCTCGTAGTGGACCGGGACCGTCGACCCGTTCGCGCCGAAGACCCATTCGGTGCCGACCTCGCGGTCGACGCGGCGGATGCGGTTGGTGTCCCGCGGCGAGACGGTCCCCCGGCGCTCGATGTAGTCGGCGACCGCAGTGCCGTACAGCGTGAGGTCGGTGCTCACCGTGGGGTCGTCGGCGAGGTCGTCCCAGCCGGCCATGTAGGAGTTGACCGTCACGTTGTACGTCGCGTTCGGCCGCAGCGGCTCGCCGCCGACGTACACGTCGCGGACGAGCGGCTCGGCCCCCTCGTGGGCCACCATCTCGTAGGTGACGCCGCTGACCTGTAGCTGGGCCTCCTGGCCGTACTGCTGGCCGGTGCCCGACTCGAGCGTGACGACCTGGCTGGCCAGCAGGGCGCGCAGTTCCGCGCCGGAGAGGCGTTTGGTGACCAGCGTGTTGCCGAACGGCAGCGAGGTGTACACGTCGTCGTAGGTGACGTTACCCGGCTCGATCACGAAGTCGCCGCGGATGCCGCCGGCGTTCGTGACCGCGACCTCGGCGCCCGTCTCCGCGCGGAACGCGTCGGTGACGAGGTTGCCCCACGCCGTCTCGTCGTGGTAGTTGGCCGAGAACGTCGAGTCCAGCGGGACCGTCGTCCACCCGATGACCTCGGAGAGGTACTGCCCACGGGCCGACGAGACGATCCCTTCGACCGTCTCGTTGACCGGGACCGCGTCGTTGCCGGCCACCTCCACGAGGCGACCGTCGGCCATCGCGACGCTGCCGTTCGGGCCGACGGTGAGGTTGAGTTCGCCGAGGTAGGCCGCCCGCCCCTGCGCCTCCATGACGACCGTCCCGTCGGTCACCTGCGGTTCGTAGGCCACCTCGTCGTCGCCGGCGACGATCACGTCGATGTTGTCGGTCTCGCGGGCGAGCTCCTGCGAGTCACCGATTCCGATGTGGGCGGCGGCGACGACTACGTCCACGTCCTTCTCGGTCTTGAGCTCCGTCGCGACCTCGGCGCCGACCTCGCTGTAGTCAGCGACCTCGTAGCCGGCCTCGTCGAAGTCGACGGCGGTCTTGGGCCCGATGGCCTCGTCGACGAGGCCCACGATCCCGACGCGGACGCCGTCGCGCTCGACGATGGTGTAGTTCTCCGTCCCGGGGACGCCGCCGCCGTCCTCGGCGCGGACGTTCGCGAGCAGCCACGGGTACTCCGAGGCGGCCGTGTAGTTGGCCACCGCGTCGAACCCGTAGTCAAGGTCGTGGTTGCCGACCACGTCCGCGGCGGGGTCGACGACGTTGGTCGCCGCGACCGGGACCGTCCAGTTGCTGACTGGCGAGAGCGAGCTCGGGCTCACCTGGTCGCCGCCGCCGACGACGACGGTCGGGTTCTCGTGAGCCGCCCGTCGCTCCTCGATAGCGCCCGCGAGCCGGCCCATCGCCGTCGGGTTCGAGGCAGCCGTCTGCACGTCGTTGTACGAGAGGATCGTCAGCCTCGTCGCGTTCGCGGGCGGATCCTCCGGGGTCCCGTCGCCCGGCGAGCCGCCGTCGGTCGGCTCTGCGATCTCGCCGACCGCCTTCGGCTGGATCTTGAACGCGCCGAAGTTGTAGGCGACCGGTCCGGTCAGGTCCGCGACGACCAGCCCGGTCTCGTTGGGGGTCGTCGCGTCCCCGGCGCTCACGTCGTCGACCGCGATCGCCCCGGAGCCGTCGTCGACGGCCCACTCGCCGTACTGGCCAGGCGTCGCCGTGACCGTCGCGTTCGACACGGTGACGAGCACGCCCTCGTAGCGCTCCTGCCCGACCGCGCCGGTGTCGAGCGCCACCGGGTCGGGGACTGGGGCCTGTCCGGTCACTGTCGTCGACGCGCTCGCCGCGGTCGCGTCGAGTTCGGTCAGGTTGTAGTACTCCGTGACCGGCGCCGTCACCTCGACGGCGTCGCCGGGCGCCACGCTCGGCTGGCTCCCCGTGTAGACGTAGACGCCGCTGTAGGCGCCGGTGCCGTTCTGGATGTAGTACCCCTCCGCCACGACGGCTGTCACCGTCCCCGAGGTGGTGACGTTCTCCCCGGCGTACGGGGAGGCGTCCGTCGGACCGTCGGGTCGCTGGATCTCCTCGATCGATACCTCCGCGTTGCCGGCCTGCGCCGCCGCGGTCGGCACCACCGCCGGCACCGCCGACGCGACCAGCATCACCGCCATCGCTACTGCGAGAACTTTGCCACTCCCCTGTGGATGATTTCTGGACACGGTCGTCTTACTATCAGCAGGAATTCCATTTGAAACTTGGTAATGATCGTACGTAGTGCTGGGGAGCGGTCCGTGATGCTCCCGAGCGGATCCGGCCGGTATCCGGACGGGCAAGCGGGCGCAACTGCCGGAAGACCGTCACTCGGTGGAGGAGAGTCCGTCCGCAGCGAGGACATCCGGGAGGTCGGCGAGCGAGGCGATCCGAACGTCGGGTTCCCGGCAGGGCGTCTCGTCGTCGCTCTCGACCCACACCGACTGCATCCCGAGGCACTCGCCCATCACGAGGTCCTCGTTGTACTCGTCGCTGACGAACGCGACCGGTTCGTCGCCCTCGGGGAGACACTCGAAATACCCCCTCGGGTAGGGTTTCGGCCGTTCGATCGCCGAGGAGACGACCAGGTCGTCGAAACACGACAGGGCGCCGTGCTCGGAGAGGACCGTCTCGACCCACGGCTCCACCATGTTGCTGAAGAGGACGAGCGTGTGGTCGTCCGCGAGGTAGTCGAGAACCGCCGCGTGTTTATCGGGAAACTCCGGATCGAGCCACGTCCGCCTGAGGTACCTGTAACACGCCTCCCGAGAGGCTCCCGTGAGCGTCGAGAGCAGGTCGACGTACTCCACCGTGCCGTCGAGGAATCCGTTCCGATATGCGAAGTAGGCGATCCACCCGGGATAGGGGTCGGTTTCGGGGTCGACACCAAGCAGATCCGCGTGTTCGCGTTCGTCGCCGTGTTCGACGACGACGCCGCCGTAGTCGAGGACGAGGTGCATAGCGGATCCAGTTGGACAGCCGACACGGTCTTGAGTCTGTCGGGAAGGCCGAACGAACCGCCGGAAGCGGGCGGCCGCGGCGAGCGGTTGCGGTGGGCGGTCGCGGAAGCGGTGTGGCGGTGGGCGGTCGCGGAAGCGGTGTAGCGGTGGGCGGTCGCGGAAGCGGTGTAGCGGTGGGCGGTCGCGGAAGCGGTGTAGCGGTGGGCGGTCGCGGAAGCGGTGTAGCGGTGGGCGGTCGCGGAAGCGGTGTAGCGGTGCGGAGCGGTGCGGGGCGGAGCAGTGCGGGGGCGAAGGTCGAATACCGGACGCGAGCGAACGGAGTGAGCGAGTCGTCCGGCCTTTTTCCCCAAGTTTTTGCGACGGAGGATTCCCGCAGCGCGCCGAAGGCGCGCGAGGAACTCTCCGTCGCAAAAAGTGGGCTCAGTAAAACCAGTCGTAGTCGTCGAAGTCGGGCTCGCGGCCCTCGTTGAAGGCGTCGCGGCCCTCCTTGGCCTCGTCGGTCATGTAGCCCAGCCGGGTCGCTTCGCCGGCGAAGACCTGCTGGCCGACCATGCCGTCGTCGGCCATGTTGAACCCGTACTTGAGCATCCGGATGGCCATCGGGGACTTGCTGGTGATGCGGTCGGCCCAGTCGAGGGCGGTCGCCTCCAGTTCGTCGTGGGGGACGGCCTCGTTGACCATGCCCATGTCCGCCGCTTCGTCGGCGTCGTAGGTCTTGCCGAGGAAGAATATCTCGCGTGCCTTCTTCTGGCCGACCTGGCGGGCGAGGTAGGCCGAGCCGAAGCCGGCGTCGAACGACGCCACGTCGGGGTCGGTCTGGAGGAACTTGGCGTGGTCCTCGGAGGCGAGGGTCAGGTCGCAGACGACGTGCAGCGAGTGGCCGCCGCCGACGGCCCAGCCCGGGACGACGGCGACGACCGGCTTGGGGATGTGGCGGATCTGCCGCTGGACTTCGAGGATGTGCAGGCGGCCGGCCTCGGCGGCGTCCTCGCGGTCGGCGTCGTCGCCCTGGTACTCGTAGCCGTCGTCGCCCCGGACCGACTGGTCGCCGCCGGCGCAGAAGGCCCAGCCGCCGTCCTTCGGTGACGGGCCGTTACCGGTCAGGAGGACGCAGCCGATGTCGGACTGGCGCTTGGCGTGGTCGAGTGCGGTCGAGAGCTCGTCGACGGTGCCCGGGCGGAAGGCGTTGCGGACCGCCGGGCGGTCGAAGGCGATGCGGACGGCGGGCGTGTCGGTCCCGCGGTGGTAGGTGATATCGCGGAAGTCGACGGCGTCGACCGGCTCCCAGCGGTCGGGGTCGAAGATCTCAGAGACCATGCCGACCCTCGGGCCGGACCCCGCAAAAAGATTCTCGGTCGGTGTCGCCGCTGGACTCGCCGGCGGTCACCCCGGGCGGACCGCCGTCGCCTCGACCTCGACGCGGAAGTCCTCGTCGACGAGGCGGCTCACCTCGACCATCGTCGAGGCCGGGCGCACGTCCGCGAACACCTCGCCGTGGGCGCGACCGACGGCCTCGTAGTCGTCGATGTCGGTGACGTACAGTCGGGTGCGGACCACGTCCGCGATGCTCGCGTCGGCCTCGTCGAGGGCGCCCTCGACAATCTCGAGCGCGGCTCTCGTCTGTTCGTAGGGGCCGTCGCCGATCACCTCGCCGTCGTCGTCGACCGGCGTCGTCCCGGAGACGTGGACCTGTCCGTCGACCGCGACCGCCCGCGAGTAACCGACGTGCGCTTCCCACTCGGTGCCGCTGGAGACGGTCTGCCGTGACATGTGAGTCGTCTGAGAGGGGGCGGAGAAGTGCGTTCCGGTCGGCGGGGGCGACGGCCGCGGCCGCCCGGACGCTATCGATTCCGATAGTTCGGGCACAGCCATTTTATCGTCGGCCCGCGAAGCTAGGGTGATTTACGGCGCTCCCCATGACAGAGACCTTCTACGACCGCCTCGGCGTCGACGAGGACGCGACGACCGAGGAGATCGAGGACGCCTACCGGGCGGCCATCAAACGGGTCCACCCGGACGTGAGCGACGAGGTCGACGCGGGGGAGCGCACGAAACGGCTCAACAAGGCCAAGCGCGTGCTGACCGACGACGAGGAGCGCGCCAGGTACGACCGCGTCGGCCACGCGGCCTACACCGGCGAGGGGGCGCCAGACGCCGGGTCGACGCGGACGGCCGCCGGGAGCGGCGAGGGCGAGTCGCGGCCGGGTTCCGACCCCCGAGCCGGGTCCGCGACATCGGGGCCGCGGTCGGGCGACTCCGGTTCAACCGGTACCGCAGGGTCGGGACGGGAGCGCAGTCGTCGTGGCGAAGCGGGGCGAACCTGGGGGAGCGGCGACAGCCAGCGCGGCGATCCGAATGGGAGTTCCGAGTCACCTGGACAGTCCACCGCGGGCGGGAGCACGTGGCGCGGGTCCCAGCAGCGCGGGCGACGACCGGGATCGGGACGGTCAACGGACGGGACCGATCGGCGGCGTCGCGACGGATCCCGTGGGAACACACGGGATAGCGGGCGCGAGACGAACGCGGAAGCGTCGGACGGGACCACCCGCTCGACGGGCGGGTCGACGGGCCCGTCGTGGCAGTCGAGCGGTGGGGCCGCCGGCGGAGGCGGCGGTTCGACCGGGAGTTCACCCTCCGCGCAGCGCCAGGCGGCAGCGGGCGCGTCGGACGGTCCCAACGCCGACTGGTCGTGGAACGCGTGGGACGCCACAGGCGCCTGGGCGGTCCGCAACGGCCCCGACCGGAGCCGTCGGCTCCGGCTCAGCCGGCTGTTCCCGGTCGACCAGTCGGTCGTTCTCCTGGTGTCGACGTTCGTCTGCTACCCGTTCTTCGTCGCGGCGACGCTGTACCCGGCGTTCCCGCTGGCCGCGCGGGTCGTCGTCGGCGTCTGTACGCTGCTCACCTTCGCCTACCTGCTGTCGATCCCGGAGGCGGCGATCCTCGTGTTCGGCCTCTGGAGCGTGGTCGTGCCGATACTCCTGCTCGTGGTCCCCGCCCTCGGCGTCTTCTCGCTGGCCGGGGTTGTCGGCCTGACCGCGACGTGGGTCCCGCTCGGGATGGCGGTGCTGACGTTCACGCTCGTGCGGTCGTGAGCGACCGCCTCACGTGTCGCGAGCGACCCGCTCGCAGACCCGTTCGTGGAGCCGCTCGCGACGGTGGTGGCTCGCCTCGCCGTCGGTCCGCACCTCGATCACCTGCGTGCCGTCGCTGTCGAGCGACTCGCGGTAGGCCGCCGCGAAGTCGTCGATGTCGGTCGCGCGGCGGAACGCCAGCCCGTACAGGTCCGCCGACGGCTCGAAGTCGAGGCCGTGGGGCGTGACGAACTGCTCGGTGAAGGGCGGGTCGAACTCCTCGATGGGAAGGATGTGGAAGATGCCGCCGCCGTCGTTGTTGATCAGGACGATCGTCGCGTCGACGCCGCAGCGGGCGACCGACAGCAGGCCGTTCATATCGTGGTAGTACGCCAGGTCGCCGGTGACGAGGACGAGCGGGTCGTCGGTGGCGCTCCCGGCGCCCAGCCCGGTGCTGGTGATCCCGTCGA
Organism: Halosimplex halobium; assembly: GCF_051414055.1. Taxonomy (NCBI): domain Archaea; kingdom Methanobacteriati; phylum Methanobacteriota; class Halobacteria; order Halobacteriales; family Haloarculaceae; genus Halosimplex; species Halosimplex halobium. The sequence goes on from NZ_JBLKNX010000014.1 coordinate 37,820, forward strand.
TGCCGCTGGCGCCGCGGTTGCCCAGCACCGTCAGGTCCGCGCTCCGCGGGCGGCCGAAGCGGTCGCAGTCCCGGACCGGCATGCTGTTGGAGACGAACACGGTCGCTGGGTCCGGCGCGCCGGCGACGACTTCCGCGAGAACCGCCCCCTCGAACAGCCCGTCGTCGGCCGCCCCGTCGACGAGACTCCAGTGGGCCGCCTCGGCGCGCTCGAACCGTCGGCGCCACCCCGTCGCGGTCCCTTCCGCGGTGTCGCCGCCCCTGGCATCGTCGTCAGCCGACTGGTCGTCGATCCGCTCGGCCAGCGCAGCGGCGGTCGCACTGGGGTCGGCCTCGACGTAGTCGGTCGCGGTGAACTCCGCCTCGGGCCAGTCGCCGGCCGGGTCTACGACGACCTGCCGGGCGTCGGCGTCGCGCAGGAACCGCCGGAGCACCTTCGACGTGGGCGAGGCGCCGAACCGGAGAGCCATGTCGGGGTCGGGCCAGCCGTCGGCGTCGAGATACGAGTCGTAGCCGCCAGCGACGAGGCGGTCCTCGACCAGGGGTCCGTAGCGCAGCCCCGACAGCGGGTCGGCCAGCAGCGGGAAACCGGTGGCGTCGAGCAACTCACCGACCGCTTCCGGATCGCAGCGGCCGGGGTTCAGCGGGCCGGCCACCACGAGACCGCGGTCGGCCGACTCGATGGCGTCGGCGATATCGCCCATCGTGGCGTCGTCGGGTTCGAGCCGCCCGACCGTCGTCCGGACGAACGGACCGTCCCGTCCCTCCACGGCCAGCGGCGCCTCGTCGGCCAGCGAATCCGGCACGTCTTCCGGTTCCGCCGTCGGTTCGAGCGGCTTGGCGACGGGCACGTTGAGGTGGACGGGTCCGGGATTGGCGCCGGTCGTCTTCGCGACGGCGCGGTCGGCGGCCACCCGCAGCGACCGGAGCCGCCGGGGTTCGGGCGCGGGTTCGGGCAGGGTCTTGTACCACCGGACGGCGTCGCCGTAGAGCTGCTCCTGGTCGACGGTCTGGTTGGCGCCGCTGTCGACCAGTTCGGCCGGGCGGTCGGCGGTGAGCACGAGCAGCGGGACCCGCGACTGGCTGGCCTCGATGACCGCGGGGTGGTAGTTGGCGGCGGCCGTCCCGGAGGTGCAGACGACGGCGGTCGGCTCGCCGGCCCGGCGACCGCGGCCGAGCGCGAAGAAGGCCGCCGACCGCTCGTCCAGCACGGAGTAGGTCTCGACGTCCTCGTGTTCGGCGAGCGCGACGGTCAGCGGCGTCGAGCGACTCCCCGGCGAGACGACGGCGGCGGTGACGCCGCTCTTGGCGAGTTCGTCGACGAGCGTCCGGCCCCACAGCGTCGCGCGGTTCGGTGCAGTCATTCGAGCGCGTCGAGCACCGGGCGGTACTTCAGCTGTACCTCGTCCCACTCGCGGTCGGGGTCGCTGTCGCCGACGATTCCGTTGCCGGCGAACAGCGTCGCCCGCCGGCCGGTCGCGACCGCCGAGCGGATGGCGACCGCGAACGTGCCGTCGCCCTCGGCGTCGAACCAGCCGACCGGCGAGGCGTACCAGCCGCGGTCGAACGCCTCTGTCTCCTTGATCGTCTCCAGTGCCTCGTCGGGCGGGAGCCCGCCGACGGCCGGTGTCGGGTGCAGCGCCTCGACCAGCGAGAGGACGTGGTCGTCCTCGGCGAGTTCGGCCGTCACCGGCGTCTGGAGGTGCTGGACCGTCGCGAGCCGGCGCACCGTCCGGTCGCCCGTCGAGATCGACGTGGCGTAGGGGTCCAGTTGCGTCTTGATCGCCTCGACGACCAGGTCGTGCTCGTGGCTGTCCTTCTCGCTGTCCTGCAGTTCGCTGGCGAGCCACTCGTCCTCCTCAGGGGTGTCGCCCCGCCCGGTCGAACCGGCCAGCGCTTCGGTCCTGACGGTCCGACCGTCCCTGGTGATCAGCCGCTCGGGCGTCGCGCCGAAGAACTGGCCGCCGCCCTCGGGCGCGACGAGGAAGCGGAAACAGTCGGGGTAGGTCGCCGAGAGCCGTTCGTACACCCCGGGGATCGACAGCTCGTCGCGCAGGTCGACGGTCAGCGCCCCCGCGAGGACGACCTTCCGGAGCGTTCCGCGACGGATGCGCTCGACGGCCGCCTCGACCTGCCGGCGCCAGCCGGCGTCGTCCGGCGTGAACGTGCGGCGCTCGATACCGGGGCCGGATTCGGGGGGCGTGCCGTCGAGTGCCTCGACCCGGTCGGTCCACTCCTCGAGTCGCGCCTCGGCCTCGGCGGCCGCCGACGGCCCGGTGGCGGTCGCGACCACCCAGGTCGAGTCCTCGTCGGTCCGGACGACCTGGACGGCCGGGAGCACGAACTGCGCGTCGGGGAAGCCGTCCCACGGCGAGTCCCCGGCGTCCTTGTCCCCCTCGTGGAACGCGAAGCCGCCGAACAGGCGGGGCCGCGCGGCCCGGGGCAGCTCGGAGGCGACGGTGCGGCCGGCGAACAGCGACTCGCCGGCCCGGCGGACGCGGTCGAACCGGTCGGGGCCGTCGGCCGTGATCGTCGCCGCAGACCCGCCGGCGGCGACCCGCTGGCCGTCCTCCGACCAGGCGACCGTCGGTCGCGGGAGTTCGCCCAGCACGGTGCCGACCGCGACGCCCGCCACCTCGCGCCCGCGCGTCGCGATGGTCGTCTCGTCGGGTTCGACCGACGACTCGTCACCACGGGGAAGTTCCATCTCCAGGCGCTTAGGACCGTACGCCTTTCAGCCTAACTACTTCGGACCGACCACCGGGCCCCGCCCGACCGCCGCTCTCCCCCGGTCGCGTCGGTGCTCCGTCGGGCCCCCGACCGGGTCGCCCCGATTCGACCGCTGTGCCGTGATCGATTCGGCTATCACCCCCGCCAAGCTTAAATACCCCCTTCCCGAACCAACGGAACGATCCGATGCCCAAGGTAGACCTCACGATCCCCGAACACCTCGAGATGCGCATCGCTCAGCTCGTCGAGCAGGGCGAGTTCCTCAACCGGGAGGAAGCCATCGAGGACCTGCTCTCGACGGGGATCAAGGCGTACAAGACGAGCGGCCCGAAGGACGACGACGACGAGGCGGGGAGCGGCTACGAGGACGACGGCATGATGGGCCACGAGGACGAGTACGTTTTCTGACCCCGGCGATTCGCGTGTGACCCTCTGACGGACAATCGTTAAACGGGCGGTTCACATAGGGACGCCCATGCACAAGGACGAACTCCTCGAACTCCACGCGCAGATGCTCACGATCAAGGACTACTTCGCCGGGCTCGAAGACGTCGACGAGACGCTGTTCGACGCCTACGAGGAGCTCGACGTGACTCCCGAGGACGTCCACAAGTCCAAGAGCGAGCACAAACACGCCGTGTTCGTCCTCGGCAACGCCCTCGCGACCGCCATGAGCGAGGACGAGTTCTCCGACGCCGGCCGCGTCGGCAAGCGCATGAAGGAACTCGCCGAGGACGCCGAGAAGAAACTGTAGTCGGCCCGCCGCCCGGCCGATCGCCCGGAGTTCGTCGCCGGTACCGGACCGCCGCCACCGATACCGGATTCTCTCGCCATCACCCCGCCCAGAGCCTTCTTCACGCCGCCGGTCGGACGGCCGGCATGGACCTCTCGGAGTTCGACCGCGAGCGTGACGCGCTCGCCGTCTCGCTCGACGACCGCGGCCACCTCGCGGTCACGATCGACCGGCCGGACAGCCTGAACGCCATCGACGACGCCGTCCGCGAGGGCGTCGTCGACCTCCTGCGCTCGGTCGATACGGAGCGCGTCCGCTGTGTCACCTTCGCGGGCGCCGGCGACCGGGCGTTCAGCGCCGGCGCCGACGTCGACAGCGTCGCCGACCGGACGCCCGCCGAAGCGATGGACGTGACGCCGATGTACGAGGTGGTCGCCGACTTCCCCCGTCCGACGCTCGCCGCGATCCGGGGGTACTGTCTCGGCGGCGGCCACGAACTCGCGCTCGCCTGCGACATGCGCGTCGCCGGGACCGACGCCGAGTTCGGCTTCCCGGAGATCGGCCTCGGGCTCGTCCCGGGCGGCGGCGGCACCCAGCGACTCGTCCGCCTCGTCGGCGAGGGCCGCGCGAAGGAACTGGTCTTCCGCGGCAACCGCATCGACGCCGAGCGGGCGGCCGACTGGGGGCTCGTCAACCGCGCGGTTCCGCCCGAGGAACTCGACGAGGTCGTCGAGTCGTACGTCGACGACCTCGTGACCGGGCCGCCGCTGGCGCTGAAGGCCGCCAAGCGCGTGGTCGACGCCGCCGAGGACAGCAGCCTCGCGGCGGGGATGGCCATGGAGAGCCAGGCGTTCGGCTTCCTGACCACGACCGATGACTTCGCGGAGGGCCGGGCGGCCTTCCGTGAGGACCGCGAGCCCGAGTTCGAGGGCGAATGAGCGGCTACCGCTCCGCCCGTCGCTTGGGCCCCGGCGTCCACGTGAGTCGGCCGAGCGCGCGCCGGCATCGCCGGGCGGTCCCGGCGGCGCCCCACCGGAGCGCCAGGACGTACGCACAGGCGAGGCCGACCGCGTCGACCAGAACGAAGTACGCCTAGCTGTCGACGGTCAGCGCCAGCGGGACCACCAGCGGAATGCGGGCCGCCACGAACGCCACGGAAAACCCGACCGACTCGACTGGTCCCGGTCGGCTGCCGGTGATCTCCACGGCCGCCATCGCAACCGCACCGAGGACGAGCGGCGCCTCCAGCGCCGTCAGCGCGGGTCGCCAGTCCACCAGCCAGAGCGCTTCGGTCATCGCGCTACCCACGTGGGTCCCGACGAAGAGATAGGCGACCAGGAGCCCGCCGAAGTCCAGCGCTCCGCCGAGGAGCCACCGCTCGTAGTCCATCGGAGCGGACTGGTCGCCGGGACGGTGTAAGTTTTGTCTCTTCGACAGGACCCGGGGCGGCCGGCGGGATACGACCCCGAGGGGGCGATAGAACTGGGCGCGAACGAAGCGTTCGTGTCGGCGACCGAACCTTTAACCGAGCGTAGCCGGAACCTGAACCATGCAGGGTCCCCAAGACGGCGACAATCCCGCCGCCTACTCTCCCGATACTGGCAGTGCCGACAACCCGTTCGAGTCCGACGCGTCGGCGCTGCAGATACTCCTCGTCGCCGCGCTTCTGGGTTTCCTCTTCGTCTACTTCGTCCTCTGAGGTGTGGGAGGAACGCGGTTCTCGAACTGATCCGACGGCCCACCAGGGGGGAAGTCTCCGTCGAGCGAAGCGAGACGGTTCACCGGACGCGAGGGAGCGGAGCGACCGAGTCGTCCGGCAGTCTCGTGAGGGTAGCGAACGAGACCTCGTCAGAGCTTGCTCTGACGGTGGTTTCCCCCACGTTTTTGCAGCGGAGGATTCCCGCAGCGCGCCGAAGGCGCGCGAGGAACTCTCCGCTGCAAAAAGTGGTACGGGCGTGGCGGGATTCGAACCGGAGCCAGACGTGCTCGCTCGTTGCACTCGCTGCGCGCGACTGGCAGGGTTCGAACTCCGGGCCCGCTCGCTCCTCACGTCCGTTCGTCGCAGAGCGGGCGTGGCGGGATTCGAACCCGCGATCGAGGGGTTAGGAACCCCTCGCCCTGTCCCCTAGGCCACACGCCCTACCGGGGACAGCGGGCGCCGGGAGAAAGAACCTTGCTGTTGCTCACCGGCAGCGAGAGCGGGGAGAACGGAACCGTCAGTTGCTCGACGACGACGAGTCCGAGGAGTCGATGGCGCCCTCGGTCTCGCGCTCGGCCTCGGTCTTGAGGATCTCGCCGTCCTCGTCGACGATGTTTCCGTCGTCGTCGATGGTCGCGCCCTCTTTCATCTCCTCGAGCTCCTGCTCGACCTGCTCGCGACCCTTCTGGAACTCGCCCATGGCCTGGCCGGTCGACCGCGCGAGCTTCGGGATCTTGTTGGCACCGAACAGCAACACGGCGATCAACAGGATCACGATCAGTTCCGTCCCGCCCGGCATGCCCCCGACGGGGAACAGGGGGATGAGTGTATCCATCATCTCTACCCGACGCTTACTCGACGCCAATTATAACCTTTTTGCTGTATATCACCCCGCTACAACCCCGTTTCATCAATCTTTCGGGGACGGGGATCCGGCCGACCCCGCCGGTGTCCCAACACCCTTCCCGCGCGAGGCGAACCGACCGGTATGGTCGACGAGGGAGACGCCGCCCCAGACTTCACCGCACCGCTGGCTCACGGCGACGTGACCGAGTTCACGCTGTCCGAGCGACTCGACGAGGCGCCGCTCGTGCTCGCGTTCTTCCCCGGCGCGTTCACCGGGACCTGCACCCACGAGATGGAGACCTTCGAGGAGCGACTCGACGAGTTCGACGACCTGGGCGCGACGGTGTACGGGATCAGTGTCGACACGCCGTTCGCGCTGAACGCCTTCCGCGAGGACAGCGACCTGACCTTCGGGATGATCAGCGACACGAACCGGCGGATCGTCGACGCCTACGACCTCGCCATGGACTTCGCGTCGCTCGGCGTCGACGACGTGGCCAGGCGGGCCGTGCTCGTGATCGACGGCGAGGGCGTCGTGCGCTACGCCTGGGTCGCCGGCGACCCGGGCATCGAACCCGACTACGACGAGGTCCGCGACGCCGTCGCCGACCTGCGCTGAGCGGGCCACCGGCACCTCGCGGCGTGCGTCGGGCGGCGTTCGCCGGGGTCGAGCGACCGGTCGCACGAGGGTTTTTGCGTCCGCGGGCGGACAGTCGTGACATGAGTGACGGTTCGGACGCGGTCGACGGTCGGTCGTACGATCCCGGCGCCGAGCACGCCTTCCCGGACGAGCGGCTCAACGAGGTGCTCGCGTTCGTCGCGGACGACGCGGAGATCCGGGCGTACCTCGAAGCGCAGAACGTCAATCCCGTGGCGCGGATGCGTTACAACGACCACGGCGCCAAACACGTCAGCATCGTCCGCGACCGGGCGCTGACGCTGTACGAACTCTGTTACGACGGCGAGGTCGAGTTCAACGGCGCCGCCGAGCAGGGGCTCGAACCAGCCGACGAACCGGTGGTCGTGGCGCTGGCGGCGACGCTGCACGACATCGGCCACGTCGTCCACCGGGACGAACACCCCTACTACTCGATTCCGCTGGCGGCCGACCTGCTGGACCGGATCCTCGGCGAGTGGTACGACACCGCCGACGCCGTCCGGATGAAAGGCGAGGTGCTGCACGCGATCCTCTGTCACCACACCGAGGAGACCCCGCTGACGACCGAGGCGGGCATCGTCCGACTGGCCGACGGTCTGGACATGGAGCACGGCCGGTCGCGCAGTCCTTACGAACGGGGCGGGCGGGGGATCAACACGGTCTCCAGCCAGGCGATCGAGTCGGTGACGCTGAAGGCGGGCGACGACGTGGCCGTCCTCGTCGAGATCGAGATGCACAACGCCGCCGGCGTCTACCAGGTCGACGAACTCCTGAAGGCCAAACTTCGGGGTTCGGGACTGGAGGACCACGTCCGGATCGTCGCCGTCAACACCTCCGAAGGGGAGGGGAACATCGTCGAGCGGATCGAGCTGTAGGCGCCGGGCGACAGTGGGTCCCGGACCGGGCCGACCGCGGAAGGCTCCGCCGGAGACGAAACGCCCTTTCGGCCGTAGCCGGACCGCCGAACTGTGAGCGACGACTCGGGCGGATCGCTACGGCTGTTCGCGAACGCCGAGTTCCTGGCGCTCGCGGGCACGGCCTTCGCGCGGTCGCAGGCGTACTCGACCATCGCCATCGCGCTGGCGCTGTACGCCGACATGTTCGCCACCTCGGGCACCGTCGAGGGGCTGTTCGGCACCGCCTTCGCGCTGGTCCAGCTGGTCATCGTCCTGCCGATGGGGCGGAAGATCGACACCGGCAACGCCAAGCGGTACCTGCTGGTCGGGCTCGCGCTGAACGTCCTCGTGTTCGTCGGCTTCGCGATGGTCGAGACGGTGAGCCACGTCGTCCTGATGCGCGTCTTCCAGGGGCTGGGCGCGAGCCTGCTGTGGATCACCGGCTCGACCGTCGTCGGCGAGATCAGCCCCGACGGCGAGCGCGGCCAGTGGCTCGGCACGTACAACCAGGTGGGCGCCTTCTCCAGCCTCGCGGGCGACCTCGTCGGCGGAATCTTGCTCGCGACCAGCGGGTTTACGCTCACCTACGGCGTGCTCAGCGGCGTGACGCTGCTGGCGTTCGTCGGCGTCTACTTCTTCCTCCGCGACGACCCGGGCGGGCAGGCCGACCCGGAGGAGGCGACCGGCGTCGAGACGCTCAGAATGTTGCTCGGCCGCGCGGCCATCCGCGCGCTGGTCGTCTTCAGGCTCGGGCTGAGCTTCGGGAAGATGGCGGTCATCCTCTTCCTGCCGATCTACGCGCGGACGCGCTTCGGGATGAGCCCCATACTCGTCGGCGGCATCCTCGCCGGCGGGAAACTCACCAAGTCGCTGACCCAGGGACTCGTGGGCTCGTACACCGACCGCCTGGGACACAAACACGTCTTCGTGCTCGTCGGCGCGCTGCTGTACGCCGTCGGCGCGGCGATCATCCCCTTCGCCGAGTACGCCGTCGGCTACTTCGCCCCGATGACGATCGCAGTAGCGGGACTGTCGACGACACTGCCGCCCGCCTTTTTCCCGCTGTTCGGCGCCTTCGCGGTCTGCGGGGTCGCGGACAGCATCCGCCTCCCGGCCAGTATGGCGCTGTTCGTCGAGGAGGGCGAGCACTTCGACGCCGTCGCGGGGAGCATGTCGCTGCGCTCGATCGCCTGGAAGGTCGGCCAGGTCGTCGGCCCCGTCTCCGTCGGCGCGCTGTGGGACGCCACCTCCGTCTTCGTCGCCTTCTTCACCGCCAGCGCGTTCATCGTCGTCGCCGCGGTCGTCTTCTTCGGGCTCTACATCGTCGAACCCGCGCCGGAGGCCGTCCCGGCTGCGGGCGACTGACTGCAGGGGACGACTGACCACAGGCGGTGACGCAGGCCGCGCGCGTAAGCGACCGGTCACGCGTCCTGACCGCGATCGGACCTGACGGGAGCCCGGTAGTACCACGAGCATGTCACCGGTTAGCACAATGATTTTTACCGTTCCACACCAAGTGCAGGTATGAGCCAGACCCCCGTCGACGGGGCCGACAGGGAGGGTCGGGCCGCCGGGGACGCCGACCGGGGAACCGGGTCCGACTCGCTCGTCGGTCGTCTCGCCGCACGACTCCGCTCGGTCGGTCGATCCATCCGCGCCCGGCTGGGATCGCTGACCGGCCGCGAGGAGCGCCCGGACTTCGAACGCGCGCGGTCCGTCGAACGGGAGGGGACAGCCGACCGCACGCGCTCGGTGCAGTGCGTCGGGCTCACCGAGGAGGTCGTCGAGGGCGACGGCCGCGCGGTGACCGACGACCTCGTCCGCGCGCAGGCCGCCGAGGCGCCCGACCGGGAGGGGCCGTCGGTCGACAGGCCGGAACTGGTCGTCCGGTGGACCGACGACGAACTGACGCTCTCCTCGCCCGACGAGCCTGACGCTCACATCACCTCGACCTACTGGGAAGACGTCGAGCGCTGAGGGGGCCCGATCACGCGGGCCGGCGTTACTCGGACTGACCGACCCGCAGCACCTGGACGAGCGAGTAGACCGGGACGCCCTCGATCTCCTCGACGCCCCGCTTGTCGGTGAGTACCGCGCAGGCGACGGGCTCGCCGCCGCGGTCGCGGATGGCCTCGACCGTCTCGGTCATCGTCGTCCCGCTGGTGATGGTGTCGTCGACGACGTAGCACTCCCGGTCCCGTATCTGGGCGAAGTTGCGGGAGAACGACCCCGACAGCTCCTCGCTCTCGCCGTCGTCCCACTGGTGTTTGCTCGGGGCGTAGGTGCCCAGGTCCGTGTCGAGTTCGCGCGCGACCGTCGTCGCGATGGGCGCGCCGGCCTTCTCGACGCCGATGGTCAGGTCGACCTCCTCGCCCTGTTTCGAGAGCAGGTCGGCGACGGCGCGGCCGACGTGAGTCAGCCGGGCGCTGTCGCGGCCGATGGCGCTCCAGTCGACGTGGATGTCGTGGGGGCTCTGGGACTTCCTGTCGGCCGCCGTCGTCGTCGTGGCGCCGCTGCGCGAGACGAGCCAGGAGGCCGTCTCCTTGGAGACGTTGAGCTCGTCCGCGATCTCGCCCTTCGAGAGACCCCCCTCCGCCAGCTCCGCCGCGCTGTCGATGAGATCGTCGATGTTCTTCATGCGTGTTACCTGCTCTTTCGCACGCGGGGGTGTTACCCGTTGTGGGTTCCCGTCGCCGCCTCTCACACCCGTCGCGAAGCCTCGCCGCCGTCTCTCACACCCGTCGCGGGGCTCCACCGCCGCCTCTCTCGTCAGTCGCCGCCCGCGCGACCCGGGAACCCGGGGACCGATCCCAACCTACACAACGAGCCCCGACGGACCACAGGGTAATGGAACGCTACGACCAGCTCTACCGGCTCTACGAGGAGTTCGACGCCGAGCGGCTGCGGTCCCACCAGGCGTTCGTGGACCTGTTCCCGCCGCTGGACTCGCGGGTCGCGCTGACCTACTGGGAGGACGCCAGCGACGAACTCGACGACCTGCGCGAGGAGATCCGCGACGCCTTCCCCGGGACCGGCGAGACCTACGCCGACGTGGCCGCCCACGCCACCCGCGACCAGGCCTTCACCGGCCTCGACCTGGCGACGAAGTACGACCGGCCGGTCAACGCCCTCGTGCTCGACGTGGACGAGACGCTCCGGTCGGCGGGCCAGACCGACAACGAGATCCCCCGCGAGACGCTGCACCTGCTGACCGAGTTCCACGAGGCCGGCGTGCCCATCGTCGTCTGTACCGGACAGACCCTGGAGAACGTCAAGGGCTTTCTCAGCCAGGGCCTGGGCAACGCCGTCGTCAACTCCGGCGAGGTGAGCGTCGTCTACGAGAGCGGCACCGGCGTGTTCACGCCCGGCCACGGGCCCGAGACCAAGCGCCTGCTGTACGACGAGCTCGACGAGTCGGTCCGCGCGGCCTTCGACCGCCTGCGCCAGCGCGTGCTCTCGGACGCCCCCGACGGCGTCGCGCGGGGCTGTCACCTGCAGGGCAACGAGTTCAACGTCACGCTCAAGCCCAACTTCGAGACCGGGAACGACGACGCCGTCGCGGTGATCGACGACGCGCTCGTCTACCTGCTGGACCTCCTGGGGGTCGTCGTGGCGGACCGCATCGATGACGTTCGGCCGGCCGAACCGTCCGAACACGACGAAGAGGATGTCCTCGGCGCGGCCGCCGGCGAGTGGACCCGGGCGTTCTACGCCGCCCGCGACCCGGAGATCGAGGCGGTGCTCGACGAGCGCGACGAACTTCCGGGAGGGGGTGAACCCGCCGACGCGGACGTGCCCGACCCGGTCGCGGACTTTCTCGACCGGGTGGACGTGGCCTACTACGAGGGCGACGCGGCGGAGGTCGTCAGCCGCGAACTCGACAAGCCCGGCGGGGTCGAGGCGGCGTTCGAGGTGCTGGGCGTCGAGGACCCGTTCGCGCTGGTGGTCGGCGACAGCAAGAGCGACCTCCGGGTGATGGAGTGGGTCGCCGAGCGGGACGCCGGGGTCGCGGCCGCGCCCGAGCACGCGTCGACCGTCGTCCTTGAGCACGTCCGCGAGCGCGACGACCTGGTCTTCCCGCCGGGCGACGCCGGCGACGTGCTCCGGACGGTGTACGCGCTCAACCGGCTGGTCGCCGTCGAGTGACGGCGGGACCGCCGTCGCGGCGGTCGTCCCGACAGTGAGCGACGGCGAAATCCCGTGCGAGCGGCCCGCTCGTCCGGACAGGTCGAACGGAGCGGGCGGCCGTTCGACGGGGGCCGGTGTTCACGGACTGATCGCGGGAGATTTACGGGAGTCCGTGAGTAGGTATCCGTGAGAACCGAACGGAGTCAACAATATGGTCGATATCTCATCTGTCAGGCTCGGCATCGTCGGTCTGGGTAACATCGGACACCACCACGCGGAGCGGTTCGTCGACCAGGGGGCGAACCTGGTCGGCGGCGTCGACATCGCGGAGGGCGCCCGCGCCTCCTTCGCGGACGAGTTCGGGGTCGCCACCTACCAGGACCACCACGAGCTGTACGAGGAGGTCGACGCCGTCGCGGTCACGACGCCCAACAAGTTCCACGAGCAGTACGTCGTCGACGCGCTGGAGGCGGGGCTGGACGTGCTCGTCGAGAAGCCGCTGGCCAACACCCTGGAGGCGGCCGAGCGGATCGCCGACGCCGCCGACGAGGCCGACGGCTTCTGCATGGTCGGGTTCCACACCCGCTTCGAGAACCCCGTCGAGGTCATCAACGGTTACCGCGAGGAGGGCCGGTTCGGCGACCTGAGCCACGTCGAGGCCAACTACATCCGCCGGCGGGGCGTCCCCGGCCGCGGGTCGTGGTTCACGAGCAAGGAGGTCGCCGGCGGCGGCGCGCTCATCGACATCGGCGTCCACGCCGTCGACCTGTCGCTGTACCTGCTGGGCTACCCCGAGGTCGAGGAGGTCTCGGGGGTCACCCGCTCGCAGTTCGGTGGCCGCGACGACTACACCTACATCCAGATGTGGGGCGACGACCAGGGTCCCGAGGGGTTCAACGTCGACGACTCCGCCACCGCCTTCATCCGCTGTGCCGACGACCGCACCATCTCCCTTGAGGTCGCCTGGGCCGTCAACCGCCCGAAGAAACAGGAGTACGTCCTCCGCGGCACGGAGTCGGGCGCGACCTTCCGCCCCGGCGAGGGCGTCACCTTCCACGAGTCGGGCGCCCGGGGCGCCGGCCACATGGTCGAGTCCGAGGTCGAGACCCGCAACAACGACGCCCACGCCGCCGAACAGGCCTACTTCCTCGAACACTGCGTGACCGGCGAGACGCCCGGGCGCAACACCGTCGAACAGGGCCTGACCGTCCAGCGCGTCCTCTCGGCGATCTACCGCTCCAGCGAGACCGGCGAGGCCGTCTCCCTCGACGACTGACCGCCGGACCCGTTCTCTCCCGTTCGTCCGCCAGCGGGCCGATACCGACCACCGCCCGGTAGCGGGTCTCGGGCGGCGTAGAACGCCCGGGTCCACTCTCCGGTCCGCGAGGAAAGACTTAACTCGGAATAGAGTACTCTTTTCGCCAATGAAAGCGATCGCTGTCCAGCGGGGCTCGGAGGGACCGGCGGTGATAGAGAAGCCGCGCCCGACACCGGCCGAGGGCGAGGCGTTGCTCCGGACGCTCCGGGTCGGCGTCGACGGCACGGACCACGAGGTCATCGGCGGCTCCCACGGCGGGTTCCCCGAGGGCGAGGACCACATGGTGCTGGGCCACGAGGCCGTCGCCGTCGTCGCGGACCCGAACGGCACCGACCTGGCGGAGGGCGACGTGGTCGCCCCCACGGTCCGGCGCCCGCCCGCCGACGACTCCAACGACTACTTCGAGCGCGGCGAGCCGGACATGGCGCCCGAGGGCGAGTACGTCGAGCGGGGGATCGTCGGCGACCACGGCTTCATGGCCGAATACTTCACCAGCCGGCCGGAGTATCTGGTTCCGGTCCCCCGGGAGCTGTGGGACCTCGGCTTCCTCGTCGAGCCGATCAGCATCACGGAGAAGGCGCTGGAACACGCCTACGCCGCGCGGTCCGCGTTCGAGTGGGCGCCCGAGTCGGCGCTGGTGCTGGGCAACCGGTCGCTGGGCCTGCTCACCCTCGCCATGCTGGAGTACGGCGTCGAGAGCGACCGCTCGTTCGCGACCCACGACTTCGAGCGCACCTACTGTCTGGGCCGCCGGGAGCGGCCCGACCCGACCGTCGACATCATCGACGAGGTCGGCGCGACCTACGTCAACTCGAACGAGACCCCGCTGGGGACGGTGCCGGAGGCCTACGAGCCGATGGACCTCGTCTACGAGGCGACGGGCTACGCGCCCCACGCCTTCGAGACGGTCGAGGCGCTGGCGCCCAACGGCGTCGGCGCGCTGCTGGGCATCCCCGACTCCTGGGAGTTCGAGGTCGACGGCGGGCGGATCCACAACGAGCTCGTCCTCCACAACAAAGCGCTGGTCGGGACGGTCAACTCCCACGTGAAGCACTTCGAGGGGGCGGTCGACACGCTCGGGGAGTTGCCCGACTGGCTGCTCGACGACCTCGTGACGACCGTCGCAGCGCCCGACGACGTCGAGCCGGCCTTCGAGTACGGCCACGACCAGATCAAGGCGGTCGTCGAGTTCGACCGACTGTAGGCGGATGCGGGCGGTCGCTGGCCGTCGGAGCGGTCGCGGGCGGTCGCTGGCCGTCGGAGCGGTCGCGGGCGGTCGCCGGCCGTCGGAGCGGTCGCGACCAGACACCGCCGGGTCGGCGTCTCAGTCGGCGGTCGCTGGCGGTCGCCGAACACCCGCTGGCCGGTGCCGTGCGAGAACCGCGCGAAGGGACAGACTGATTTACTCGGTGGCGAAAGAGACAATCCACATGGCTGGTGACGACCTCCTCGCCTCCCTCGAAGCGGTCTCCGAGCGGTTCAACTTCGGGGAGTACGAGGCCAAGGCGTACCTCACGATCCTCGAACACGGGCAGGTCACGGCCTCCGAGATCGCCGACTACACGGACATCCCCCAGCCGCGCGTCTACGACACGGTCCGCAGCCTGAGCGACATCGGGCTCGTCGAGCTTCAGGAATCGCGGCCGATGAAGGTGCTGGCGCTCGACCCGGCGGAGGCGTTCGACGACCTCCAGGAGTCGCTGGACACGCTCGTCGACGACCTGGAGGAGCAGTACACCCAGCCCGCCCGCGGCACGGAAGCCGTCTCGCTCGTCAAGTCCCGGCCCACGATCCTCCGGTATCTCTCGGAGGTCATCGACTCGGCGGAGTACGAGCTGATGCTGTCGCTGACGCCGGAGCTGCTGGAGCGGTTCGAGAGCCAGCTCCGCCGCCAGCACGAGGAGGGCGTCGCCATCGAGATCCTCATCTCCCCCGCCGCCGACGCCCCCGACCCCGACGAGTACGACTACGCGGACCTCGCGAGCACGGTCAAGCAGCGCCGCGGCGTCACGACGCCCGTCATCGCCGTCGCCGACGGCCGCTACTCCATCTACGCGACCCGCGAGAGCCTCAAGGGCGACACCGACCGCTACGGCGTCATCTTCGACCGCTCGGAACTGGGCTTTCTCGTCTCGATGTTCATGAACACGGTCCTGTGGACCACCGCCGAGACGGTCCGGACCGACGGCGAGGACGTGTCGTTCCCGCGCCGCTACGGGACGATCCGCCGCGCCATCGCAGACATGGTCGACCTCGAGGGGGAGTTCTACGCGACCATCGAGGGCCGCGACGTGCTGACCGGCGAGGAGCTCGTCGTCGAGGGGAAGGTCGTCGACGCCAGCATCACGTCGAGCCTGGAGGAGGCGTCGCTCGTCGTCGAGACCGAGGAGGGTCGGGTCAACGTCGGCGGCCAGGTCGCCGCGCTGGAGGACATCGAGTCGTTCGAGATCCGCATCGGCCGGGACTCGCCGCCCGAGCCCGCCGACTGAGTCGCCGTTCCGAGGGGGCTGTTCGCGACCGCTCCGAGGAGGGCGGTCTGCGAGCCCCGACGACACGACGGCGTCGGTCCTCGCGACAACTCCCGTCTCTCCTGACGGTTACGTTCGGGAGCCGGACCCGTATCGAATACGGACCGCTCCCGGCCTGGAGGGCCGTGTGAGAACGGATGGGGACGAAGATTGCCAGCGAGCCGCTCTCCCCCCTTGAGGTCGAGAGGCCAGCAGGGACCCTACATCCCCCATCGAACCGCATTGTGTCCTCACCACCCCAACGGTATAAATGTTGAACTTTTCATCCGGAAACAATTCCGTTTCGAGTAAATCGTTCCGCAAGACCGAAGTAATTCCGAATGGTATGGAATTCGATAATGGCGCGGCACAGTAGCGGAGTTCGGCGGGTTCCGGGGGGAGCGGCGTGAGTTCCGACTCCATCGTCGAGTACGTGCTCGGGTCGTCGGTTCGCACGGACGTGTTGCTCGCGATCGTCGCCGAGGAGCGGTCGATCGGCGAGCTCATCGACGCGGTCGAGGCGAGCGAGTCGGCGGTGTACAACGCCGTGGGCGACCTCGAACGCAAGGGGCTGGTGCGCTCGCTAGATACGGGGTGGGCGGCGACGGGGAGCGGGCAGCTGGTCGCGGACCTGCTCGAACAGCAGGGCAACCTCTGTCGGCTGCTCGCCGACGACTACTGGCGCGAGCACGACGTGGCCGCGCTCCCGCGGCGCTTCCGCCTCAGGCTGACCGAGCTCGCCGACGCCGAGGTCTACCGCGCCGCGGACACCGACCCCCACGCGGTCGTCAGGGAGGTCTGCGACCGGGTCGAGCGGGCCGGCACTGAGGTGGACATCGTGACGCCGATCTATCAGGCCGAGTACGAGTCCGTCATGCCGGACGCGCCCGACGCGCGCCTGATCGTCGACAGGACGGTCGCCCTCGACGCGCTCGAACGGATCGACTCGCCCGACGAGGCCGACCAGTGGACGGAGACGCCCGTCCGTGTCCTCGACGTGGACGTGGGCATCGGCGTCACCGACTCGGAGATCATGCTCTCCCTGCCGACGATCGACGGCCAGTGGGACTCCCGGACCGAAGTGATCGCCGAAGACGACCGCGCGATGGAGTGGGGACGGGACCTGTTCGAACACTACTGGGACCGCGCCACGCCCAACGACGAGTTCGTCGCCGAGCACTTCTCGTAGCGCCGGCGTCCCCTCCCGAGTGCCAGACCCCTTCCCGAGTGGCCCCGGGACTCGCCGACGGTTCCGAAGATTCCCACGAGGGCACCGTTCGTGACAGATCTCGCACCTTCGAACTCACCGTCAGGCCCTGGGTCGCCGGAGCGTGCGTGACGTGGGCGATCCCGTCGGGACAGACGAGGGACACCACTGGCGAGTTATGTAACCCTCGCAAGGGGAACTATTAACCCGTCTCCGGGGGCCACTGTATGACATGAATCCGGACCGTCGCGAACGGAGGTCGGGGCCGTGAACCTGGACGGGCAGACCTGTCTGGTCACGGGGAGTTCCCGCGGCATCGGACGGGGCATCGCCGAGGACCTCGCCGACCGCGGCGCGGACGTGGTGGTCAACTACCGCTCGTCGGCGGCGGAGGCCGAGGCGGTCGTCGAGTCCATCGAGGACGCGGGGGGAACTGCGGTCGCCGCACAGGCCGACGTGTCCGACTTCGACGAGGTCCAGGCGATGCGCGAGGAGGTCGTCGACGCCTTCGGGCCGGTCGACGTGCTCGTCAACAACGCGGGGATCACCGTCGACAAGAAGTTCGAGCACATGACCCGCGAGGACTGGGACGCCGTCATCGACGTGAACCTCGGCGGCGTCTACAACTGCACGAAGACGTTCTTCGACGACATCAAGGAGAGCCGCCACGGCCGGCTCATCAACATCTCGTCGGTCGTCGGCCAGCAGGGCAACTACGGGCAGGCCAACTACGCGACGACGAAGTCGGGCCTGTTCGGGTTCACCCGGACCATCGCCCTGGAGATGGCCTCCTCGGGGTCGACCGCCAACTGCATCGCGCCGGGGTTCGTCGAGACGGACATGCTCGAGGAGGTGCCCGAGCGCGTCCAGGAGAAGATCCTGCGGGAGATCCCCCTCGACCGGTTCGCTACCGTCGAGGACATCTGCGGGATCGTCTCGTTCGTCGCCAGCGAGGAGTCCAGCTACATGACCGGCCAGGTGATCGGCGTCAACGGCGGCATGGAGTGGTGAGATGAGCGAAGAAGCGAGCGAGGACGCGACAGGTTCGGACGTATCGGACGGGACGGCCGAGGGAGCCGGCGGCCAGGGAGCCGACGGCACCGACGAGGGGGCGGGCGGCGCCGAAGAGAGCGCACTGGAGGAACTCCGCCGGCGCCGCGAGGAGTCGCGGATCGGCGGCGGCGAGGACCGCATCGAGCGCCAGCACTCCCGGGGCAAGATGACCGCCCACGAGCGCGTCGAGTACCTGCTCGACGACGGGACGTTCACCGAGATCGACCCGTTCGTCGAGCACCGCGCCACGTCGTTCGGGATGGACGAGAAGGAGTTCCCCGGCGACGCCGTGGTGACGGGCTACGGCGACGTGAACGGCCGGAAGGTGTTCGTCTTCGCCCACGACTTCACGGTGCTGGGCGGCTCCGTGGGCGAGGTCGTCGCGGACAAGATCTGCAAGGTGATGGACCGGGCGGTCGACGCCGGCGTCCCCGTGGTCGGCCTCAACGACTCCGGCGGCGCGCGCATCCAGGAGGGCGTCGACTCGCTGGTCGGCTTCGCCAAGATCTTCCAGCGCAACACGAAGGCCTCGGGGATGATCCCCCAGATCTCGGCGATCATGGGGCCCTGCGCGGGCGGCGCGACATACTCGCCGGCGCTGACCGACTTCACGTTCATGGTGCAGGACACCTCCCACATGTTCATCACCGGCCCGGACGTGATCGAGACGGTCACCGGCGAACAGGTCTCGAAGGAGGAACTCGGCGGCGCCGGCAGCCACTCCACGAAGTCGGGCGTCGCCCACTTCGCCTGCGAGGACGAGGAGGCGGCGCTTGACGACATCCGCCGCCTGCTCTCGTACCTCCCCCAGAACAACATGGAGGACCCGCCACGGGTCGCCTCGTGGGACGACCCCGACCGGGAACTCGACGGCATCACGGACATCGTGCCGGAGGCGCCGCGCAAGCCCTACGACATGACGCGGGTCATCGAGCGCGTCGTCGACGAGGATTCGTTCTTCGAGGTCCACGAGAACTGGGCGCGCAACGTCGTCGTCGGCTACGCCCGCATGGACGGCCGCGTGGTCGGTATCGTCGCCAACCAGCCGCGGGTCAGCGCGGGCACGCTGGACATCGACGCCTCGGAGAAGGCCGCGCGGTTCATCCGCACCTGCGACTCGTTTAACGTCCCCATCGTCTCGCTGGTCGACGTTCCGGGGTTCATGCCCGGCACCGACCAGGAGCACAACGGGATCATCCGCCGGGGCGCGAAGCTCATCTACGCCTACGCCGAGGCGACCGTGCCGCTGCTGTCGGTGGTCGTCCGGAAGGCCTACGGCGGCGCCTACATCGTCATGTCCTCGAAGTTCCTCGGCTCGGACGTGAACTACGCCTGGCCGGGCTCGGAGATGGCGGTGCTCGGTCCCCGCGGGGCGGTCAACATCCTCTACCGCGACGAACTGCAGGCGGCCGACGACACGGACGCGAAGCGCCAGGAGCTGATGGACGAGTTCCGCGAGGAGTTCGCCCACCCCTACGGGCCCGCCAAGCGGGGCTATCTCGACGACGTGATCGAACCGAAGGACACGCGCAAGCGCCTGATCTCCGACCTGGAGATGCTGGAGCGCAAGCGCGAGGACAGCCCGCCGAAAGACCACGGCAACATCCCACTGTAATGGCCGACACAGCACTCTCCGACGGCGAGGCATCGGACGCCGACGCGACCGCCGACGGGTCCGGCGCCGGATCGAGCGGCGGGGCGGTGGCGCTCACCGTCGACGGCGACGAGGTGTCGCTGTCGGTCCCTGCCGACGCCGACGCGGCCGAGGCCGCGGCCATCGCGTCGGCGGTCGGTGCGCACCTCCACGACCGCCAGGTCGCCGCGGCCGCCGCGGCGGCCGAGAGCGACGAGGAGGAGCAGGCCGACGCCTGGAAGCTCGCGGCTCGCATGAAGTCCATGGGGCGGAGCCGCTGGCCGAAGGACGTGCGGAAGGGCGAGGAGTGGAAGGCAAGCGCCCGCTCGTTCTACTGATACGGATTATTGCAAGCGTTTCCCGGGTCGACCGCACGACTGCGTGCGGTCGATCCCGGAATGACTTGCAATAATCCGTATGAGCCGGCGGCGCGGCCCGTCGACGCGGGACCGCCGTTCCGTGACGCCGGAGCGACCGGCTGACTGTGGTGCGGACTGTCGCCACCGTAACACCCACATTACAGCCCTCCGAGGTGGCACACATGACAGTCGCAGTGATCGGCGCGTCGATGACGAAGTTCGGCGAGCGCGACGCCTGGATACGCGAGCTGATCGCCCAGGCGGGCGAGGCCGCGCTCGACGACGCCGGCATCGAGCCGGCGGACGTGGAGCACCTCTACGTCTCGAACATGGCCAGCGGCGAGTTCGAGGGCCAGGGCGGGATCATGAACGCCCTCGCCCACGACCTGGGGCTGATGCCGGCCTACAGCGAGCGGGTCGACCAGACATCCTCCTCGGGCGGCGCGGGCATCTACGAGGCCTGGCAGTCGATCGCCTCCGGGGCGAGCGACATGACGCTCCTCGTCGGCGGCGAGAAGATGACCCACCGCTCGACGGCCGAGTCGACGGACATCATCGCCTCGATCACCCACCCCGCCGAGTACAAGCACGGCCTCACCCTGCCCTCGTTCGCGGGCATGACCGCGCGGCACTACCTCGAACGGTTCGACGCGCCCCGGGACTCGCTGGCGAAGGTCGCCGTCAAGAACCACAGGAACGGCGTCGACAATCCCCACGCCCAGTTCCGGAAGGAGATCGACGAGGAGACCGCACTGGAGAGTCCCATCGTCGCCGACCCGCTCCGGCTGTACGACTTCTGCCCGATCACGGACGGCAGTTCGGGGCTCGTGTTCACCACCGAGGAGAAAGCGAAGGAGATCACCGACGACTACGCCGTGATATCGGGCATCGCGGGCGCGACGGATACCCACGTCGTCCACGAGCGCGACGACCCCACCGTGATGGGCGGCGTCGTCGATTCGTCGGACATGGCCTACGAGATGGCCGGGATCGGCCCCGACGACATCGACGTGGCGGAACTCCACGACATGTTCACCATCCTGGAGTTCCTCCAGATGGAGGGCTGTGGCTTCGCCGAGCACGGCGAGGCCTGGAAGCAGGTCGAGGCGGGCCGGACCGAGAAGGACGGCGAACTGCCGATCAACACGTCGGGCGGCCTGAAATCGAAGGGGCACCCGCTGGGCGCCAGCGGGGTCGCACAGGGCTACGAGATATACAAACAGCTCGTCGGCGAGGCGGGGCCGCGCCAGGTCGAGGCCGACACGGGCCTCGCCTGCAACGTCGGCGGGTTCGGGAACTGCGTCATCACCACCATCATGGAGGCACGATAATGTCGTTCGACGCCCACGTCTGCGAGAACGGACACGTCACGTACCCCGGCCACACGCTCTGTCCCGAGTGCGGGGCGAAACAGACGGAGACGCTCGATCTCTCCGGGCGGACCGGCGAGGTCGTCACCTGGACGAAGTCGACGGCGACCCCACCCGGCGTCCGGGCGCCCAACACCATCGCGATCGTCCAGTTCGACCTCTCCGGGGCGGACCTGACCGACGACTACGTCCGCGCGGTCGGGCAGGTCACGACGGAGGAGGTCGAGACCGGCGACGCCGTCGAGCCGGTCTACGCCGAGGAGCTACGCGACCCCGAGGCGGGCATCAAGGTGCCCGAGAGTCAGGAGTGGGACGGCTATCGGTTCGAACCGGTGTAGCGACTCGGCGGTTTCTGCGGCGGAGTCGTCGCGGAGAATCCGGACCGGCAGGGGGCCGGTCCCCCTCGCCGGGGTGGCAGGGGTGGGGGGTTGCGGGTGGCTGACAGCAGGGGTTCAGTCGGCGGGCGCGACCAGCGAGCGGTCGCGGTCCTCGACCGAATCGGGAGCGTCCCCGGCGAGGGCAGACAACCCATCCGCTACCGAGCGGTAGTCGTCGCCGTCGGCGTGCGGGTAGACGGCGGCGAGGTCGCCCTCGTCGTAGACTGCGAGGGTGATCGCGGGGAAGACCAGCCAGTCGCAGAGCTCGCCGGTGTCCGCGGCGTAACACTCGCGCGTCGCGAAAAACGGCCGCAAGCGCACGCCGCGGTCGCGCGCCCACCGCGAGAACGCCAGGTAGCGGTCGCGGGCCGCTACCGCCTCGGGGTCCTCGCGGCGGATGCGCTTCGGACAGGTCGTCACGTCGAACGAGTCGACCCGCCCGGCGGCCTCGAGTTCGCGCAGTCTGTCTGTGAGCCGGTCGCGCTGGCGCGCCGCCGGCTCCGGGAGCGTCTCCCTGAGACACAGCGCGACGCGGCGGTCCCCCGTCCGCTCGGTTGGCGTCATGGGTACCTGACGGTTACACGTGGTGGATAATAAATCATTATGTTTTCTGTGTTACGTAAGCTCGAACGGGCGTTCGGCGTTCGGGTTCGACGGTTCGGGCCGCGAAGAAAGCGGTTCGAGGACCGGGCGGGTCACTCGCAGTTCGCGCCGCCGGACCCGCCGCCGTCGGGCGACGACCCTAGGAGGCGTCGCCGTTGCCGTCGTCGCCGTCGCCACTCCCGGGGCTGTCACTGTCGCCACCGTCTGCGTCGTCGATACTTCCGGCGTCGTCGCCCTCGCCGTCGGTCGGGGCGTCGTCGGCGTCCGGGAGTTCGTCGAGGTCCCGCTTGATCGACTCCAGTTCGGCGTCGACGTCGACCGAGACGGCGTCGTCGGTGCCGCCGGTACCGTCGCCCTCGCTCCCGTCGGAACCGGACCGGGCGCCGGATCCACCCTCGTTCGAGCGACCGTCCGCACCGTCCTCCGGGCGGGTGCTCTCGCGGATGCGCTGCTGGATCTCCGCGCGGAGTTCCCGGGCGTCGTCGAGCAACTGGGCGGCCTCGTCGTCGTTCGGTCGCCCCTCGACGGCGTCCTGGAGGTCGACGAGCGCGTCGTCGAGCCGCGAGAGCGTCGACTCGCTGGCGGATTTGGCGCGCTCGCGGAGCTGTTCGGTCTCCCGGCGGGCCTCGTCGGCGCCGTCCGCGAGTCGGAGCGCGCGCTGGAGGAGCCGGAGCGCGCGGATGTTCGTCTCCAGGAGCAGGATGAACCCGGGGATGGCCACCTCGCTGGTGAACCGCCGCAGGTCCCGCGGCGTCGGGAGCCGGGGGCCGTCCTCGGGCCGCGGCGGCTCCAGTTCGTCCTCGAGTTCCCGCAGGGTCCTGACGAGGTCGCCGACCAGCCGCGCCAGGTCCTCGTCGGAGGAGTCGTCGGTCATGTCCCGTCCTTCGCGGGCCGACGGAAAAAATGTCACCACTCGCGCGACGGGATCCCGAGAGACTGAACGGGCGGACCCTAAAGCTCCACGTCCGGGAAGTCGGACGGGAGCGGCGCGGGGCGGCCCGGATCGGAGTCGATAGTCGCGAACGCGCTCTCCTCGGAGGAGGTGCGGACCGCCGACATCACGTCGAGGACGTGCCCGGCGAGGGCGCCGCTGGTGCGGTGTTCCCAGTCGCCGCGGACGGCGAAGGCCAGGTCCGCGAGGCCGGCCCCGCGGCCCGCGGTGTACTCGTGGGTCAGCGGGACCCGCTCCCAGTCGTCGTCCTCGTGGTCCCGGACGCGGACGGGCCCCTCGAAGTGGTTCGGGTCGGGCAGCGCCAGCGTCCCCTCGGTGCCGTAGATCTCGAAGGCGGGGAACGGGAGCGTCGACGCCTCCACGTCGAAGCTCATCAGCAGGTTCGCCGTCGCGCCGCCGGCGAAGTCGACGATGCCAGCCTCGTGGGTCGGCACCTCCACGTCGATCTCCTCGCCCTTCCGCGCGTCGCTCCCGATGGTCCGGGTCGCGTGGGGGCGGCTGACCGACCCCGCGACGCGCTCGGCGCTGCCCAGCAGGAAGACCAGCGCGGTCACGTAGTACGGGCCCATGTCGAACAGCGGCCCGCCGCCCTCCTGGTAGTACAGGTCGGGGTTCGGATGCCACAGTTCGTGCCCGGGCGAGGTCCAGTGGGCGGTCGCACCCACGGGCTCGCCGATCCGGCCCTCGTCCAGTACCGCCCGGGCCGTCTGGAGACCCGCGCCGAGGAACGTGTCCGGCGCCGAGCCGACGAGCAGGTCCGCCTCGGCGGCCCGCTCGCGGATCCGCCCGGCCTCCTCGGCCGTCGCGGCGAACGGCTTCTCCGTGTAGACGTGGTTCCCGGCGTCCAGCGCGTCCGTGATGACCCCCGCGTGGGCGCTCGGCGGCGTCAGGTTGACGACGGCCTCGACGGCGTCGTCGGCGAGCAGTTCGTCGACCGCCATCGCCTCGATCCCGTGTTCGGCGGCCGTCTCGCGGGCCAGCTCGGTGTCCAGGTCCGCACAGGCGACGATGTCGAAGGCGTCGAACGTGGCGTCGGCGTCGAGGTACCGCGAACTGATGTTGCCACAGCCGACGATCCCGACCGAGAGAGGCTCCATGTGCTCGCGTACGTGACTCGCCTAATGAATCCCCCGGACTCGCACGCGGTGCGTACTTCGCCGCTCGTACCGGACCGGGTCGCCGGCCGACGAACCCGGGAGGGCGGCGCGGCAAATACCGGGAACGACCGCAACCCTTATTGCTTTAGGTTGGCCTAAACCGAGATATGGAAGCAACGGACGAGTCGGCCGAAGGGGGTCGTTCCCGCGTCGGATCGAGCGAGGAAGCCGGGGAGCCGGAGTTCGAGGACTGTCCCGGGATCGCCGCGCACGCGGCGACGGAGACGCGGACGGTGTTCACCGAGGACGGCAACGGCGACGGCTGGATCGCAACCGACCTCACGGTCGAGATCCGCGAGTAGGCGTTACTTCTCGACTGCCCCGGGGGTGACCAGCGTGTCGTCCTCGAGGTAGTGCTCGACGTGGTGGGCGTCCTCCTCGGTCTGGACGAGGATCTCGCGGAGGATCTCGGCGGTGGCGTGGTCGCCCAGGTCCGTCGCGAGTTCGACGTGCTCGCGGAGGCTCTCGATGTTGTCGCCGTACATGGCCAGGTCGTTCTCCAGCGACGTGCGGATGTCGTAGACGTCGTCGCCCTCGAACGCGACGGGCGCCGTCTCGGCGATGTTCGTCGGGCTGGCGACGGGCGTGCCGCCGAGCGCCTGGAGCCGCTCGGCGATCTCGTCGGCCGCCTCCTCGGCGTGGTCGGCCGCCTCGCCGAGGAAGAGGTGCAGGTCGCGGAACTCCGCGCCCTCGACGTTCCAGTGGTGTTTCTTCAGCTGGTGGTAGAGCATGTACGTCGAGGCCAGGTCCGCGTTCAGCGCCTCGACGATCTGCTCGGCCTTCCCCTGTTCGAGTCGCAGCTCGTTCTCTTCGACCGTGCCGGCCTCCTGCAGGACGCGCTTCTGGGTGCTCATTGCGTTCGATAGATCGGCCGCTCGGCACATAAAGATTGCTATCCGAGAATAATTTTTTCGGATAGCAAAAATCAGATTTTCGCTTCGGAACCTCATATCGCAGACCCGGCAGATCGTGACAGGTCACGGACGCGTCAGCACGAGTGCGGCGTCGCCGTCCAGCCGCGCCTCGTCGACGCCCGCCTCGTCGGGGGCGGCCCGCGCCTGCGCGTCGTGGACCGCGAGCAGGGCCGCCGCTTCGGTGTCGTCGAGCGCGAGGTCGTCGGTGAACTCCTCCCACACGTGGGCCGGCAGCGCCAGGTAGTACGCGCCCGCGGTCCGGCCGACCAGCGGGTCCTGGTGGAAGTAGTTGCGCCACTCGTAGACGATGTCCTCGACGCCCGGTAACTCGCGCACGTTCGCCTGGTGGGTACGGACGACGTCGGTCAGTCGCTCGGCGGACACCTCGCGGTCGGCCGCGACCGACTCGACGACCGCCTCGTCGAAGGCCGCGAGTTCGTCGGTGGTCATCCCCGGGAGTTGCGGGGGCGAGCGCATTTACGGTTGCGCTCCGTCCGGGGAGACATGCACCCGCGCGCGAGCGAGTTCACGGAGCGGGCCGCCGAACGAGGCTTCGAAGTCGAGGTCCACGAGTTTCCCGAGGGGACGAAGACCGCGGCGGACGCCGCCGAGGCTATCGGCTGCGAGGTGGGCCAGATCGCGAGTTCGATCGCGATGGTTGCCGACGAACCGGTCGTCGTCGTCACCAGCGGCGCCAACCGGGTGAGCGAGGCGAAACTCGCCGCCCTCCGCGGCGTCGACGCCGACGACGTGCGGACGGCCGACGCCGGCGAGGTGAAGGAGACGCTGGGCTGGGCCATCGGCGGCGTGCCGCCGTTCTGTCACGAGCGGTCCGTCCCCGTCTACCTGGACGAGACGCTTCGGGCCTTCGAGACGGTGTGGGCGGCCGCGGGGACGCCCGAGGCCGTCTTCCCCGTGGCTCCCGAACGCATCGAGGAACTGGCCGACGCCGAGCCGGCGGACGTGGCCGTCGAGTGACCGACGGCGGGGTGTGGCTTCGTGACCGATCGGTTCGCGACGACCGATGTGCCTCCCGGACGATCGGCTCGCGACGACGGATCGGCCCGTCTTCCTGCACTGTGAGAAGCCGGGCCAGCCTATAAATCCGGTCGGGGCGAACCTCGGAGTAGATGGGCGAACTAGCCACACTCTTCGGACCGCGGCGAGTCGCCGTCGTAGGTGCGACCGACCGGGAGGGGTCGGTCGGGCGGGCGATCACGGCGAACCTCCTCGCCGACTTCGAGGGGGACGTGGTCGCCGTCAATCCCACGAAAGACGAGGTGCTGGGGCTGGAGAGCCACGACAGCGTCGGTGCGGTCCCCGACGTGGACGTGGCCGTCATCGTCGTCCCGCCGCCTATCGTTCTCGACGCCATCCGCGAGGCCGCGGAGGCGGGGATCCGCGACGTGGTCGTCATCACCGCCGGGTTCGGCGAGTCCGGCAGCGAGGGCGCCCGCCGCGAGCGCGAGCTCCGGGAACTCGCCGCGGAGTACGACCTCAACGTCGTCGGCCCCAACAGCCTGGGCATCATGAACACCGGGCTCGGGCTGAACGCCACGTTCGGTCCGGAGAACGCCCAGGAAGGCTCGATCTCCTTTATGAGCCAGTCGGGGGCGTTCGTCACCGCCGTCGTCGACTGGGCCAACGACCGCAACCTCGGGTTCCGCAACGTCGTCTCGCTGGGCAACAAGGCCGTCCTCGACGAGTCGGACTTCGTCCGCGAGTGGGGCGAGGACCCCGACACCGACGTGATCCTCGGCTACCTCGAGGACGTGGTCGACGGCCGCTCGTTCGTCGAGTCGGCCCGCGAGGTCTCGACGGACACACCCATCGTCGTCGTCAAGTCCGGGCGGACGGAGGCCGGCGCCTCAGCGGCCGCCTCACACACCGGCGCCATCGCGGGCTCGGAGGAGGCCTACGAGGCCGCGCTGGACCAGGCGGGCGTGCTCCGCGTCGAGACCGTCCAGGATCTCTTCGACTTCGGGAGCATCCTCGCGGGCCAGCCCCTGCCGGAACGGGACGGCGTCGCCATCGTCACCAACGCCGGCGGCCCGGGCGTGATGACGACCGACGCCGTCGGCGACTCCGACCTCTCGCTGGCCTCCTTTTCCGACGAGACGGTCGAGCGGTTCCAGGCGGCGCTGCCCGACGAGGCCAACGTCTACAACCCGGTCGACATCATCGGCGACGCGCCGGTCGAGCGCTTCGAGGAGGCGCTGGACATCGCGCTCGCGGACCCGAACGTCGGTGCCGCGGTCGTGCTCGCCTGCCCGACCGCCACCCTCTCCTACGAGGCCCTCGCCGACGCGGTCGTCGACCTGCAGGCCGAGTACGAGACGCCCGTCGCCGCGACGCTGATGGGCGGGTCGTCGGCCCGGGACGCCAACGAGCGGCTCTCGCGGGCCGGCATCCCGACGTACTTCGACCCCGCCCGCGCGGTCCGCAGCCTCGACGCGCTCCGTGAGTACCGCGAGATCAGCCGGCGGGAGTACACCGAACCGGAGACGTTCGACGTGGACCGCGATGCGGCCAGGGAGATCCTCGAATCGGCCGCCCGCCGGGACACCAACCGGCTGGGCGTCGAGGCGATGGGGCTGCTCGACGCCTACGGTATCCCGACGCCCGACGGCGAGATCGTCGACGCCCGCGCCGACGCCGTCGAGGCCGCCGAGCGGATCGTCGGCGCCGGTAGCGAGGACGGAGACGGGGAGGGCGGAGACGGAGAGGGCGGAGACGGCGAGGTCGTCATGAAGATCGTCAGCCCGGACATCCTCCATAAGTCGGACATCGGCGGCGTCGCCGTCGGCGTCCCGCCCGAGGAGGTCGGCGACACCTACGAGGACCTGGTGACCCGCGCCCGCAGCTACCAGCCGGACGCGACGATCCTCGGCGTCCAGGTCCAGGAGATGCTGGATCTCGACAGCGGCGTCGAGACCATCGCCGGGATGAACCGCGACCCGCAGTTCGGCCCGCTGGTCCTGTTCGGCCTCGGCGGCATCTTCGTCGAGGTGCTCGAGGACACGACCCTCCGGCTCGCGCCCGTCAGCGCGGCGTCGGCCCGCGAGATGATCGACGAGATCGACGCCGCGCCGTTGCTGCGCGGCGCCCGAGGCCGCGACCCCGTCGACGAGGCCAGCGTCGTCGAGACGATCCAGCGGCTCTCCCAGCTGGTCACCGACTTCCCGGCCATCGTGGAACTGGACATCAACCCGCTCGTCGCCACGCCGGACGGCGCCCAGGCCGTCGACGTGCGACTCACCATCGACCAGGAGGAACTATGAAACCCATTTTCGTCACCTCGACCGGAGAAGGCACCGGCAAGACAGCCATCGCGGTCGCCGTCGCGAAGCTCGCCCAGGACCGCGGCCTCGACGTGGCCTACTTCAAGCCGAAGGGGACCCGGCTCAAGAGCCCCGTCGGGAAGACCCGCGACGAGGACCCGCTGCTCGCGAAGGAGATGCTCGGTATCGACGCCGACCTGGCGGATCTCGAGCCCGTGGTCTACTCCCCGGCGTTCATCGAGGAGGCCATCCGCGGCAACCGCGACGGCGAGGTGCGCGAGCGGGTGCGCGAGCACTTCGACGCGCTCGCCGACGAGTACGACCTGGTCGTCGTCGAGGGCGGCGGTCGCCTGGAGACCGGCGGCATCGTCGGGCTGACCGACCCCGACGTGGCCGAACTGCTCGACGCGCGGACAGTCGTCGTCGGCGGCTACGCCAACCCGGCCGACGTGGACGGCGTGCTCGCCGCCGCCCGGCAGTTCGAGGGCCACCTCGCGGGCGTGCTGTTCAACGCCGTCGCCGACGCCAACTTCGACTCGCTGAACACGGACGTGGTCCCCTTCCTGGAGACCCGTGACATCCCCGTCCTCGGCATCGTTCCGCGGGTACAGGAACTCGCCGGAGTCACCGTCGCGGACCTGGCCGACGCGCTCGGCGCCGAACTGCTGAACCCCGAGGCCTCGACCGACGGGTTCGTCGAGCGGTTCGCCGTCGGCGCGATGGGTAGCGACGCGGCCCTGCGGCACTTCCGGCGGATGCGCAACGCCGCGATGGTCACCGGCGGCGACCGCTCGGAGATCCAGGCCGCCGCGCTCCAGGCCCCCGGCATCGAGTGCATCGTCCTCACCGGCGGGCTCAGGCCCTCGGGCGCCATCCTCGGCAAGGCCGCCGAGGCGGACGTGCCGGTCCTGCTCGTCCAGTCGGACACCCGGGTGACCGTCGACCGCGTCGAGGAGGTGATCTCTACCGGCCGGACCCGCGACCCGGAGACCGTCGAGCGGATGGTCGATCTCCTCTCGGACCACGCCGACCTGGAGGGGCTGCTGGCCGAATACGACGCGGCCGCCGGCACGAGCGGCGCTGGCGACCCGGAGGCGGACGCCGGCGACGACACCGAACCGGACGGGGAGTGACGGCTGCTCCGCCCGGTGTGGCGGACCCGAAACGGTCGTCGTCGAGCCCCTCTCGGTCCCCGACCTCCGTCACCGGTCGTCGGTAACGCGGTCCTACCACGACAGCGGGGACGTACTCCGCCGACAACGATCGTGTATACTTTTACGTTCGGGAACCTTCGTTTCCGATGGAGCCAGTTGGCTCCGTAGTGTCACACGCTGGGGCACCCCGCCCCACCGTTCCCCTTTGCCCCCGTATCGTCGCCCGACAGCGACGGCCCCGTGCGGCCGGAACCGCTCACTCGACCGTGCTGCATCACTCGGTCGGGAACACGTCGGCCGGGAGGTGTTCCCGGACGCCCGCGACGGCGTCGGCAGGGTCGGCCATCGCCAGCGGCGGCAGCGTCCCCACCGGACAGTCGGTCATCCCGGCGAGGGCCTCGGGGTTGGTCCGCTCGGCGACGGAGGCGCCCTCGTACTCGTTGAGCACGACGCCGGCGACCCCACAGCCGCGGCGGTCGAGCGCCTCGACGGTCAGGGCGGTGTGATTCAGCGTCCCGAGTCCCGAGCGTGCGACGACGACCGCGGGCACACCCAGGTCGGCCACGAGGTCGACGACCTCCTGGCCGTCGGCCAGCGGGACGCGCAGGCCGCCGATCCCCTCGACGACGCCGACCGCTGCGTCGGCGAGTTCCCGTTCGCAGCCCGCCCGGATCGCGCCGTAGGAGAGGTCGACGCCCTCGCGGTCTGCGGCGACGGCCGGCGCGAGCGGCGGTTCGAGCCGTTCGAGACAGGTGGCGGCCGCGTCCGTCCCGCAGGCGTCGGCGACGAACCCGGCGTCGTCGTCCGGCGGGTGCCCCGTCTGCGCGGGTTTGACGGCCCCGGCATCGATACCCGACTCTCGGAGCCACCCGACCAGTCCCGCCGTGACGACCGTCTTCCCGACGCCCGTGTCGGTGCCGACGACGGCGAAGTCGGCCAGGTCGTCGGCTGGTGGGACCCTCGCCGCGTCCCCGTCGCTCACAGCAGTCCCACCTCCTCGCCGGCGGCCTCGAAGGCGTCGAGGCAACGCGCCACCTCGTCGTCGGTGTGGGTCGCCATCGGCGCGACCCTGATGCGGGCGGTCCCTTGGGGGACCGTCGGTGGGCGGATCGCCGGCGCCACGACTCCGCGGTCGGCGAGCCGGTCGCCCAGCGCCAGCGCGTCGTCGCGGTCGCCCACGAGCACCGGGAGGATCTGCGTCTCGCCGAGCACCTCGTATCCCATCGACGAAAGGTCGTCGCGGAGCGTCTCGACGGTCTCCCACAGCCGCTCGGCCCGGTCGGTCTCGCGGGCGATCCGCAGCGACTCGCGGGCGGCGCCGACGGCCGGCGGCGCCAGCCCCGTCGAGAAGACGAACGACCGCGCGGCGTTGAGCAGGTACTCCACGAGCGCCTCGTCGCCGGCGACGTACCCACCCTGGCTCGCCAGCGCCTTCGAGAGCGTGCCGAGCTGCACGTCGACGCGGTCGGCCAGCCCCTCGCGCCGGACGACACCGCCGCCGTCGCCGAACAGTCCCGTCGCGTGGGCCTCGTCGACCATCACCCACGCGCCGAACTCCCCGGCCGCGTCGCAGATCGCGTCGAGCGGCGCCACGTCGCCGTCCATCGAGAAGACGGTGTCGGTGACCACGAGCCAGGCCTCGTCGGCGGCGCTGTCGAGCGACTCCGCCGCTCGCTGGGCCATCTTCGCCCGGAGGTCGTCGGGATCGGCGTGGTCGTAGACGACGGTCTCGTCGGCGCCCACCCGGCAGCCGTCGACGATGCTGGCGTGGTTGAGCTCGTCGGAGAACACCACGTCGGGCCCGAGTGCGTCGATGGTCCCGACGTTGGCGGCGTAGCCCGACGAGAAAGCGAGCGCCCGTTCGGCCCCCTTGCAGTCGGCCAGGTCGCGTTCGAGCGCCCGGTGGAGGCCGGTGTCGCCGGTGACCAGGCGGGAGGCCCCGGCCCCGGTCCCGACCGCCCGGGCGGCGTTCTCGGCGGCCTGCAGGACGCGGCGGTCGCTCGCCAGTCCGAGGTAGTTGTTCGATGCGAACACGAGCCGCTCGTCCCCGTAGTCCGGCGCGCCGCCGCGCGGGTCGTCGCTGAACCGGGTCCGCGCGCCGACGGACTCGGCCGGGTCGAGGTGGCGCCGCAGACCCGCCCGTTCCCGCTCCCGCAGCCGCGCGTCGAGGTCGAAACCGCGCTCGGTCATATCGGTGCCCCGGGCGGACGGCCCCTTGCCCTTTCGGTCCCCCGCGAGCGCCGCCCGACCCCACACCGTGACCGGGCGCTCGCCGCCTACCCGTCGAGATACGAGACGAAGAGCAGCCCGTCGGTCTTCAGCTCGTAGTCGACCGCCGTCGACAGCTCGCTGTAGTCGAACGGGTCGGTGACGACGTGGTACCCGTTCGGCGTCTCCCGCGTGAGCGCGACCTCGGTGTGACCGCGGAGGTCGTCGGCGAGCGTGTCGCGGTCCGCGACCGTCGCGTCGTCCAGGTCGAAGACGAAGTTGGTCTCGTCGCGGCAGGTGTCGGACTGCAGCGTCGACAGGAACTCCTCGTCGACCCGCCGGAACTTCCCGCGGACGCCCTCGTCGCCGTGGATCCGTCCCTCCAGCCAGTCGTCCATCGACCGCCGGAGCTCGAACGTGGCCTTCAGCGCGTCGCGGGCGTTCGCGGTGAGGTAGAGCCTGTACCGCTCGTCGAACCGTCCCGCGGCGTGTTCCAGCGCGGCGGCTTCCGGGCCGAGGTCGGCCGCTTCCTCGACGACCCGCCGGAGTGTCGGTGCCGCGTCGCCCGCCACCTCCTCGTTCTCTTTGCTCCGCGCGATCGCCAGGAGGAGGTACACCCGGTCGCCGCCGAACTCGCAGTACTCGCGGAACGGCCCCATCTCGACCATGGGAGACCTGCGCGGGCGGGGGACTAAACGCTGATCGAAGCGTGGGAACGCAGACCACAGCGACGGCGAGTCCTCCACGAGGAGCGGTCAGTACATCTCGCGGTGGTTCTCGACAGAGAGTCCCTCGATCCGGTCGAATCCGCCGTCGGCGGTGACGACTGGAGCGTCCAGCGACCGTGCGGCGCCCGCGATCATCATGTCCGGGTGCTGAATCCGCTTCCCCTTCGCTTCCAGCTCCTGCCGGATACGCGCACCTTCGAGGGCGTGCGACCGGGTGTACTCCAGCCGTTCGACCCACGGCAGGTCGTCGTCGACGAGGACTGGATCGCGACCCTCCTCGATAGCCCCGTGGTACAACTCGTAGTACCCGACGGACGTGAGCACGAGAGTCTCCGTCCGGTTGTCGAGTCGGTACGCCTTCGCCGGCTCGCGGCCGCGAAGGAAGTCGGCGCAGAAACTACTGTCGAGGACCTTCATGGTCCGGATTCGAAATCCCCGTCCATCTCCCGCTTGACTTCCTGCACCGACTCGTCGATGGTCGTATCGCTCCACGCACCGAACCCCGCGAGCGGGTCCTCGTCCTCCAGTTCCCGCTCGATGACCGCGTCGAAGCTCTCCTCTCCCCGCTTCCGTGCCCGGAGCTTCCGCCAGGTCTCTTCGGACACGCGGATTGTCTTGTCCGCCATGTACACACGGATGTATACGGCCGAGCGACTTCGGTGTTACGGCGCTCACCGGAACGGATCGACGTGTGTCGGACTACGCTCGGCCGATACAGCGGGTCGTAGACGGCGACGAAGAACAAATGGGTTCCCGACCACGGGTTCGATCGCGGTCGGACCGATCTGGACCACGAGCCCGGATTCGACGAAGGCTATCGAGCCCGTTCAGAAACTCGGCATGATCTCCGCGGGGCCGTAGACGCCGTAATCGCCGGCGCGATTTCGGAGGACGGCGGCCTTCAGGTAGCCCAGCGCCGGGCCGTTGACGTTGGCCGCCATGCTCGTCGCGTCGTCCAGTTCGAAGGTGTTCGTGGCGCGCTCGCCGTCGAAGGTCGTCCCGGTGACGCGTACGGTGGTCGTCGTCGGCTTCTCGTCGGAGCGCACGTCGAGGACCCCGCCGACGGACACGTCCTCGGCGTCGCAGACGCCGGCCCGCTCCAGCAGCACGTCGTCGGCGTGCTCCATGTCGTGGAACTCCAGCTGGCCGCCGTGCTCGGCGACCAGTTCCTCGATCTCGTCCTCGCTCATCTCGCGGGCCCGCTCGATGTCGTAGCCGTCGAGGTGGGCGATGTCCTCGCGGACGGTGCCGCGGTTGTCCTCGTAGCCGGACTTCAGGCCGACGCCCCACCAGATCTCGACGCTCTCGACCTCGACGAACGACTGGGCGGCCAGCACCGCGGCGCCGGTCAGGAAGCCCGGCGTCGCGCCCGCGCCGCAGACGAAGGTGATGCCGCTCGATTCGAGGGCCTCGGCCCGGTCGTCGAGCATCCCGATGACCCGCGAGCGCTTGAGCACGTCGACGAGCACGCCCTCGTAGCCCGCGTCGGCGAACCGCTCGGCCACCCTGGGGATGAAGTCGTGTTCGAGGTTCGGGAGCGCGAGCAGGACCGCGTCGACGGCGTCGCTCTCGGCGATCACGTCGTCGATGGGCGTCTCCGTCGGTTCGCCCTGGGCGCTGGCGACGACACCGGCGCCCTCGCCGGCCTGTTTCACGCCGTCGGCGGCCGCGTCTCCGCCCTCGACGGCGGTCGCACCCCCGTCGGATGCGTAGTCGCTCTCCGGCGTCGCGGGCGTGTCGCCGTCCGCCTCCGGTCCGGAGGCGATGTTGCCCTCGGTCGCGTCGAGCAGTTCGGCCACGTCCAGGCCGCTGTGGTCGACCGCGACGCCGTTGCGGTCGCAGGCGGCGACCGGCGTCAGGCCGTCCCTGTGCCGCGCCACGTCGAGCGTTCGTCTGCCGATGCCGCCGGTGCCGAGTACCGCGAATGTCACGTCGTCCATGTGTGGCTCTGAAACTGTCTGCGGTCGTCAGTCGGAGACGTTGCTGGTCGCGCTGCCCGCAGCGGTCTCCGCGTCGCCGGTGGTCTCCACGTCGGGCGCGTCCGCGTCGCCGCCGGCCGCCGCCGACTCGTCGGTTCCGGCGTCGGCGTGGCGGGCCTTCACCGCCGCCGGGTCGAAGTCGTTGGCGTCCGTGTTCAGCTCCAGTCCGGCGCGCTCGACGACCTCGATGTCGTCCGCGGGGGACTGGCCCTCCGTCGTGAGGTAGTCGCCGGTGAGCATCCCGTCGGCGCCCGCCTCGAAGGGGAGGTGCTGTTCGTCCGCGTCGAGATTGACCTCCCGTCCGCCGGTCAGCCGCACTCGCGCCTCGGGGTGGAGCAGCCGATACACTGCGATGGTCGAGACGATCTCCTCGGTCGTGATGTCGGCGCCGTCGTCGAACCGCTCGCCCAGCGGCGTCCCGGCCACGGGATTCAGGATGTTCACCGGGAGCGAGGAGACGCCGATATCCTGCAGCGCGACGGCCGCGTCCACGCGGTCGGTCGGGCTCTCGCCCATCCCGAGGATGACGCCGGCACACAGGTCCATGCCGGCCTCCTTCGCGACCTCAAGGGTCTGTACCCGGTCCTCGAAGGAGTGGCTGTCGACGATCTCCGGGAAGAAGTTCGGCGAGGTCTCGATGTTGTGGTTGTAGTGGTTGATCCCCTCCTCGGCCAGAACCGTCGCCTCCTCCTCGGTGAGGATGCCCAGCGAGGCGTCGACCTCCACGTCGGTCTCGTCGCGCACGAGCCGGATCGCGCGGAGCACCTCGGCCCACTCCTCGGGCCTGTGGTCCTTCGAGACCCCCTTCTCGGCGACGACGATCCCGAATCGCTGGGCGCCGTCGCGTTCGGCGCGTTTCGCCGCCTCCAGAATCTTCTCGGGGTCGAGGAAGCCGTAGGTGTCGATGCCGGTGTCGAAGTGGACCGACTGGGCGCAGAAGCCGCAGTCCTCGGCGCAGTCGCCGGCCTTCGCGTTGACGATCGAGCAGGCGTCGACGGTGCCGTCGCCGAACTCGGCGCGGACCGCGTCGGCCGCTGCGGCCAGCTGCTCGACCGGCTGCGCGACCAGCGCCAGCCCGTCGCGCCGCGTCAGCCGCTCGCCCGCCAGCACGCGCTCGACGGCGTCGTCTATCGTCCGGTTGCCGGTCTCGTAAACCACGATTGCCGTGTCGGTTGACGGGTGCAAAAAACTTCTCCCGGCCCCGGCGGGACTCGGTTGCGGTAGTCGGTAACGGCAGTGGGTAGCGGCAGTCGGTATCGGTGGTCAGTACCGGCGACCGGCTTCACTCCCCCCAGTAGAACCGCGGCGCGAGGAACATGTACCCCAGGGCCGCGACGAGCAGGAACCGCGGGAGGACGCGGCCGAAGGCGAGCGGCGCGAGGACGGCGGCGGCCTGGACGACGCCGAGGACCCCGGCGTCGCGGGCCAGAAGTTTCGGGTAGGGGACCGGCGCGACCATCGCCACCGAGAGGACGGCGGCGGCGGCGAGCAGGCCAGGCACCCACGTCAGGCCGGCGAGGTAGGCGGCCGCGAGGATGGTCGCACCGAGCGTGTTCTGGATGCCCGGTCGGTTCTCGCCGTCGCCGACGAACTCGCTGTACAGCGCGGTCCGTAGGACGGAGAAGACGACGAAGACAGCCCCGACGCCGACGGCCGCGGCGGCCTGCGCGGGCGGGGCGGCCGTGAGCCCGTCGCCCAGCCAGCCCCACTCGGCGCCGGTGATTCCGACGACCAGCAGGGCGGGGGTCGCGCCGAACGACACCACATCGGTCACCGAGTCCAGCAGGGGGCCGACCTCGGTGCCGCCGAAGGTGCGGGCCGCGATCCCGTCGAGCGCGTCGGCGATGGCGGCCACCAGGACGAGGCGGGCGGCGAGGAAGGGGTCCGAGAGCGCGACGACGCCGGCGGCGAACCCGACGACGGCGTTGGCCAGCGTGATCACGTCGGCGACGCCGAGCCGCTCGCGCACGCGCAACCCCTCGTTCATACCACCGTGGTCGGTGAGCGGGTACATCAATCACGGGGAAGCGCGGTCGAGCCGCGGGCGGCCACCGGCGGGGCGTCACCGGGCCCTCGCTGGCCCCCGCGGGGCCGGCCAGTCGGGACCCGCGGCGCCGAAAAGCCAGAAGGCATTTGTGACGGTCGGGCCGACAGGTAGCCAAGGCAACCCAATGACACCCGTCGAGGCCCTGGTCTGCGAGCGGTGCGGGCGCCGCTACGCGCCCGACGCCGTCGAGTACACCTGCCCCGAGCACGACGGCGTGACGGGCGTCCTCGACGTACGCTACGACTACGACGCCCTCGCCGACGAACTCGACGGTGTCCTCGACCGCCCTACCGGAGACCTGTGGGCCTACGAACCGCTGTTGCCGGTCGACGGCGACCCCGTCAGGCTGGGCGCCGGCGGCACCGACCTGCTCGATGCGCCCGCGCTCGGCGACGCGCTGGGCGTCGACGCCCTCGTCAAGAACGAGACGACCAACCCCACGGGCTCGAACAAGGACCGGGGCAGCGCCGTCGTCGTCTCCCGGGCGCGCCAGGCGGGCCACGACACGGTCGCCTGCGCCTCGACGGGCAACGCCGCGGCGTCGCTCGCGGGGTACGCCGCCCGCGCGGGCCTCGACTGTCGCATCTTCGTCCCCGCCGACCTCCCGGAGGCCAAGGCCGTCCAGCCGCGCCTCTACGGCGCGACGGTGCTGGGCGTCGACGGCACGTACGCCGACGCCTACGAGCTCTGCCGCGAAGTCTCGGCCGAGCGCGGCTGGTACAACCGCAACGCCGCGATGAACCCCTACGCGGTCGAGGGCAAGCGCACGCTGGGGTTCGAACTCGCCGAGGGGGCGCCCGACGCCGACTGGGTCGCGATGCCGATGGGCAACGGCTGCTCGCTGGCCGGCGCCTGGAAGGGCCTCCGCGAGTTCGAACGGCTCGGCGTCGTCGACGACGCGCCCCGGATGCTGGGCGTCCAGGCCGAGGGCGCGACGGCCATCCACGACCGGTTCGTCGCCGAGCGTGACGGGGTAGCCGCGGACGGCGGCGCCGACTCGACAGCGGCCACTGCCGCCGAACGGGGTTCGGGCGACGGCCGGTCCGAAGGCGTCGGCGACACGACGGCCGACAGCATCGACGTGGGCGTCCCGCACAACGCGGGCAAGGCCTGCCGCGCGCTCGCGGAGAGCGGCGGCGACGCGGTCGTCGTCTCCGACGAGGCGATCCGCGACGCCCAGCGTCTGCTCGGCGAGTGCGAGGGCGTCTTCGCCGAACCCGCGAGTGCCGCCGCAGTCGCGGGCGTCCGCGCGGCGGTCGACCGGGGGACCATCGAATCGGGCGAACGCGTCGTCGTCGTCGCCACTGGGACCGGGCTCAAGGACTCCGCGAGCGCCCGCGAGGCCGTCGACGACGTGATTTCGGTCGACGCCGCCGGGCAGGGCCTGCCCGAGGAGCTCTGAGCGGGTCGCTCGGTCCCGTGGCCGCCCGCTTCATACGGATTATTGCAAGCGTTTACCCGGCGACCGCACGACTGCGTGCGGTCGATCCCGGAATGACTTGCAGTAATCCGTATCAGTTCTCGATGTCGTCGGTCCACAGCCGCGCGGCGGTCACGACGGTACCGGTGACGAGGATGGCCAGTTGCCAGCCGTGGCGGACGACGGGGAACATCCGCTCGGGGTCCTCGACCGTGTCCGGGTCGGGACCGCCGCCGGTTCCGCCGGGGTTGGGGTCGACGCCCGTCGAGATGTTGACCTCCTGGGAGGAGCCGCGGCTGCGCGGTCCCGTCTGCTCTGTCGCGGGGCTCAGGTCGACGTAGCTCTGGACGATCCCGCGCTGGTCGGAGATCTCGAAGCGGCCGTCGAGGACGTAGAACTGGTCGTGGAGCGGCCACAGCGGGTTGACGCCGTGGTCGACGAAGTCCAGTCCGATCCCCGCAAACGCCAGCGCGACGACGCTGACCCACGCCAGGCGGACCCCCTCCGGGCCCCAGCGGTCGCGGACCAGCGAGTGGGTACGGAGGCGCAGGTCGGCGTACAGCAGCGCGCTCGCGGCGATCGGGATGACGTAGGTGTGCAGGACGGTGCGGTGGCCGGCGACGAAGAAGAGCGCGATAAAGGAGTCCAGGTCCGGCGCGGCGACGACGGCGAGGACGACCAGCAGCGACCGGCGGTCGAAGACCGACCCCAGCAGGGCGGCGGCGATCATCCCGCCGAAGGCGAGATGCACCAGCGTCGAGGGCATACCCGCCCCTGTGGGATGCAGTGCCATAACCTTTCAGGACCGCTCGACCGGACCTGAAATCGGACACAGCGGAACTGCAGCCACGATTGTCGCCGGAATTGGACGTTCCGCTGCTACTATAACCTTCGAAGGAGAAGCCGGCGGCGATGTACGCCCTGGAGTTCTGGATCCGGTCGATCGTCGGCGTGGGGTTGGCACAGGCGCACGGCTCGATGAACGCGCTGGAGGTCTGGGCCCGGCTGATCGCGGGCGTCGGGTTGATCCTCGCGAACGGCTTCTTCGTCGCGATCGAGTTCGCGCTGACGCGGGCGCGGCAGTTCACCGAGGAGGAGTTCGTGGACGGCAGCGCCGCGCTCGAACGCGCCTGGGAGATGACCAACAACCTGGAGATCTACCTCACGACCTGCCAGGTTGGGATCACCGCCTCCAGCATCGCGGTCGGTATCGTCGCCGAGCCGGCGCTGGCGGCGCTGTTCCACCCGCTGTTCGAGGGGACGCGGCTGGCGACTGTCGGCGCCGGCGCCGTCATCGCCTTCCTGATCATCAACCTCGTCCACCTGACCCACGGCGAGCAGACGCCGACGTACCTGGGCGTCGAGCGCTCGCGGATGGTCTGCAAGTACGGCGCGGCGCCGCTGTACTGGTTCAACTGGCTCATCTCGCCGCTGATCACGCTGGGCGACGGGATCGCCAAGTGGACGCTGCGGCTGTTCGGTATCGAGATGACCGGCGCGTGGCTGGAGACCGAGGAGGACGTCATCGAGTCGCGGGCGGACCTGCGCAACAAGCTCGGGTCGGTCCTCGAGGAGGGCGAACTGCCCGAGGACCGCCGCGAGGAGGTCATGAACGCGCTCACCATCGGCGAGCGGCCGGTCCGCGAGGTCATGCTCGACGCCGACGACGTCGTCGCGCTGTCGACCGAGGTCGACGCCGAGGAGAACTTCCGCCGGATGGAGGAGAACCCCCACACCCGCTACCCGCTGGTCGGCGAGGACCTGACCGACTTCCGCGGGATCCTCTATCTCCCCGTGCTCGCCGGCCACCGCGAGGACCTCGCGAACGACGATGCGATCGACTTCGAGGACCTGGCTGCGCCGCCGATGACCCTCTCGCCGGACGTGGACGTCAGCGACGCTATCGACCAGTTCCAGGCCGAGAACCAGGAACTCGCCCTCGTCATCGAGAACGGCGACGTGATCGGGATGGTTACCGTCACCGACCTGCTCGAGTCGGTCACCGGCGACATCGAGGACCCGATCGACGTGGGCGACGCGACCGGTAGCTGACCGCGCCGGACGCACTCCCCCGCATCTCGCGGTTCCCTCCGACTCGGTTCGGTTCGCGGTACCGATCTGACTCCTCGTGAGTCCTGTTTCAGGCGTGCTGTGCGACGAGGTCCCGGAGCGCGCTCTCGTCCTGGACGCCGACGCGCCGTTCGGTCAGCTCGCCGTCGACGAACAGCAACAGGGTGGGGACGCCCTGGACGCCGTGCTCCCGGGCGAGCCCCTGGTGGGCGTCCACGTCGACCTTCGCGACGGTCGCCGCCGTCGTCTCGGCGATGTCCGCGACGACCGGTTCGAGCATCTGACACGGGCCACACCAGTCGGCGTGGAAGTCGACCAGTACGACGCCCCCGGCGACGGTCTCCTCGAAGTCGGCCTCGCTCTCGACGTGAACCGGCTCGTCGGGACCGGTCGTCCCGCCGGCACCGGACGGCGAGTCGTCCCCGTCGTCCGAGAGCGTCGATCCCTCGCCGGACCTGAGGCGTTCCCGCTTGCGCTCGCGGATCCGTTCGAGCTCCTCGTCGGTCGGGTCGTCGCTCCCGTCGTCGCTGGCTTCGCTCATCGCCGCGACGTAGGGGACGCGCCCGTTTAACCGCCACGGCGTCGTGTCCGTCGGACGTACGGACGACGGCCGACGGACGGAATTTCGGGGACGGCGTCAGACACAGAACAAGAATTTAAGACCCCGCCAGCCGAGTTACGGCATATGAATCCCGAGACGGCGCCACAGGAGATCACGACGCTCGTGGGGCGGGAAGTCTACACCAAGAACGGCGTGTTCGTCGGCGAGGTCGAGGACCTGCGGCTCGATCTGGACGTCGAGCAGGTGACCGGCCTCGCGCTCCACCAGATCAATACGGAGCTGTTCGGCACCGAGGCCACCCAGTCCCGGGGCGTCATCGTGCCCTACCGCTGGGTCCAGGCGGTCGGCGACATCGTCATCGTCAACGACGTGGTCGAGCGCGTCCACGGCGACGACGAGGCCGAAGAAGAGGTCGCGGCCTGACCCTCGGGTCGTCTCGCGCCACCGCCGACGGAGTATCGCGACCCCCAACACCACAGAGACCCCTTCTATCGCCCGCTCGACTGCCGGCCGCTCGACGACCGACCGTCTGGTCCCAGCCGTGTAGACGACCGCGAACCCGTCGTCCGTCTCGACGACGAGCGCCACGGGTCCCCCGGTCAGTCGCACCGCAGCGGCTACTCGGCGGTCTCCGGCACGTGTCCTGTCCCGGGCGGGTCGAGAAACGGCGCGAGTCGGAAACGGGGCGCGAACGGCCCTCAGAACGCGTCGTCTTCGATCGAGATGTCGGCGTGGAGCGACTCCGTCAGCGCCGAGTGGACGTGACAGATCTCCTCGCCGAGTTCGACGATCTCCTGGGCGTCTTCGCCGAGGGCGGCCTCGGTCTTGACGGTGAAGGCGATCGATTCGAGGTCGTCGTCCTCGTCGAGGTCGGCCTCGACCTCAACCTCGACGTGGCCGATGTCGTCGTAGCCGGTCCGGTCGGCGGCGACGCGCAGTGCCGGGATGTAACAGGAGGCGTAGTCGGCCGCCAGCACCTGGTTCGGCGAGGGGCCGTCCTCCTCCAGGGCGTCGACGACCAGTTGCCACTCGCCGTCGATCTCGCTTTCGGTCGTGAACCCTTCCTCGCAGACGCTGGTGACTTCGATGTCGGACATACGCGAAGACGTTCGACCGCCCCCTTCTAAAAGGTGCCCAAGCGAGACGAGCGCGCCGGAGACGGCCGGGACGGCGGACCGGGGAAACACTCAATTACGGCGATCACAATTGGCAACTACGGATCCCGATGGCCGACACCGTCCTCGTCGCCGCGACCGACCCGGCCGACGCGTCGGCGCTTGCGGAGGCGCTCGACCACGCCGGAGTCGCGGCCTCGGTCGACTCGGCCGGGTCGCTCCCCGACCTGTTCGACGCACTCTGTTACGACACGGTCGACTGCCTGGTCGTCCCGGACGAGGGCAACCCGGTCGCGCCCTCGCACCTCGAACGCGGCGTCCGGACGCTCTATCCCGGTCTCCCGGTCGTGCTGGTCGGTGCCGGGGAGGACTGGGCGGACGGGTCCAGTCCCGACCGTGCGGACGGATCCGGCGGTGAACCCCGGACGACCCGTGTCGATGCGGGGTCGCTGACCGACGCCGAGGCGGTGGCCGCGGTCGCCGCGGCGCTGGATGGCGACACCCAGTCCGCGGCCGCCCGACCGCCTTCGCGGCTGGAGACGCTGCTGATGTCGATGGTCGACGGCTTCCCGATGCACCTCTACGCCAAGGACGAGGCGGCGCGACACGCGCTCGCGACGGGCGCGACGGTGGACCTGGCCGACGTGATCGGGCGGACCGACGAGGTGCTGACCGACGGACCGCCCGACCGGGCCCGTCGCTCGTACGCGGACGACAGGCGGGTGATCGAGGAGGAGTCCCCGCTCATCGAAGCCGAGGAGTACACCGCCGGGGAGGACGACGAGTACGCCCTGACGACGAAGGTGCCGTGGTACGGCTCCGACGGGGACGTGGTCGGGCTGGTGGGCATCACGCGCGACATCTCCGAGCGCAAGCGCCGCCAGCAGGAGCTGCGCCGCCAGAACGAGCGCCTCGCGAAGGTCGCGCTGGTCGCCGCCCACGAGCTGCGCAACGAGCTCCAGGTCGCGAGCGGCCGGCTCGAAGCGGTCCCGGAGGGCACGCCCCACGTCGACGCGGTCGCGGCGTCGCACGCGCGGCTCGCCTCGACGGTCGACGACATCGTCCGGCTGGCCGCCCGCGAGCGGGTCGGCGGCGAGGAACGGACGGTGTGGCTCTCGACGGTCGCCCGCGAGGTGTGGGCGTCCCACGAGACGCCCGGAGCGGAACTGGTGGTCGCCGAGGACGCGCGCGTCCGGGCCGACCCGGAGTCGCTGCGGATCCTCTTCGAGATCCTGCTGTCGAACGCCCTCGAACACGGCGGCCGCGACGTGACGGTCACGCTCCGCTGGACCGGCGACGGCTTCGCGGTCGCCGACGACGGCCCGGGGATCGAGGCCGAGCCGACCGACCGCGTGTTCGACGCGGGGTTCGCCGCCGACGACGGCGACGGGTTCGGGCTCTACGTCGCCCAGCGGATCGCCGCCGACCACGGCTGGCGGCTCGGTGCCGAAAACGGACCGGCGGGCGGCGCGCGGTTCACCGTGGAGGGCGTCGACATGCCCGGCTCGGACTGAGCGTCAGTACCCTTCGGAGAGGTCGAACGTCTCGTCGCCATCGAGGACGTGGACCTCGGCGTCGGAGCCGGTCGCAGCCACCTCGTCGACGAAGTCCTGCGGGTCGATCTCGATCGGCGGGAACGTGTCGTAGTGCATCGGGAAGACGTGGTCGACGTTCAGCCAGTCGGCCGCGATGGCGCCCTGCATCGGGCCCATCGTGAAGTGGTCGCCGACGGGCAGCGCGGCGGCGTCCGGCTCGAGGAAGGGCCCGATAACGTCGCGCATCTCCGTCATGAGGCCGGTGTCGCCCGCGTGGTAGAACGTCTCGCTCTCCTCGTCCTCGACCTGCGTCGGCTTGGTGTCCGAGACGACGAAGCCCGCCGGCGGGCCGGCGGAGTACTCGTAGTCCGTCTCGATGCCGTTGGTGTGGTCGGCGCGGTGCATCGTCACGAAGGCGTCGCCACACTCGACGGTCCCGCCGAGGTTCATGCCCATCCCGCCGACCGCGTCGTCGAAGCCGAACTCCTCCTCGGCGTAGGCGGCCAGTTCCGGGACCGCCACCAGCGTCGCGTCGGAGAAGGCCCCGGCGTGGCCGATATGGTCGGCGTGGCCGTGGGTCAGCAGGACGTAGTCCGGCGTGTCGAGGTCCGCAGGCGACAGGTCAGTCTTCGGGTTGTCGAAGAAGGGGTCGATCAGCAGGTCGGTGCTCCCCACCGTCACGTGCCACGTCGAGTGGCCGTGCCAGGTCAGCTCCATAGTCGGTCGAGGCTACGTGGCAGACGCACTTAATGCTACGACCACCGGAAGATCCTCGCCGGGAACGTCGGCGGTCACTCCTCGCCGTCCGGCTGGCGTGTCCGTTGGCTGCCGCCACTCCGCTGCCCGCTACGCTGTCGTCGCTGCGCGCGCTTCTGTCGCCGGTTTCGCTGGTTCCGCTGGCTCTCCCGTGCGCGCTCGCTGGCGTAGCGGACCCAGGCGTATGCCTGTCGGTCGAGCGCGCGAAAGAGCAACGCGGCCGACCCGACGACCGCCGCGACGACGACGACCGCGACGACGAGCGGCGACGAGAGGTGGACCGCGACGTAGGCCGCGACGAGCGCGACCAGGCTGATCTCCAGCCCGACCCTGAGCGCCGGCCGCCGCCAGTCGGGCCGGCCGGACTCGTCCGTCACGACCCATCGGCTCATACCGGTCCCTTCGGGAAACTCCGTGTTGTAGTTTGTCCCCTCGGGACCAC
Organism: Halosimplex halobium; assembly: GCF_051414055.1. NCBI lineage: Archaea > Methanobacteriati > Methanobacteriota > Halobacteria > Halobacteriales > Haloarculaceae > Halosimplex > Halosimplex halobium. Next base: position 82,256 of record NZ_JBLKNX010000014.1, read on the forward strand.
GAACCGATTTGTGCGTCCGCCGAGACGTGTCGAGCGATGGCCCCGCCAGCGATTTCGGCCGACCGCGTCGAACCGGCGCTCGAAGCCGTCGAATCGTGGGTCGCCGACGGAGCGGTCCCGGGCGCGAGCGTCGCGCTCGTCGACGGCTCGGGAACCGTCGCGACCGCCGGGTTCGGGCGGCACGGTCCCGACCGGCCCGCCACCGGGGGGACGCTGTACGCAGTCGGCTCCGTCACGAAGCCGGTGACCGCGCTCGCGACGCTCGTCCTGGCCGACCGCGAGGGGATCGACCTCGACGACCCGGTCGCCGACTACGTCCCGTACTTCGCTGACGCGCCCGGCGACCCGATCACCGTCGGACAGCTGCTCTCGCACACCTCCGGGCTGCCCAACGACGATCTGGCGTTCGCCGCCGACGACCTCGACGGGTGGGACGAGTTCCGGTCGTTCGTCGCCGACACGACCGACCGCCGGCGCCTCGACGGCGAGCCGTTCTACTACTACAACAGCGGGTACGCCGTCCTCGACCGCCTCGTGACGGCGGTCTCCGGGACCGAGTTCCCGACGTTCGTGCGACGGGCGGTGTTCGACCCGCTCGATATGCCGGAGGCGACGTTCGACCGGTCGGCCCTGGGCGACCCCTCGGCCGACGTGATGGCGCCGTACGTCTCCGGGGAGGAGGACGAGGAAGGGAAGTTCCGCGACGGCTCTGCGTCGGAGAACCCGATCGCGACGAACGACCTGCTCCGAGCGCCCGGCGGACTGCTCGCGGGAGTCGCCGATCTGGCTCGCTTCCTGCGGGCCCACATCGCCGACGACCCGGCTGTCCCCCGGGAGATTCTGGACCGGATGCGGACGCCCGTCGCCACCCGAAAGCGGCTGGTCGACGGAACCGAGATGGCCTACGGCTACGGCTGGGAGACCGAGCCGTTCGGGTCGGACCGGCTCGTGGGACACGGCGGCAACACCGGTTTCTCCGGGGGGTACGTCGGATTCCTCGAGGACGCCGGCGTCGGGGTCGCGATCGGTCACCCCGGGGTCGCGGACGGGAAAGCGGCGGCGCGGGCGGCCCTCGGGGAGGTGGTCGGCGCGGACCCCGAGGCGGTCGATCCGACTGCCGGCGTCGCGCGGACGCTCGACGGGCTGGTCGGTCGCTACGAGAGCCCGGGCGGGAACCACCACGCGACCGTTCGACGGGACGACGCCGCGCTGACCGTCGCGTTCGGCGGCGACGGCGGCTCGTTCGAGGTCCGCGCGCTCCCGGTCGACCTCGCGGGGAGTCCCTACCGGTTCACGGACGTCGACTGCGCCGAGAGCACGACCGACGTGGAGTGGTTCCCCGGCGACACGCCGGAGCTGGTGTTCGAGGGGATGCCGTTCCGGCGGGTCGGTCCCGCCGGCCCCGACGAGAAGTGAGCGTGGTCCTCCGACCCCCGTCCGTCCGCGGTTTTATTCGGCTGGTGTCCTACGGTTCCGGTATGGACGACTCCGACTCGTCGCGACGGCGGTTCCTCGCGGCCTGCGGGACGGCGCTGTCGGCGGGCGTCGCCGGCTGTTCCGACTCGATCCTCGGCGGCGAGACCGAGGACACGACGCCGGTCGACCCCGAGCCGTCGACGCCGGGCTCGGGTCCCGCGGACGGCGACGGTGGCGCGGACGGCGCCGCCGGCGACTTCGAGCAGTTCGACGCCGACGGGGAGAGCACCTACGCCGACGTGTACCGCTCGACCGTCCCGTCGGTCGCCCAGATCCAGGTGTACACCGGCGCGCCGGGCCCCTCGCAGGGCACCGGCTTCGTCTACAGCGACGGCCACGTCGTCACGAACCAGCACGTCGTCGAGGGGGCCGAGACGATCTACCTCCGGTTCAGCGACAGCGGCTGGCTCGACGCGGCCGTCGAGGGGACGGACGTGTACAGCGATCTGGCGGTCCTCTCCGTCGAGGAGCTGCCCGAGAGCGCCGAGCCGCTGGCGCTCCGCGAGTCCGACCCCGAGGTGGGGACGGAGGTCATCGCCATCGGCAACCCGTTCGGCTACTCGGGGTCCGTCTCGGCGGGGATCGTCAGCGGGCTCAATCGGACGCTCCCGGCGCCGAACGACTTCAGCATCCCCGACGCGATCCAGACGGACGCGCCGGTCAACCCCGGCAACTCCGGCGGGCCGCTGGTCACACTCGACGGGGCCGTGGCGGGCGTCATCAACTCCGGCGGCGGCGACAACATCGGCTTCGGCATCTCCGCGCCGCTCACCCGCAGAGTGGTCCCCGCACTGCTGGAGGACGGCGAGTACGAGCACTCCTACATGGGTGTCCGCCTCCAGACGGTCGGCCCGCTGCTGGCCGAGGCCAACGGCGTGGACGAGCACGTCGGCGTCTACATCGACCTCGTCCGCGACGGCGCCCCCTCCGACGGCGTCCTCCAGGGGTCGACCGGCGAGACGACCGTGGCCGGCCAGCCCGGCGTCGCGACTGGCGGCGACGTGGTCGTCGCGATGGGCGGGACCTCGATCCCCACCAGAGAGGCGCTCGCCAGTTTCCTCGCGCTGGAGACCAGCCCCGGCGACACGATCGACGTGACGGTCCTCCGCGACGGCGAGGAACGGACCGTCGAACTCACGCTCGGGTCCCGTCCCGAACCGGTCTGACGGCGGCGCCGCCGCTCGGCGGTCGAATTTCCGCTCGATAGAACGGGGTCAGTCCAGCCGTTCGGCGGCGTCGCGCTCGACGAGCGGCCCGGCGTTGGCCTCGGGCAGCGTCACCACGTCCTCCTCGGTGAGGTCGTAGGCCCGCTGGTCGACGCCGAAGATCTCGCCCACGTCGCTCGTGATCTTCACCGTCGCGCGGTCGACCGACGCGTCCGCCGCGCCGTCTGTCCCCTTGTCGGGCGAAGGCGACGCGGATTCGGTCGTGGAACCGTCGCCCGCCGGGACCGCCGGACCGCCCTCGCCACCGGACTCGGAACTCCGCTGGGTGTCGACCGCACCGGCGCCCCCGTCGGCCTGCGGGGGGTGGTCGCGGCCCCCGTCGTCCGCCGACTCCTCCGGCGGTGCGGCCTGGTCGGTGTCGTCTGTCGGGGCGGCCGCGTCGGCCGTCTCCGAGCCGTCGCCCATCAGGTCGGCGGCGTCGACGCCCGACTCTTCGGCGGTCGATCCGGCGGACGGATCCTCGGAGGGGCTCGGCCCCGACTCCGCGTCGACCCCGGGCGCGTCACCCAGGTCGTCCGGTCCGCTCGGTACCTCCCGGCGTTCGCCGTCCGAGCCCGCCCCTCCGGTGGTCGAGTCGGAGGCGGTGCTCGAATCGGGAGCAGCGGACGAGTCCGGTGGACGTTCGGCCGGCGGATCGTCCGATGCGCCGGTGTCGGCCGGTGTGCCGGTGTCGGTGTCGACCGGGGCGCCGGTGTCGGCAGCCTTGCCCTCCCTGGCGTCGGTTTCGACGCCCGTCTCCACGTCGGCGGCCGCGGCGGCCGGGTTCTCCCCCTCGATGACCGCCTCGACGTGGGCGCGGTTCTCCTCGATCGCGGCGACGAGCGTCTCGAAGAGGCTGCGCTCCTCGGCGGTGAGCCCCTCGTCCTCGGTCGGCATGTCCGCGGCGGCGAGCGACGCCATCTTGACGATCTTGCCGACGCGGCGCTCGTAGATGGCCTCGACCGTCCCCTCGGCCGTGTCGATGTCGTCGCTGAGGCGGTTGACCTCCGGGGCGTCCCAGGGGTCGTCGGCCTCCTCGGCGGCGCGCTCGCGCTCGCGGTGCAGCTGCTGGATGAACTCCCCGGCGTCCTGGTAGAACGACTCCCGCAGCTGCTGGAGGCTGTCGGTCTGCCGTTCGCGGCTCTGTACAGAGCGCAGTTCGTCCAGGTCCATCATCGCGGGTTGCCTCTCATTCTGGTGCCTTCTCGGCGCGACCTCTGGCCATCAGGAACGCGCCGAGGTACTCCGGAACGGAACACTCGCCCGCCTGGAGATTAAAGGTATCGCCACGCAGTTCCACGGTGCCGGGGTCGGTCACCTCGACGCTGATCTCGTGGCCGACGAACGTCTCCGGGACGGCGTCGACCAGCGGATCGAACGCGTCCAGATCCGCACGGTCGATGCGCCGCACCGCCAGCGCGCTGCCGCCGTGGAGGCTGCCCGGCAGCCGAATGAGGCGGTTCACGTCCGTCGTCACCGGCTCGTCGATGGGGGCGTTCTGCCGCTCGACGACCTCGGCGACGAACGCGTCGAGCAGCGTCCGGAGGCCGACGCCGCCGAGTTCGACGTTGCCCGCCTCCAGCGCCTCGGCGTTGTTCTCCAGGGCGCCGTAGACGGTCTCGGCGCGACCCTCGCCGATGCCGTCGAGTTCCTGCAGGCGAGCCTTCGCCGCCTCGTCGTCCATCGCGAGCAGGTCGTCGACGAACGCGAGGAGGTGTTCGTGGACGCGCCGGCCCCACCCCCCCTCCGTCCGGACGACCCGCCGGCTGACGCCGCCGCGCATCTCGCTGGTCTGGACGTACTCCTGGTCCAGCCCGATGCCGCGCACGTAGTCGACGATCTCCCGGCGCGCGTCGCTCCCCAGTTCCTGCACCGTCTCGTCGCGGACGTGGACGTGGTAGCCCCGGCCGCCGGAGAAGACGACCGTCATGTCCTCGAAGCCGAAGTCGTCGTCGAGGAAGTCAAGCAGCCGGCGGAGCGCGTCCTGGCACTTCGCGAGCATCTCGGCGTAGCTGTCCTCGCCGAGGGTCACCGAGGGCAGGTGGTCCGCGTCCAGATCGAAGACCAGGTCCGAGGAGCGCCAGGTCTTCTCGCCCATCGAACTCGCGCCGGGGCTCTCGTAGCGGCCGGCCGAGAAGTAGACGTGTTTCGGCCGTTCGCGGGCGAGGAAGTCGTCGAGGTTGCCCATGTCGAGCAGCGAGCGGTGGCGGACCATCGTCTCGCCGGGACCGTCGGTCCAGGGAACGTAGCCCCACTCGCGCTCGTTGGCCTCGGGCGGCGGCGAGAGGTCCGTCCGGCGGTAGTGGTCGCCGAACCGCCCCCGGAGGTACGCCCGCGTCTGTTCCTGCACGGCTACCCGGTTTCGGACCGTTCGTGAAAGCGGTTTCGCTCACCGCCGACCGCGGGCGGTCGACCGGCGACCCGCGGCCGCCCCGGCTACCCGCCGAGCAGTTTCGAGAGCCGGTCGGCGAGCCCCTCGTCCTCGCCGAGCTTGAGGTAGTAGGCGTCGCCGCCGTCCTCGTAGTAGTCGTCGATGCGGCGCTCGATGGTGAAGCCGATGTGCTGGTAGAAGCTGATCGCCTCGCGGTTGGTCGTGCGGGCGTGGCAGGTCACGGAGCTGTAGTCTTCGGCGACGCGGGCGACCAGCGCCTCGCCGAAGCCCTCGCCGCGGTAGTCGGCGTCGACGGCGAGAAAGAGGATGTAACCGTCCCGGCGGACGGCGGCGAACCCCACGAGCGCGTCGCGGTCGCTCCGGTCGACGAACAGGTAGACCGTCGAGCGGCGGTAGGCGTTCTCGAAGAAGCCGCGTCGCTGGCGGAGGACCCCCTCGTCCGCGCGGATCCGCTCTTTGAGTTGCCAGGCCTGCTCGACGTGGTCGGCGTCCCCCGGGTCGACGACCCGTCGCTCGACGTTGACGCTCACTATCCGGGCTGTAGCGTGTAAGCCACTATAATTCCATCGGCGTCGGACGGGTCGCGAGTCGGCGACGGTCACAAACCTTTCGGCGAGTCGCGCGCAGGTGAGCGTATGGTACTGCTCTCGTCCGGGCTGGCACCCGACTTCCCCGGTTCGGAGGTCCCGCTCTCCGAGAAGGTCCGGCAGGTGTTCATCAGCGGCGCGGCGGTGACGATCCCCGTCCTGGTCACGGTGATGGTCCTGGGGTTCGTCGTCAACTTCATCCTCCAGGCGATCAGCCCGTTCGTGGACTTCCTCAGCCGGCGATACGGCGTCGGGGAGAACCTCACGCAGCTCCAGCTCGAAGTGCTGGCCGTGTTGACGCTCGTGGCGCTGATCTTCGCCATCGGTCTGATCGCCGAGACGCGGTCCGGGAGCGGATTCGAGCGCGTGTTCGACACGCTCATGGCACGGATCCCGGGGATCGGCTCCGTCTACACGAGCTTCAACGAGATGACCGAGCTCATGCTGTCGAACGACGCCGAGAGCTTCCGCGAGGTCAAGCTCGTCGAGTTCCCACGCGAGGGCTCGTACTCGCTGGCGTTCGTCACCGCGGACGCCCCGCCGACCATCGGCGACACGACCGGCCACGACGACGTGACGACGCTGTTCATGCCGCTGGCACCCAACCCCGTGATGGGCGGATACGTCATCCACGTCTCCGAGGACCGGGTGTACGACGTGGACCTGACCGTCGAGGAGGGGATCCGCTCGATCGTCACCAGCGGCGTGGCGACCGGCGAGCGGACCGAGGAGGAACCGCCGGAGGAGCTCGTCGACCTCGAGACCATCCGGAAGCAGGCCCGCGACGGCGTCGGCGACCTGAGCGCGTGGGGGACCCGGACCGTCGACGACCTGAGCGACCTGACCGGGGACGCGGCCGACGACCTGCGCGCCCAGGCCCGCCGGGAGTTCGCGGCGATCCACCCGGACATCGACGAGTCCGAGGTCGACGACGAGGAGGCCGTCCGCCACTACATGCTCGACCAGACCGGCGACGAGGACACGAACGGGTCCTCCGACGCGAGCGACGACAGTAGCTCGACGGAAACGTCGACCGGCGAGGCCACCGATGGACCGGGCGAGGCCACCGATGGACCGGGCGAGGCCACCGACGGAGCCGGCGACGCGTCGCCCGACGGGGACGCTGCGGGGGGCGACGCGTGAGTTTCTCGCTCCGGGACCACACCGCCGACGTGGCCGTCGAGGCCAGCGGGGAGTCGCTGGACGCCGTCTTCGGCGCCGTCGCCGACGGGATGGCCGCAGCGATGTGCGACGAGATCCCCGCGGAGGGCGGCGAACGCTTCGAGTTCACCGTCGCCGCGGAGGGCCGCGAGGCGCTGCTGTTCGACTACCTCGACGAACTCATCTACGAGCGCGACGTGCGCGGCGTCCTCCCGGTCGACAACGAGGCCGCCGTTCGCGGCCCCGGCGTCCGCGACTCGGACGGTACCGACCGCGGGGCCGGAACCGACGCCGGGGATGGCAACGCGGCGTGGCACCTCTCCGGGTCGGCGCGCGGGGTGCCCCTCGACGCCGTCGAGGCGCGGGACCTGAAAGCCGTCACCTACTCCGAGATGGACCTCTCGGAGACGGCCGACGGCTGGCACGCCTACGTCGTCTTCGACGTGTAGCCGCCCGTCCCGACGCCGCCCGGGCCGAGAAGCCGCCACTTATGCCGTATCGACACCAACCGCCGGCCATGGACAGACCGGGCGTGCGGTCGGGTTCGAGCCTGCTGCTGGTGGGCATCGCGGTCGCGACGCTCGCCGGGCGGGCCAGTGCACACGTCGACTACGTGACCGACGCGCCGACGGCGACGCGGGACGCGGTCGAGTTCGCCGTCGAGGTGCTCTCGGACCCGCTGAACCTCGCGCTCGTCGCCGGCGGGACGGTCGGCGTGGTCGGGCTGCTGACCGCGCTGTTTTTCGTGCGGCCGACGGTCCCCGACATCGACGCCCTGCGGACCGCGCTCGCGTCCTACCGGGAGTACGTCCCGTGGATGCTGCGGCTGAGTCTCGGCCTGCCGCTCGTCGGCGCCGGGTTCGCGGGCTACCTCTTCAGCCCGGCCGTCCCGGCGGATGCCCGGGTCCTCCAGGTCGGGCTCGGCTTCCTCCTCCTGTTCGGGCTGGCGACGCGTGCCGTCGCCGCCGTTGGCCTCCTGACGTATCTCGCCGCCCTCGCGTTCAACCCGGGACTCGTGCTCGCGATCGAGTACGTCCCGGGGTTCGTCGCCATCGTCCTCGTCGGCGGCGGGCGCCCCAGCGCCGACCACATGCTCGGCGAGGTCGCGGGCACCCCCGGGACCTACTACCGCCGGATCGACCCCGTCGGCGGCGTCGCCGAGCGGTTCGCCGAGCTGGTCGCTCCCTACGAGCGCTACGTCGCCACCGTCCTCAGGGTCGGTATCGGCCTCGCGTTCGCCTATCTCGGGCTCGTCGAGAAGCTCGCCAACCCCTCCCGGGCAGTCCAGGTCGTCGACAAGTACGACCTGACGGCCATCGTCCCGGTCGACCCCGGGCTCTGGGTGCTCGGCGCCGGCCTCACGGAGATCGGCGTCGGCTTGCTGCTGGTCGTCGGTTACTACACCCGCGGCGCGGCCGCCGTCGCGTTCACGATGCTCGTCATGACGCTGTTCGGCCTGCCCGACGACCCGGTGCTCGCCCACATCACGCTGTTCGGCATGATATCCGCAATCTTCACGCTCGGTGGCGGCCCCATCTCGCTCGACGCCTGGCTGACCGCCGCCGAGGACCGCGAGCGCGAGCGCGACGAGGCCGCACCCGCTGCCGACTGACCCACCGGTCGGGGTTGCGGACCGCGTAGGGCCACACGGACGACCCGTTCTTTATCCCCCGCTGATACGACAGGCCGAAGCAGGATGCCGGAAGTCACGCTCACCCGCGCCCGTATCGAGGACGGGAAGGCGGACCGACTGCGCTCGTGGTTCGAGGAACTGGGCGAGCGCGAGTCGGAGGTCGTCGAGACGCTCCGCCACGAGGGCGTCTACACGGAGACGGCGTTCGTCCGCTCGACCGACGAGGGGGCCTACCTGTACGTCTACATGGAGGCCGAGGACCTGGACGAGGCGGACGAGGCCGGTGACGAGGAGGCGTACGATATCGACGAGGAGCACCACGAGGTGCTGCGGGAGACGCTGGTCGGCGACTGGGAGCCCCTGGAGACGGTCGGCCACTTCACGAACCCCGACCTCCGGTGAACGGGCCGCTCCCGAACTGCGTGCGCGGCGGCCGATCCCGCCTCGGGAGACAGCGAAACCGATTTCGGCGCGCCGGGCGGACACCCGCACATGACCACCTACGACGCCGACGGCATCACCCTGGAGAAGGTCAGGGACTACGTCTGGGAGATCCCGCAGGAGGGCGACATGAACGTCCCCGCGCGGGTGCTCGCCAGCGAGGACCTGCTCGACGAGATCAGCGAGGACAAGACGCTCCAGCAGCTCAAGAACGCGACCCATCTGCCGGGCGTCCGCAAGTACGCGGTCTGTATGCCCGACGGGCACCAGGGCTACGGCTTCCCGGTGGGCGGCGTCGCCGGCATCGACGCGGAGAACGGCTGTATTTCGCCGGGAGCAGTGGGCTACGACGTGAATTGCGGCGTCAGAATGTTGACAACAAATCTCACCTACGCGGACGTGCAGGGCCGCGAGGAGGAGCTCGTCGACGCGCTGTTCGCGAACGTCCCGTCGGGGCTGGGCGGCGGCGGCGTCTACGAGGGGTCGATGGGCGACGTTGAGGCCATCCTCGACCGCGGCATGGAGTGGGCGCTGGAGGAGGGCTTCGCCGTGCCCGAGGACCTCGAACACTGCGAGGACGAGGGCGTTCGCCACGATTCGGACCCGAGCAAGGTCTCCCAGAAGGCCAAGGACCGCGGGAAAAACCAGGTCGGCAGCCTCGGCAGCGGCAACCACTTCCTCGAAGTCCAGCGCGTGACCGACGTGTACCGCGAGGACGTGGCCGCCGACTTCGGGCTGGAACCCGACCAGATCGTCGTGCTGATCCACTGCGGCTCCCGGGGGCTGGGCCATCAGGTCTGTACGGACTACCTGCGGGACATCGAACAGGCCCACCAGGGGCTGCTCTCGCAGTTGCCGGACAAGGAACTGGCGGCGGCGCCCGCCGGCTCACAGCTCGCCGAGGACTACTACGGCGCGATGTGCGCGGCGATCAACTTCGCGTGGGTGAACCGCCAGCTCATCACCCACCGCACGCGGCAGGTCTTCGAGAAGGTGTTCGACCGCTCGTGGGAGGCCATGGAGATGGACCTGCTGTACGACGTGGCCCACAACATCGCGAAGAAGGAGACCCACGAGGTCGAGGACGGCGAGGAACGCGAGGTGTACGTCCACCGCAAGGGCGCGACGCGGGCGTTCCCCGCGGGCCGGCCGGAGGTGCCGCCCGCCTACCGGGACGTGGGTCAGCCCATCCTCATCCCCGGAAGCATGGGCGCAGGGAGCTACATTCTGCGCGGCGGCGAGCAGTCCCTCTCGGAGACGTTCGGGTCGACGGCCCACGGCGCGGGCCGGCTGATGAGCCGCACGCAGGCCAAACAGGAGTTCTGGGGCGGCGACGTGCAGGACGACCTGCGCGAGCAGGACCACGTCTACGTCAAGGCCCAGAGCGGCGCGACCGTCGCCGAGGAGGCGCCGGGCGTCTACAAGGACGTCGACGAGGTCGTCCGCGTCTCGGACGCGCTGGGCATCGGCGACCGCGTCGCGCGCACCTTCCCCGTCTGTAACATCAAGGGCTAGGGAAGCGGTCGTCGGGCTCAGGCGCCGTCCCAGCGTTCGAGGACAGTCTCGTTGCCCGCGGGCGGGGTGTAGACGACGGCGACCCGGTCGTCCGAAGAGACCCGGCTCCCGTAGGCGTTCCGGCGGCTGAGCTGTACCGTCGATCCCGGCGAGACCGTGCTGTTCGCCGGCGAGTTTGCGAGTTCGTGCCACGGCACCGCCCGGTCGCTGGCGCGGACCGTGAGGTTGCTGGCCGTGAAGTTGTCCCCGCGGTCGTGGGTGACGATGAGGACCGACGGACCGTCGACGTACTCGAAGGTGAAGTTCGCGTTCGGCCCGGCCGTCTCCGACCCGGCGTCGACGAGCACGTAGAGGCCGACCGACCCCGTCACGAGCAGGGTGATCCCGACGAGGATCGCGACGCCGGCGAACTCCGAGACGCCCCGGTCGCTCCGGTCCCGGTCGCCGCGGCGGGCCCGCTCGCGTCCCCGGCTGCCACCCGTCATGTACTCCCGATAGCGCGAGCGGACACTAAACCAGCTTCGGCGGGAGTATCAGAATCGATAGGACCGGGAGGCCGGTCCGCGGCCGGGCGAACGGACGAGGAGGGGTTCGGCGGGTGTAACCGGCAGGGGGAAAGCCTTTGAGCGCGAGCGGCGACGGTTTGAGCATGATAGACGAGACGGTCGAGGAGATCGCGGACATGCAGACGCACAGTTCGTCCGTCGTCGCGGTGAAGGCGGCCGAGGCGCTGCTCTCGCTCACCGAGCGGGAGTACCCGACCGTCGAGGAGTACGTCCGGACGCTCGAACGCAACAGCCACGCGCTCCGGCGGGCCAACCCCTCCCACGCCTCCCTGCAGACGACCCAGCGGGAGGTCCTCTCGACCGTCGAGGACGCCGACGCCGACTCCGTCGAGACGGCCAAGGCGGTGACCCGCGACGCAGTCGAGTCGGTCGTCGACCGGGTCCAGTCGGCGAAAGAACGGGCCGCCGAGCGCGCCGTCGAGTACCTCGAGGACGGGCCGACGCTGCTGACCCACGACTACTCCTCGACCGTCCTCGAAGCCATCGAACGGACCGTCGACAACGGGACCGACCTGGAGGTGTACTGCACCGAAGCGCGGCCGCGCTACCTGGGCCGGAAGATGGTGCGCACCCTGGCCGACCTCGACGGCGTCGACGCCCACCTCATCGTCGACGGCGCGGCCGGCCACTTCCTGTCGGAGATCGACCAGGTGGTCGTCGGCATGGACTGCATCGTCGAGGACACCCTCTACAACCGGATCGGCACCTACCCGCTGGCCGCCACGGCCAGTGACGCGGGCGTGCCCGTCCGGGTCGTCGGCGCCGAGTCGAAGGTCGTCACCGGCGGGTTCGCCTTCGAGAACGAACACCGCTCGGCCAGCGAGGTGATCCGCGAGCCCGCCGACGGCTTCGCCGTCGAGAACCCCGCCTACGACGCGACCCCCACCCGGCTGCTCGACGCCGCGGTCACCGACGAGCAGGTCCACGAGTTCTGAGCGGCCGCACGCCGGCGTATTCGCGAGGCGGGGGAGACCGCGAGACGGGACGGACACCGCTCGAACTGCCTGTGACACAACCCTTTTGCCGGGTGGGACGGACACCACGCCATGGTCCAGTGGCTGCGGGCGCTGGCGGGCGCGGTCGCCCAGACGGGCGGCCAGGACGGCGGGACACCCGCCGGCGGCGGAGCGCCGTCGTGGCTGCCCGAGGGGCTGGTGCGCATCCTCGACGCCACGCCGACGCCGGTCATCCAGCTCGCCCAGTCGCTGGTCGTCATCGCCCTCGCCTACGCCGTCTCGCAGCTGCTCGTCAGGCTGCTCGGCCGCCGGATCGCCCGCCGGTTCCGCCGACCGAGCCTCACGCGGACCGCGCTGCGCGGCATCCGGGGGATCGTCTTCCTGTTCGCGGCGTTCACCGTCATGGGCATCTACGGCTACGGCCTCGCCGACCTGACGCTCTCGGTCGCCGTCTTCTCGGCGGTGGTGGGTGTCATCCTCGCGCCCATCGTCGGCAGCGTCATCAGCGGCGTCTTCCTGCTGGCCGACCAGCCCTACGAGATCGGCGACATGATCGAACTCGCCGACCGCAACCAGCGCGGGTTCGTCGAGGACATCACGCTCCGCTACACGAAGATATTCACGCTCGACAACACCTTCCTCGTCATCCCGAACGGGACGATGCGCGACCGCGACGTGGTCAACTACTCCGCCGAGGACACCCGCACGCGGCAGTCGCTGGACATCCTGGTCACCTACGAGAGCGACGTGCCCCGCGCCCGACAACTCGCCGAGGACGCGGCCCGGAACGTCGACGATGTGGTCGGCGGGGGGCCCCGGATCCGGGTCGGTGCGGCCCGCTATCCCGCGGGGCCGACCTGTTACATCGACGAGTTCGGCGACCACGGGATCAACCTGCGGCTGCGCTACTGGGTCGAAGAACCCTACTGGCTGCTGCGGGTCCGCTCGCGGATCCAGACGACCTTCGCCGAGGCCATCGCCGAGGAGGACGTGGAGATCGCCTACCCCCACCAGCACCACGTCTTCGACGAGACGAGCGGCGAGATGCAGGTCGGCGTCCACGACAGGCCCGCGGCCGACCGCCCGGAACGGCCCGACCGCGGCCGACCGGCCCGGAGCGGGATCGACGACCCCTCGGAGCGACCGCCCGACCCGTCCGCCGAGAGGGACGGCGACGGCGACGACGAGCGACCCTGAGAGGGGAGCGGGCCGACCGTCAGCGCTCGGCAGTGACCACGTCGCAGTCCAGCTCGTCCCGCAGGAACGTCTCGATGTCGGGGTCGTCGACCAGTCGGCGGATCATCCGTCGCCAGCGACCGGCCTGTTTCTTGCCGATGACGACGATGTCGGCGTCCTCGGCGACGATCTCGTCGAGCAGCGTCTCCTCGACGAGCAGCCCCTGGCGGACGACGTAGCGGGCGTCGGGCAGCCGGCCGAACTCCCGTTCGACGGCGTCTTTCAGGTCGCGACGGGTCGGCTGGTGGTTGTCCTGATACTGGTTGACGTGGAGCACGGTGAGCTGGCCGGCGCGCTCCTCGACGATCTCGATGGCCCGGGCGAGCGTCGCCCTGGAGTGTTCCGAGAGCGGGTAGCGGACCGGGACGACGACCTGCGTCATCGCTGGAGCGTTCTCGGCCCCTCCGCCTGAACCTTTCCATTGGGAACGCCGGGTCTCGGAGCGGCCCCCGGCGAAGGTTCAGTCGGCGCCCGCGGCGTCGGGGATCCGCCCCTCCAGCGGGGCGTCGAGCCCGTGTTCGCGGGCGTACTCGACGATGATCTCGTACTGGAGACCGTGGCGCTCGACGGCGTGATCCTCGGTCAGCGTGGGGAACTCCAGGTCGGTGACGAGCAGGTAGTTCGGGACGGCGAGGGTGTAGCGCTCGTCGTCGTCGACCCGGTGGCCGTCGACGTACGGCTCGTAGCCGCCGTCCTCGGCGGCGACGCGCATACCGCTGACGTGGCCGTACCAGTAGTCGTCGAGGCCGTCGACGGCGCGGCCGTCCGCCTCCGCCACGACCGACCGGAGCGCCGCGCCGGTGACCGAGGTGACGACGACCGGCTCCTCGAACGGGCTGACGCTGATCAGGTCCGCGACCGTCACGTCCCCCGAGAGCGGCGGCCCCTCGCGGATCCCGCCGCCGTTCTGGATGGCTACGTCGGCGCCCGTCTTCCAGCGGTAGGCGTCGGCGACGAAGTTGCCGAGCCGCCACTCCCCGCCGAGGCGCCGCTCGCGGTCCCGGGAGACCGGCTCGTCGACGTGTGCGACCACCTCGTCGAGGTCGTTGGCGGCGATCCGGTCGTGGAGCGCGGCGGCGACCGCCGGGTCGGGGTCGGCCGCCTGCGTGTCGTGGCAGGTGACCGCACCGGTGTCGAGGTCGATCTCGTAGACGTACGCCCCGGTTGCGCCCGGGCGGGTGAACGGCGTGCCGTCGACGGCGGTGGCGTGCTGGTGGTGCGAGTGGCCCGCGAGCACGGCGTCGACGCCCGTCTCCGCGGCGATCGCGCGGGCGTCCCCGTCGTTCGTGTGGGCGAGCGCGACCACGTAGTCGGCGCCCGCCTCGCGGAGCCGCGGGGTCTCCCGGGCGACCGCCTCGACCGGGTTGTCGAACTCCAGCGCCCCGGTCCCGGGCGTCATCTCCGTCGTCGCCGGGTCGAGGACGCCGACGACGCCGACGGTCGCGTCCGCCACGTCGACGAGGACGCCGGCCTCGACGCCGGCGTCGGCGCCGAACCGATCGCCGTCCAGGTCGACGTTGGCGAGCGTCCACCGCTGTGGCGCGTCGGCGATCACCGCCCGGAGGGCGTCGAACCCGTGGTCGAAGTCGTGGTTGCCCACCGTCTCGACGTGAGGGTCGACCGCCTCGAAGAAGTCCAGCGACTGTCGGCCGTCGGCGACCAGCGAGAGCACGCCGGGGCCGGTGTTGTCGCCCGAGCCCGCGACGAGCGCGTCCGGCCCGCGCCGGTCGGCCAGCAGGCCGGCCACGCGGGCGACCCGGTCCGGCGTGTCGTAGGCGTTCTCGACGTCGGAGTAGTGGAGGAGGCGGGGCGACATCCGTCGTATCGCAGTCGCCACGGCCCCATATCGTCTTCGGTGGCCGGTCGACCGGTCACACACCGGGATCCGACCCCAGCGGCAGCCGCCGGAGGGGGCGGACTCCGGCCCGACCGCGGGTTCCTGCCACGGACGGAAGGACTTTGGGCGGCGTGGCCCTCTCCCCGCACATGGAGACGAAGACCGGTCCCGACGAGGAGACGCTGTACGTCGACACCGAGGACGCCGAGCGCGGGGCGGAGGGCCCCTTCTTCGTCGTCTACCGGACGCCCGACCGCGAGCGCCGCTGGGGGTACTTCTGCGGCAACTGCGACTCCTTCCGGACGGCGATGGACTCGATGGGGCGGATCAAGTGCAACGACTGCGGCAACCTCAAGAAACCCGACGAGTGGGACGCCGCCCACGAGTGACGCGGCGGTGAGGCCACACAGGCGCCGATGCAACGCCGCACTGGCGCCGATGCAACGCCGGACTGGCCCGGTCGGGACCCGCGTAACGAGGCGCTACCGGCCGAGAGGGGCGGGCCGGCGTTCCCGCCGACTGTGAACCGTAGGAACACTTATCCCGGACCCCGTGGTAACCACGGACGAATGAGGGCTGTTACCAAGCACCTCGACGAGAAGGCCCGGTCGATCTTCGCGGACCTCGGATACACGGTGACCGACAGCGGCGGCGAGTACCTGGCCGAACGGAAGTGGCGTGTCGTCCACGTCACACCGGCCGAGGAGTTCGACGAGACGCCCGACTCGGGGGAGTACCGGTGTTTCGTCGCGTGGTCCGAGGACGTACCCGAACTCGAACGCCGCCTCGAGGCGGCCGACCCGGACTACGAGTGGGCGATCATGGGTGTCGACGAGGACGGCGACTACGAGGTCGCCTGCCACCGCAACGCGGCCTGACCGGCCGGCGGGGCCTCGGCGCTGTTCTCCCGCGCTGGCGATCACTGGGAGCCGTTAGCGTTTCCTTGGTGGAGCCGAATCCCTGTGGGTAGCATGGCACAACGGGACCTCGGCGAGCTGCTTTCCGACACCCGGGTCAACGCCGGCGCCGCGTGGGTGCTGGTCGGCGTCGTCGGCCTGGTCTGTATCGAGAGCGTCGCCACCGGCGACCTCCTGTGGGGGGCGTTCGCAGCGACCGTCGGGGTCGTGGTCGCGCTGCCGGGGCTGGTACGCCGGACCCCGCGCGCGATGCCGCCCGCCGAGGTCGTCCTGCTCGCGGGGCTGCCGGTCGTCGGGCGGGCCGTCGCGACGCTACAGGTGACCAGCACCGTCGCGACCTACCTCTCGATCGCCGCGCTCGCGCTCCTGGTCGCGGTCAACCTCCACCTGTTCACGCCCGTCGAGATGAGCGTCGGCTTCGCCGTCCTGTTCGTCGTCGTCACCACGCTCGGGGCGGCCGGTCTCTGGGCGCTCGCGCGCTGGGGCTCGGACGTGCACCTGGGGACGACGCTGCTGCTCGACCCCGGACCCGACGGCGTCCTCTCCGACGCCGACCTCGAAGCCATCGAGCACGAACTGATGGTCGAGTTCGTCGGTTCCGGGATCGCGGGGCTGGTCGCCGGGCTCGTCTTCCAGGTGTACGTCAAGCGGCGGGCCCTGGTCGAGGGCCGAACCCGGGGTGAGGCGGCGTGAGGATCCGCGACCGCCTCGGCATCTCGACGCGACGCCAGCGCCAGCTCACCTGGCTGATGGAGCTGGTCATGCTCGGCGTCTTCCTCTACGGCGTCTGGAAGCTGAACGTGAAGATCATCGCCAACGCCGGCGTGGCGCTTTTGATCGCGCAACTGGTCCCGGTGCTCGAACGCGACTACGGCGTCCCGCTGGACGCCGGCCTGACACTGTGGATCACCAGCGCCGTCTTCCTCCACGCCTTCGGGACGATCGGCACCGGCGGCGAGAGCTTCTACGCCTCCGTCTGGTGGTGGGACCACATGACCCACGCGCTGTCGTCGTCCGTCGTCGCGGGCGTCGGCTACGCCACCGTCCGCGCGCTCGACGAGCACTCCGACACCGTCAGCCTCCCGCCCCGGTTCATTTTCGTCTTCATCCTCCTGTTCACCCTCGCGTACGGCGTCTTCTGGGAGATCATCGAGTTCACGATCGGCGTGGTCGCCTCGATGGCCGGGACCGAGACGATCCTGACCCAGTACGGGCTCACCGATTCGCTGTGGGACCTCGTCTACAACACGCTCGGCGCCGTCGTCGTCGCCACCTGGGGGACCGCCCACCTCAACGACGTCTCCCACTACATCCGGGACCGCCTCGACGAACGGGCGGCCTGAGCGGCCGCGGTCGCCCGCGCGGACTCCGATGCCGCCGCTCGACCTCGACCACTGTCACCCGGCCGAACCTTTTGTACCGTGGAGACGTACCCCATAGCGCGATGGTATTCAAGAAGTTGACCGCTGGCTAGTTGCAACATTGTTATCACCCTTTGGTACGTACATGGTGATATGGAAGAAGACGACGAAGACGAAGTAGACTATTTAGAAGTTCACAACCATGAAGAGAATGACCTGAACACTTCTGTACGAGTTAGACTGAATTCCGATACAAAGCTTCGCTGGGAAAGATATGCGGAGAACACTCATGGAATCAATGGAATATCTGAATTAGTTCGAGGTGCAGTCTCAAAAGAAATCAGTGGAGGATTTGAGGACGGAGAGCAAAAACAAGACCAAATTTTAGAAGGTATATTAGAAATAAAAGATTCTATTGATGAGGCTCATGAAGAAGTTCGAAAAACTCATGCTGATATAATAGATGAATCAAAATTAGAAGCAACTCTCGAATCTGCTATAGATGCGTCTACATCTGGGGGCGAGACGGATGGATAAAGCTAGTCTAGAAGTAATGGCAGCAGTTCAGGACAGAGATTTAGATAACATCATTGATGAACTGACTACTTATTATCCTGAAGAAAATCTATCTGGCTTATTAGAATCACATCTTGATGAAGTACACGGACACACAGCGAAACGAGATAGAATAGCTGTTGAAGATTTAATAGATTGGATGAAAGCTAACAAAGTAACAAATGTAAATGACGAGACCGTCGAAGAACATCTGAAATATCTTGTTAGGACCCGCTACGCAAAAAATACAATAAAGCAAAGGTACTACGGAATTACGAATTTTACAGATAGTCAACTGTCTGAAACATCTAACAGCCTAGTTAGAGAAGTGTCTTGGACTGAGGTGGCCAAAGATGAGATGAAAAAGCAAGACATTGAGGAAGAAGGGAGGTTGGGAAAAGGAGCACGTCCTATTACTGAAGAAGAAAAAGAGAAAATGCGGGAAACTGCTCCTACACACCGTACTGAGCTTATGACTGAGATGCTTTGGCAATGTGGTCTGAGAGCAGAAGAGTTAGCGAAATCAGAAGTAGAGAGAATCGATTTAGATGAGAGAATATTGGAAGTTGATACCGTAAAACGAGATGACCACACCCGTGAAATCGGGTTTGACTTAGAACTCAAATTTATGTTAGAAAGATACCTCTCCTCTTACCGTCCAAAATTCGGACGCTCAAGCCCTTACTTGTTTGTTACGCAAAAGAGTGACCACACTTTACCACACAACCTTACTCGAACAATCAAAGACCTCGCTGATGATGCAGATATTCAAGATTATTCAACTATGCAGAACGGCGCTAAGAAGGCTGAAATCACACCACATAGCTTTAGGAAATCGCTAGGAATCCGGTTAGACGACAAAAATCACGGGCTAAAAGAAATTGCTGAGAGATTAGGTCATAGTGACGCTCAAACTGTATCTACCTATTTGGATATTCAGTAAAAATCGCTATAATTTTTTGTGAGACCTATTCAGAATCTACTTTTAAATTCTTCAACTGCTGAATCGAAGTCATCGAACATCATCTTGTCTTTGTCTGAACAATGCTGAATATCAGGAACTGACTTTTTGTATTCTTGTTCTTCATATTCATGCGTGTCTACTACGAATTCTCCATATTTTTGTGGAATGTCAACAGCTATTTGGTGCATTCTGTCTGCATTCACCGGGACATAGATTTCTGTACTGTTCGCTGCGAACAGTGGCATATATTTCACGCCATCATTTGTCCACTCGGTTTCGATTCCATATTCTTCTGCGATTTCATTGATTCGGTTCATTTCCTCGTCAGTGAACACATTGCGAATCGATGCTGGTTCGGGAACAGATTGTTTTGGTGTCATCTGCGACTAAATCTATTTGGAACGATGTATTTAAATCTAAGGAATTTACCAACCGAATCGTTGTGTAAATCTCCGATATTGTGGACGAACTCAAAAACAGACACTGTATTTCCCATACTCTCTCAATCATGGAAAATCAATACTGTAAAAACCGAATTCTCTAAGTTACGAAAATCCAATTAGAATAGTACGCACTGTTACCATCGCTGAAACTGTTCATAGACCCTCCCAGTCGTCTGAATAAGTACACCGAGCGCATAGAAGGAGTGCGGGAGAAGGTAGGACAGACCGGGAAGGATTTCGGAGAACTCGACTTTCAGATTTTACAGATTCTCTAAGGTGTCATAGAACGGTTGGCACACCCCTCTCCTGACCTCCCGAATCGCTTAACATAGGACTACTGAGTGGCTTCAACCGGTACCAAATCATGGTGACGAAATGAAATTGGGAGCTCTTCGCCCGTTTCTATGTCTTGAAGAATGTACGAGTATCCATCTGTGGTTCGACCGGTTTCCGTACCAAGGTCATCCGTTTGAACTTCAATAATCTCACAGATTACTCCGTGATACCGAGAATCAGTATCATCAGGGCCGATGTAGATTTGTACCCGGTCACCGACCGAATATGAATCACTCGCCGGTTGCGGGATGTCCTCCATTGGTCCGTTTTGAATCGGGAAAACCTATTAGTCCATCGTTGCATCCGCACTTTTACTGACCGCCTGAGTAGGTCGAAAGGGCCAGAGAGGGGGTCGGTACAGGTGATAAACGTAATGCTTAGTGCAGAGGAGCTACGTAGCAGTCTGTCACACCGGACAAGACTACGTTATCGCCATTATTATGCTGTAATCCCTTCGAACTCTATTTCAGTACTATCAATAAGCACTCGCACGCCTGAGTCGTCTCTTGTTTCTGGCGACCAGTCGTACTCTTTACTAAGTTCGTCGTTCACGGTCACTGTTATGGTATAGCTCGTGTCGTCCGCCAGCGGGTCGTCGAACATACGATTCTCTTCCGCTTCAATGGTGGCCGTCTCGTCGAACTCAGTTTCACTGTCCGCCGTCGCCGTAACCGTCACTTCGATGGATTCGGCCTGTTCATTTACGAGTTCGATATCAGTGACATCAAAATCTTCGATAGGCGTATTTTCGTCGGACAGGAGCCCCTCTGAACAGCCGCTCAAACTCGCTAGCGAGACAATTGCTACGGTAAATCCCCGCCGTGTTGTATCCATAGCGAATTTCTGGCTCAGCTAAGTAAGTGTCTTCTGTATAGTACAATCGTAGGTTGGCTCAACCTGGTGTTATATACGCATGCATACTGAGCAGGTGATTCACATCTAACAGCCCCGAAATCAACTGTCTTGTGAGCTTTCTATGACACCCTGAATTCTCGAATATATGCGGTGACGGGTACCTATCCGCCAGTCGCCGACTCGTGGAACGACCGACCGGTCCGGAACTCGGTCAGTTCCCCTATCCGCTCTTCGAGTTCTTCGATTTCCTCACGGAGTTCGTTGGCTTCCTCGCCCTCTGTTTCGGCCAACCGGTCTTTGAGTCCCTGAAGACGGGTTTCCTTCTCTTCCTCGTCCACATCGGCCTTCCGGACATACTCAGTCTCTTCGACTTCATACACGTCGCTTTCGGAGAGTTCGGTCACATCAAGCGCTTCGTCTACCTTGCTTGAGTCTACCGTAGTCAACCGTTCGCGGTCAATCCCGGCGGATTCGAAAGCATTCAATACGAGTTCGTCGTCTTTTAACGACCGGTTCCGACGGCTCATCCGTTGGACGGAGCCAAACTGGCCACTGACGGGTTGGTCATGATGTAATCGGTCAAGAAGGACGCTCCGCACGTCCTGACGGAGGTCGTTTGCATTGCGCTGTACGTCCGATAGCAAGGTGTAGAGGTTCACCAGAGCAGGCGTCTCTACATCTTCGGGCGTGGTCACATCATGGCGTTCGAGGGCGTCGATAAGCAACAGGGCGTCACTGTAGACTGCCACATCGGGTTCCTCACGCTCTTTGTCGGCGTCGTCAGTGTCTTCTTGGGCTTCCACCAGCGGCGAGCCTGTCGGTGTCTCGCTTTTGGTTAGCGTCCCTTTGTGGTCGTCCACCTCGTAGCGTGGATGGAGACTCAAAACCGCCGCGTAGGGTTCCGCGTTCGGTGGCAAACGGTCTAGCTCAAATTCACCCTGGGCGTCTTCGATGCGGCGAAAAAGTGTCTCGAACTGGTCGCGCTGAAGTGGAATGGTTTCGTCGTCGTCCCGATATCGGATAAGGATGCGATACTCCTGAACGTCTGTAACCCCGAACGCCTTGCGTGAAAGTGGGGTGACAAGCATCGCGTCTTGAGCAAGTTCCTCGATATTTTCGAGCAGGTGATGCCAGGTGGAGCTGAAGGTCATGTGAGCTGGTAGGGGAAGAGAGAATAAAATATTCGTTGTCAAGAACTGTTCTCGACAGTCAG
Organism: Halosimplex halobium; assembly: GCF_051414055.1. NCBI lineage: Archaea > Methanobacteriati > Methanobacteriota > Halobacteria > Halobacteriales > Haloarculaceae > Halosimplex > Halosimplex halobium. The sequence continues at coordinate 103,905 of NZ_JBLKNX010000014.1, forward strand.
ATTACGCCGTGAGGGCGTCTTCCTCGACGTATTGATTCTCCCACTCGCGCCGGGCTTCGATTTCACGTTGACCGCGCCGGGTTATCGAGTAGACATTCGTTCGTCGGTCTTTCTGTCCCTTCTCCACGAGTCCCTTGTCCACCAGTGTGTCGAGATTCGGGTACAGTCGCCCGTGATGAATTTCCTTCTCGTAGTAGTCTTCAAGTTCTTCTTTGATAGCGAGTCCATGGGGTTCCGTTTGACCAGCAATCGCGTACAGGAGGTCGCGCTGGAAGCCAGTGAGGTCGTACATTCTTGTATGATTTATATACAAACGATTAAGTTTGTCGCACTTTAGGGAAATCATCGCCCGAACGATGGTATCGTAGTGGACTACGGAGAATATACTATGTCGTATACTGCCTTCTGAGCAGAGATACCGGGATATTGTTTCGAATCCGCGGCTCTCAACCGGTCACAAGTAGATTTCATTCTGTCACAGTATCTAACCACTGGTATTCAACAGAACAGAGTCGAGTAGTAGTATACAGTTGTGGTGGCATTTCGAAACGTACTTGTGTGATAATCCCTGCCTTGAATTGCGTCCAACGTGGGTGTGGGTGACCCGTCGTCACACCCCAATTGCCATCGACACCGTTCCCCCAACCCCCCACATGAACGCTGTCGTCCAGTACGACGGATAATCTATTCACCCCTTTGGGCGCTTTCCGAATCAACGGCTCGACCTGCCCGAAGTGCTGACGGTGGGGACTGCCCCCGTCCGCCACTGTCAGCCTTTTTCCGGGCCGTTGGTTTTTCGAGGGGCAGAGACAGGGTATCATAGAACACTTCACAAGGTGGTTGATTTCAAGTCTGTTAGAGATGAATCACCTGCTCAGTATGCGTGCGAACCTATCAGTCCGTGTCTATGAGTTAGTCGGTGTATCGTCTCGCCGCGAGGCCGAGCACCCCACCGATGAGTCCGAGAGGGATACCAAAGAGGAGTGCTAACGGCGGTGCCATAACTACGGCTGTTGGATAGGGGGTCGGTCCGGTCCAACCGACGTGTACGAGATGAATCGCAACCGCATACGTGGGACAAACCGTCAGGAGAAGTGCGATAAGCAATCCCTCGTTGTAGTAGGTGACCACGCTCGCAAGAACGAGCAACAGGAAGAGTAGAACGTAGAAAACTGAGCCAATAACCGAGATTGATTGGTCTAACCAGAGGCTCATAACCGAAAAGACGGCCACGAACAAGCCAACTGCCACCGCAACTCCCCGAAGCGAAACAGTGGCATCCTGACCCAATAAGAGGGATTTGGAACGGGCCTGCGAGATAGCCATGGTGGGTCTTCTATCGGGAGTCAAAAATACGTTGTGTCAACACAGTCCCTCTCGGGACTTCGTCGTAGACCCATTGATTTGCGGCCCCTCACTGAGCGTTAGGTCTATCCCCTGCACTGAGCGGTTCGAGAAGTAAAGAGTGAGGATGCACCAGCCGGTCTATGACACCCTGGTACCTTGTCTCCAAGGAGCGAAAAGCTGTCTTGCTGGGGTTGCCACGGAAGGTGAGTTACAAGACTATCATAATCATTAAGTGTGTGAGTGAATCACAGAGAGATGCGTCCATCGTGGGTGGGAGTTTCCCGGCGTCTCACCCCTTGAGATTGCCATCGATACCGCTCTCGAACCTCATCGCCAAGTGGTATCATGTAGAGACGGTAACTCTAGCTACCCCGGTGGGTGCATATACGAATCAACGGCTCGACCTGCCCGAATCATGACGTAGCTGGGGATTCTCCCGAAGTCAGCTACGGATTCCGGGCCGTTGGCTCTTCAATCAGACAATCCAGTCAAGAGATACGACAGGGTGAATTCCAGTCGATGTTCGGGAGAAGACGACTATTGCGGAATCTCGTAACGACAAAACTCCGTCGCACCGCACTCTGGACACTCCTCACCCGGTGAGTTCATCGTCGCCCCACAGTGGCGGCATTCGACTATCACATCCGACTGGCCACCTGGGAATAGTCGGGTGAGGACTGTGCGGACACCCATCGTTCCTCGTCTTAGAGGTGGCGGCGAATTAATAGTGGCGGACAACTCGTTTTAGCGGAAACTCGGTGTGTCCGACCCGCAAACCCGCCAAAGGCTTACATTCAAGGATTGCGGAGTTCTGTTCGGAGGGAAATGTCACACGCTCCCTCCCCCTTTGCATGAACAGTGACGCGTCACTCGGTCGCTGTCCAGACTGTGGCGAGCACATTTCGAGGGCGTGGCTGCTCGTCGAATACGAGAAGGACAATGGAACGACCGGGATTTGGGCTGAGTGTCCCAGTTGCGAGGACGTAATTAGTCCGGAGTGATTGCCGAGCGTTAGAACTCCCTGCGCCCTATACAGACCGCGGTTAGACGGCAGAATCAAGTGTTCTGCCTCTTGTATCTCCTCTAAGAAGCATATCAATGGAAATTTCGGACCAACTTCGATGTCTGTTTTCTGCCCAGATTCGTGAACAGGACGGGTCGTACGTTATCGAGATACCGGAGCAGGAGATTCAACTTGGCGATTTACAGCAAGACGAGACGTATCGAGTGGCACTCTTGCCGTCAGCGTCGAACCAGGAGACCGTCGGGCCAGCTACCGAACCAAAGCGCAAAAGCAGTTCACAAACGCCACCGGTCGGAGAGGGCGAACGCCGAGATGTCGAAATAGAAGACATCGGCGAACAGGGTGACGGTATCACTCGTGTTGAGCGGGGATTCGTTGTTATTGTCCCCGACACCGAACAGGGGGAGCGAGTCACTATTGAGATTACTGGCGTACGTGAGAATGTGGCCTTCGCGGAATTGGTGGAGCGTATGGATTATTACGACTAACACCCATCTTCTTTGGGAGTGATTCATAGGTTTGATAAAATTCTACTCTGACATGACAGAGGACAATGAAAAATACCGGCCGTAAAATATGGGAGAATTGGAAATCGGATAATGGGCCTTGTGAAGGGTGTCCCAATCGAGATTGTGGTGGATACTTTTCTCCTAAGACAATCGAGACCGAGGGCTATAGTAACGATACCAATCCCGATGTACTACTAGTGGCGGATACACCTGGAGATAACCATCCAAGTGATTCAGAGATTGGAGATGTAAAACGCCGATACAAGGATAGTCCCACAAACCACCCTAGCGAATTAGAAAAGCCATATAAATTAGCTGTAGAGAATCGGAGCATCGATTGGCTCGTTGGAAATGGTAGTGGTCAAATCCCAGCAAACTTCTTTAGAACTCTTGGAGGTAGCCTGCAGCGGAACGAAGCTGGTGAAGTAGTTAAACTTGAAGACATACACTATACAAATGCGAAAAAATGTGCAGATATTTATCCTAAAGAGGATGCCTGTGTCGAGAATCATGCAGCCCGATATAGATGTCGTTCATATTTGAATCAACAACTGTCTGAGTTAAGCCCTGACGTAATAGTCGCATTAGGGAAGATGGCTTTCCGAGAAACTATCAAAGTACTAGATTATGATATTCGTATAACTGGGGCATTCAAAAATATAATTTCACCCGAAGAATCTGATGTTTTCGAGAGCTATGGCAAGTTACTACCGGTGATTCCATCTTATCATTTCCGTACCGTGTATCGTAGCTATTCTCAAGTCGGTGATTTCGATAGTCGTTATGAGTATTGGGAAGAATTAGCTCAAAAAGTGAGAGTTGTTCAAGAGAGTCATTCAAACTGAGGGCACAACAGATAGACCGTATAGACCTACACGATTCGTTCACAGTGGTTGATGTGTGTAGAAAGTCGTCACAGAACAAGATGCAGAGGGGCGCTATTGGAGACTACAAGGAGTAATCTGAGGCTGTTCTCAACTCTTTCCCCCAGATGGACGAGGCAAACACGAAGAACGCAGTGAGATTTTATCACACCCCCGGAGTATCATAGGGGTATGGCGACTGGTGAAGAGTTGACAGACCGATTTCGGGAACTCCGGACCTCGCTCGAAGCCCTACCGGAGGTGACGGAACCGCCGAAACCGATGCTCCGGATACTCGGTTCCGCAAGGGCCGAACAGAAGTGGAATACATTGCTAGCGTACTTTCTCGACCCGTCCCAGCCACACGGGTTCGGTGCTGACCTGCTCAAAGCATTCCTCGACAAAGCGGGACAGATGACGGATGACGAGATTAAATACTACCACCGCGACATTGAGCGGGTTTCGGTCGAAACGGAAGTCACCTCACCACAGAGTAACCGACTCGATATTCTGATTCGCGCTCCTGATGAGTGGTTTGTCTGTATCGAATCGAAGGTAGACGCTTCCGAAGGTGACCAGCAAACACAGCGATACGTTGAAGATACGCACATCGGCAACGAGGAGAAAGACGAGTACCCTAAGGACGGGCGATACTACCTGTTCCTCTCAAAAGAATATGCGCCTGACTCGTCTGCCTGTGGATTTGAGGACCTTCCGTGGCGAGATGTGGTTGAGGCGTTCCAGAGTGAACTGAATCTTTCTCATGGCCGATATCCCGAACGAAGCGTCAGCCAGCTCGAAGATTTTCTGTCCACGATAATCACGGTGACCAATATGGAAGAAGACGACTTCGAACAGATACAGAAAGAGAAGGTCCAGCTTCTCAACGAGTACAGAGATGACATCGACGAGTTGTACAACGCCGCAGAAGCACTCCGTCAGCGGGCGGTTGAGGACTGGCCCGAGCTGTTCATAGCTCACATAGATGGTGATGTGTGGACAGACGAGTGGACGCTCCGAGATAATCCCAAGCGGTTCGGTTGCATTTTCAAACACGGCTGGTATCTGGATAGCGAGAATCTCGAACCGACAACCAACGCCCAGGAAACACAGGGCAGTACAGGCCTTCGTCTCCATTTCAATCACCTCATACGCAACGAGGAGTCATTCGCCCGGGGACAACTGACCTACAGACTTCGGTCCCCGACGAGCGTCGAACTACGGGAAGAGTTCCACCGCCTCTACAACGGGAAATACCAAGAGAAGCTGGAACCGGTCTTAGATGAGCGTGGGATAACCAACGTTGGAAACAAGCGCGATTATATGCGGAAAACATACGACGTAGACCAGGCGAATCTTCCCGAGAGCTATTTCGAGACCCTTGCTGTTGCGTTCGAGGAGCACCTTCCAGTCGCTGAAGTCGTAGGTGAGATACTCGATGAAGCGGTGGCGAACGTCAAAGACGAACGTATTGATTCTTAGAACAGGCTACCGATGCTTATCAGTCTTACAGACCCAACTGTAGAGCCCGCACTCTTAGCTAACGTGATTGTCGCAGTTTTGGCAGCATATCTTCTCATCATAGTGTTTCTAAAGCTCTTTGAGTCTCTGTCTGGTTTTGGGAAACGGACGACGATAACAGGGACTGTCCTTTTCAGCGGTGTCATGCTATCTATTGGTGTCACCCCACTCGGAGCGCTAGCTACAGAGTTAGCGCGAGGCTTCGAACAGATTCCTTCGGCATATCGAACTTTTATCAAAACATTGCTGACCGTGGAAACGGCTTTCAGCTTACTATTCGCTCTCAAAAAAGCGGTAGATACTAACGAGCCGTTAGCAGTTATTTCGTATCTCTCTGCTCTTTTTGGAGGACTATTATTGCCAGTTCAACCAACAATAGGAATCGGAGCGACTATCGTTGCATGGTTGTCAATGGAACTGGCCGCAGTGAACCTCTGGTAAATCGGAGCAAAACTGTTTGTTAGAACCATTCAGCCATATTAAGTTAACCTCACAAAGGTACTGTCCTCCAGCAAAGCGTTGTCTGACCTTCTATGAGGGGATTATTGAGGGTAAACTATGAACCGAAATCACAACCCGTAGAGTTCGCCTCGCTCTTCGATGGCCCGTCGAATCGTTGCTCGGGATGAGTTGAGTTCGTCGGCTGCTTTTCGCTTGCTCATCTCCTCTTTAGCGACCATATCCAATACTGCGCACGCTCGGTCGTAGTCGTCGCCCTCATAGAGTTTCCCGTCTTCCTTTGAGAATCCCAGTGGGGCAGGCCCGTGTGAGTATTCGTCTGACTTCATCCTAGCTGCGAGACCTTCCCGGGTATTCTGCTGTCGGATGTTTGCCTCGAATTCTGCAACAGCGCCCAATAGCTGCATCATCAGACGCTGCATGGCATCATCTTCTGCCTCACCTCGGAACTGCATTCCCTCATCGATGAAGTGAACTTCTGCCCCATCCTCTGTAATTTGGTCAACCGTGGACTCAAGGTCCTGAAGAGACCGAGCAAGACGAGAGAAGTCTTTACAGACTACGTAGTCCACGTGTCCAGCTTCCACGTCGTCGAGGAGGTTTCGGTAGGCTCCTCGGTCCGTGTTGGTCCCGGTGGACTTGTCTCTGTAGAACTGGAGGTCGGCCAGGTCAATCCCGAGCCGATTCCGAGCGTAGTCTTCGGTTGCATCTACTTGCCGTTCAAGAGATTGTTCCTCTGTGCTAACTCGGCAGTAAAGTGCAGCGTTTTCGGCCATACTAATGACCACGCCGGGTCACTTTTAAAGTATTGGGGTAATGACCAGCCTGGTCAAGAACGTTCGTTTTCGCCCGGCATCATACTCCTGACCCGCTCAAAGAGTTGATGACTACTCCTTGAGACGGTTAAATACTAAGAGGAGCAGGTATGTTTGTCGTATAGTAGCTCATTCTACGACAATCTCAACTCCGCTTCTGTCTACACAAACCTGAAATAAAAATAGTATCCATATTGAGATTTTTTGAGAACACAGATAGGGTATCAAGAAACAAATCATTTTTTGGATTATCAGTATAGCCACCAGAAATGCCTAAAGGCAAGCGATTAATGCCTTCCAATGGATTAATGAGATATTCTGGTAAGTTGATTTGAGCCTGCTGTTGTAATTTTTCTAATCGGTGGTAAAACGGATTATCGACCACCATAATATCTGGTGCGTCAGGATGAGAACTAATATTGACTACCTCAGGATTATTGAGGTACTGAGAGTCTCCAGATATTGTTAGCAATTGTAGTCCTCGACGCTGTTCATAGACATTTGGCTGTCTACCGAGCTCAGCAAAGAATGATTGATATCCACTTCCATCAAAAGGAATGTCTGTAAAGACGAATCCACATTTAGTCCTTGAAAATTGGTCACCTTGCCATTCAGTTTCAAGCCAAAAAATTCCGGGGGGACAACTTGCATAGGCCACTGCTATAGGACGAGAATCGTCGGATATCTCCCTTGAAATTGGATTTTCGTTTTGAGACTCTTCTAATAATTCAATAGTAGAATCAATTTTTTCCAAGTCCTCAATGAACCATCTATCCCCGCGACCTACAACTTGACAGTCACCTAGTTTAATTGTATAACCTAATCTTGAGGGGAATAAGTCTGTTCCAGTACAATTCTCAAGTAGGTCCAGAACCTCAGATATCTCTTCAGCTGATGATGCATGAATTTGCTCTTCTACGTGATAGAGGACTGATTTCCCAAAATCATGAGCGAAACCCGGGTCTCCGAAAACAAACATCGAGGGCCCTTCAGAGGTTGTTAGTAGCCAATTCTCTGGAGACTCAATAGAAGGTACGTCTTCTTGAGAGCCAACATCAATTTCCACATCGACGCGATGTTCAATTTCAGAGGAGAACAAACTGTATTCCTCCCGTTCACGGGATTGAAAAAAGGATAACAGCTGGTCATTGCTCATCTTATCTATACCATCCCCGACACGTATCCAAGGAACAAAGTCACCGTCTTCCTTGTACTGAACTGGTTTTTCATTGGCCTCATCTACGTCAATTCGAAGCAAACGTTTTCCTGAATATTCGATGAAGTTTGTCTCTAAGAAATCAATAATAGGTGGTGTGGTGTATTCAAGAGCGACATGTGTGATATGTTGGATTACCTCAGATTCAACCGGGAACCCTTGAATTAGGAGGCTATCGTTGGATTCTTTCCGGACTCCTATTATCACGGTCCCTCCATTTTGGTTTGCCATCGCAGAAAGAACCTTTACAAGCTTTTTACGCCCCTCAGTACTTTCAACTATTTCCTTTGATTTACAATCAAATTCTTCCGACTCAACCCCTGGTTGGGAAGCGAATTGTTCAATCAACTTTTCAGTCTCTTGCTGTAGACGCATTACCTGACCCTGAAACGCTCCGTTCTTAACAACTTACCTCACCAAGAGGGTTCCCACCAACGAAGAACTCAGAATCCGTATAGAGCGCAGGTTTCGAGAGGAATTGCAGGTCTCCTCATCGATTATGTACGACTGATTAGATGCAGTCCAAAACGCCAGAATTGAACAGACAATAGCGCAGGAATGGACTGGAAAACTGAATAGCGATTCGTCGATACTACTTTCAGTACGGTCCCCCGAATATTAACCCCAACAGCGTTCTACCTCTATCTATGCCGCTTTGCCCCAAATGCAGAAACGATTCGGACTCATCAGTGGCTCAGAAGGAGAAACAAAAATGCAGCCGTTGTGGAAGAACATTCTAACTATGCCACTTTGTCCAGAGTGCGAAGAGATGGCAGAATCATCAATCACGGCCAGAATGCCGGATTCGTACGGCGACTCCGGAAAATGTAGTCGATGTGGGAAGGTGTTCAACTGATGCCGCTCTGTGCTAAATGCATTAAAGAAGCTGATACAGTGTCCCTTTCAGGTGGGAAGAGTACTAAGGAAAGTTCTTCCAAGAAGTGTAGCCGATGTGGACGGAACCTTAGCTAATGGCGCTCTGCAAGGACTGTATTCAGGAGGCTGAATCAACATGGGCAGCTCTTGCTGAAGACCCTAATCCGAACGAATGTAGCCGATGTGGGGAGCAAATTAGCTGATGCCTCTTTGTTCCCAGTGTCGAGAAAAAGCGGAGTTTAGCGTGAGAGCAAATCATGACCAAAAGGAGTCTGACAAAACCTGTAGTCGGTGTGGGAGAGCAATCGGATAGATGTCCGATAAAAGTAAGACGGCTGAAGTGGAGACGAACGAGAGTGAGTCAGAGGTCAACGAAGAAGCTGAATCTGAACAGGAGGATGATGAACGTGATATCGTCAATCCAGAAGACTTCTCAACGCTGAAGCTGACGTTAGAGGAAGCTCGAAGACAGTACGACGATGAAGAACGGCGTCGGACCGCTGTTGAAAACAAAATTGGTATCGTTGTCACCGTAGACACACTCCTAATTTCATTTGCTGCACTCTTCAGCCAAGACCTCCATCTAATTCTCCTTGTCACAGTGATGGTTCCAGCCCTTGCCTCTGCTGGATTAGGACTCTATGCAATACGCTCGCGTGACTATGAACGTCCTGGAAAAGATATCTGGGACTTTCATGATTACTCAGGGTTCGATGACGAGGACACCCAACGCGAGCAGCTCCTCTTAGATTATGAGACAACCACAGGAGGGAATCAGGAGAAGAACGACCCCAAATTCACGTATTTCAACTGGTGCATCGCCCTTACATTCACATCGCTCGTACTTGTCCTCTTGACACCCATTGCTCAGCATTTCGGAATTGATGTTTGGCTCATAGAGCAAGGGAAGAACGTTGCGAGCTATTTGCCTGTTTGAATTTTAGCTTCTCAGAAACGTCGCCTTCGCAGAGGTGAGCGAGTACCTGGATTTTTACGACTGACTGCCTCATAAATACTTTTTCAGGCAAACAAGGGTATCAAACCGTTCCAGCTATTCACAGACAACATTTTCGCTCACGGATTTTCCTTCAACTCTTCCGAATTTCTCGATGTTGCAAGATATTGTGATACAATTTTGTAGGCGTTTCTGACCACACTTCAAATTATGGCTGGAAACATCGTTTGAATGGGAGAAAGCTTAAATATACTAATTAAAGACATACACCCATGGGAAAATCAAATAAAGAATCCTATCTCATTGAGGAAGTTGTATCGACGGCAAAGAGGTTTGAAAATATAGACTCTAAAGACGAACTAGAGCCAGTAGACGTACAGTTTGTTGTTGGACTCAATGGCACGGTGAATGAAGTAATCGCGGTTACCCATTGTGGTGGTCCACGTATTGAAGCGAATTTAACAACGGGTAATATACACGGCTATGGTTTTTCTGAGCGTCATAGTACTCATTTTGAGAGAACCGATACTGTAGACCGCATTGAGGAATTCTATCGCAATCTCTTCCAAAGTACTGCCGTTTAATAAGCTCACAAGCGGATTCCTTGTTCTTAGAGATTCCAGAATTGAATCTCAATAGCCTATTCCCCAGTGTAATCCCAGTACTTCTGAGTAGGGCTTTTTCCTTTCAGAACTAAAACTGCATACATACCCCAAATGAAGGTGAGGACACCGACACCCCACCAATAGTACTGTAACTTGCCGAGAAGAGAGAGTCCTCCGTAAAGCAACAATATTGCATAAAAGAATCCGAAGACACGGGGCCACCAGACCTCTACAGTTGTATGCTTGATATAGACATTCGGCTCGTTCCCTTGTTTGAGACGGTCCCACTCCATTTGGAATGGGTCATACGGAAGGTCTTCCGCTATCTGCCAGAGAACTCGGTACTTCCCGCTGTTCAGTTGTTTGTACGAGAGAATGTGAAAAGTCCAGAGGACGCAGAACGGTAAACCGATTGCACCAATAAAGAGTATCCCAATCGGTGTAATGAACCCAAGTTTACCCCCGATTCCAGCGATTCCAAGTAGAGCGATGAGGAGACGCAAGTAGAAACGATTGTTCTTGAGACGGCGGTTACTCACTTGATGGGTGGATTGCCCATAGAATTTCCATTGTTCGAGAGCAGAATTTTGACCAGCATTTGGTTCAGGTGTCTCGATATTCTTATCCGCGTCCTCACTACTCATGGAGACAAATCACGGATACCTTCGACAACAGAGTCGGTATTCCACCCCACCATACGGTCTGCGTGCCGTTCAACGTAGTTGGAGGTGTTGTCACTTCCCCAAGGTTCAACGCCTAGTATGGGTTTCTCTTCGTCCTCAGCAATCCGAATTTCTCGACCAATCCAGTCGCTATAAGACGAGTACAGGCCAGCAAGGGCGATAACGACGGACGCAGGTTTAATCTGCCCTTCACGGAGTTCCTCCTCTAACTCCTCGTCAGTATCTGCATCTATCTCCTCTTCTTCGGGAACACTATAATTTCTATATTCGAAACGATTTGCCTCATCAAGGAGGTCAATCAAGTTCTCATACTCACTGCTGTAATCCCAAGAGTGTGAGACGAAAATTCTGTATTCTGTTCGTCTTTCCTCGTCGCTAAGTGTGATGGTTTCTACGTTCAACGAATCTCTCGGCATAATCCGTAAAAGATAGTCCACTGGTATAGTAGCTTTCCCCAAGGTCTGAGACGGCGAATGATATCACGTGTCCACGGCTGACACTCAAGGTGCTAGGTCACGAATCCCGTCTACAATCGAATCCGTATTCCAGCTAACCATCTCATCAGCATGCTGTTCTACGTAGTTCGAGGTCCGGTCATTCCCCCACGGTTCCACACCGAGAATCGGTTTCCCTTCTTCCTCAGCGATACGAACTTCTTTTCCAATCCAGTCGCTATGCGTCGAATATAACCCTGCAAGAACGACCACTACTGAGGAAGGCTTGATTTGTTTCTCGCGGAGAACCCGTTCGAGCTCTTCGTCGGTCTCGGTATCGAACTGTTCTTCTTGAGGGACACTATAGTCCCGGAAATCGAAGCGATTAGCCTCTTCCAACAATCGAACTAATCGTGCGTACTCTTGGTCGTAGTCCCAAGAGTGTGAGATAAATACTGCATAGTCTTGTCTCCTATCGAGCGAGGCTTGCTTACCTCCCTCACTATCATCTCCCGGTTTCCGCGTTCCCTCTGTGGGATAACTGCCGCCCTCTTCAGTACTCCGTGGTTTATGCTTATTACCCATTCTCTTTCACCTTTGTTGAATTGTATGAGTTGAGTATTGCTTGACCAGACCCAAGGTCCTGCTCGACATTTACCTTCCAATTCTTGTGTCTCTTCGAATTATGTCTGTTCTCCTCAAGACCGGACTTACGTCTCCAGCGCCCGCCAGCAGCTGCAACGATTTCTGGTGGCGCTTGAGAAAGGAAACGAGTAGATTGTTTGCCGATAATCAGGATTCCAGAGGGGTGTAGCACCGAAATCAGGGCCTCCAAGTCCCTTTTTAGTTCCTCGACTCGTGCTTTGTACCCCGTTGCGTAGAACACGAGAAAATCTGTTCCTAAACGCTCCATCGTTGGTCGGCACAATTCAAAATGCCACGGCAACCATCCCTTAGCTTGCACTAAGACGGCGGTCGAGTGATTCTCTAATCGCTTGTCGAACCATTCGGTTCCGTCCATACAGTCGGATATCGCATTTTCCTGTACTTCTGGCGACATCGGCGACTGATAGACTGAATACTCCGTGGGGATATGATAGTCAGGCCCAAATCTACGTACTATATCCAACTCATCAAGCCAGCCCAACTCTTTGAGAGTATCATCGTGTACCGTAGTCGTCGTAATTACAGTTTGGTCCTCTCGGAAATACGTGTTTGCGGTTTCACGGTGTATGTCTACCAGCTTTCGAGCGGACTCAATTGACAACATTACAGTGTCAATTGATGGGTCGTTCACCACTGCCCTTCGCTCGTTTATATCCGGGACCTTTACTCGGTTCACTATACCAGATACTGGATAGTCTCCTGTCGGTCCCGAGTTATGCTGGCCCTCTGGCTTACTGGCGGTGCTACAGGTATCTCCTGATGGGTCTCGAAAACTCATTCATCTCCTCCGGTCTCCGCGTATTTTTCATGGGAGACATATCCATATCAGATATCCAGGCAAATAAAATTTATTGAGAACCTGGATATCTCAGCGGCAATTTGTATTTGGGAGACAATCCGATTATCGTTTCCCCAAACCGGCCGCAGCTAATTTTATACTTCTCAGAAGAATTTATGGTCACGTGAATTAACACCTCCTGACAAAAGTAGTGCCCTGATTTCTACCAAAGGTTTCTGCTGAAATAGATTTAGCAGTTTCCTTGGTAACAAGTATGAAGTGGGTTGGGCGGACAGAATGGTGTATCCATGAGTACCATCTCGGAGATTCCCTCCCTCTTTGAAACGTGTACCCCGCACGATGACGTTCTCGAAGGAACGCTCTCAGAAAATAAGTTCGCAGCAAAACTCTCTGAAGTAGTTTTCAACCCCGAAGCAGCACCCGATATCTATTCCGACCCAGATTCATTCTTCGAAAAAACCTACCCGACAGAGGGGCTCCAAGACCTTCTGACTATACTTGCAAAACGGTACGTCGGGCAGTACAAAGGGGAATTCAGCGGAGAAGACGGATTGCTTTCATTGGACACTGTCTTTGGAGGGGGAAAGACACATTCGCAGATAGCGGCATACCACTTCTCACAGCACCCGGACTCGGTTGAAGACCTCGGGAAGTATGTCACTGACGACGATATACGGGCAGAATTCGAAGAAATAAAAGATAACATCTCAGTCCGAACTGCTGTCTTCGAGGGCGGTTACGTTAGTGGAAAAAGTGCGAAATGCAACAAAGAGGATGACAACGCGCCCGACACACAGACGATGTGGGGCGAATTGGCCTACCAATTAGCGGGGGCAGAAGGCTACGCTCAGTTCAGCGATTACGATAATGACCTCTCGGCCCCTGGAGAAGCTGAAATCGCTACGCTCTTCGAATCTCTTGACCAACCAGGTCTCGTTCTTATCGACGAGGTAGCGCAATACTTCGAGCAGGCTGCTGCTATCGGTGTTGAGGGCTCAACTTTGGCCAAACAGACGAACTCATTTCTCTGGTCACTCATGCGAGCGTCCCAGAATTCGGATGCAGTGACAGTCGTTCTCAGCGTTTCGTCCACAGCGTTTGAGGAACGGGCAGAAGAAGTTCAGGACCTCATCGATGACCTCGATGATATATCTGAACGAACCGACCACGACGTTACGCCAACAACTGACGATGAAGTGGCTGCTGTCCTCCGAAATCGGCTCTTCAAATCTGTAGATGACGGTTCTGCCAGAAAAACTGCCGAAGCGTACCAAAGCTTCTACCGGGAGATAGAGGGTGACCTTCCGGATAGAGTTACAAAAGCAGACTATCGAGACCGTCTCGAACGTACTTATCCCTTCCATCCCACACTTATTGACTTACTTAGCAAGGAAATCGACACGTTACCAAACTTCCAGCGTACACGTGGTGCGCTGAAGTTAGTTTCCCGTGCAGTCTATCGAATCTGGAATGACCAAGACACCAATGCGGGGAGGAATTACGTGCGTGCCTTCGATATGCATCCCTCTGATAGCTATGTCTGGTCCACATTGCTCGACCTCTTTGAACACATCGAACAAGACTTGCGTGCCGCTTCGAAGTCTGACATCCACAGTGACGACGGCAAAGCGGCGTGTGAGTACGAGGACGAGACTTGGACACCGATGGGGCATCCTCCGATAGCGACCCAGCTCGGGACAAGTATTCTCTGGAAGAGTATTGTCTCTGGCGGGAATCGAGGGCGTGGAGTGACACGCCGGAAACTCTGGGAGATGATTTTAGAACCTGGTACTGAGCTTGACCACTACCGAGATGCACTTAAGAGCCTCAATGAAACCGGGTCGAATCCTGATACAGAGGCCTTCTTCCTCTACGAAACAGAGAACGGTCTCCTTCGATTCAAGGGCGAACCAAAGATTTCCCAGCTCATCACTAACGAGGCCAGTCAAATCGAAACCGGTGTTGCCCGAAATCGTCTCGAACAGACGATTCAGGGTGCGCTGGGAGGCGGAGTATTCGAAACCATATACGACGCTCAAGCCCCATACGAAATTCCCGATGACTACGATACAGTTCGCCTATGCGTGATGGGATTCGATGCAGTGACAGTTACGAACGACGCGGAGGGGGCTCCAGACCTGATACAAACCCTAGCAAACAAGACGGGAAATTCACCCGGCTCTGAAAAGAAACGAGTCTACCGAAACAACGTCGTGTTCCTCGTGGCTGGAGAACAGGAGATTAGTGGCGCTCTCGACCATGCTCGGCGGGTGAAAGCAATGGAACGCGTCTTGAACGGAGAGGCATGGGAAGACGAACTCAATAGTGCCCAGCGTGACGACCTTGACGAGCGACTTCAGCAAGAGTCTGCTTTACTCGGTGAGTCAGTGCGTCAGTCCTACAGGCATCTATATTACCCAGATTCTGAAGAGTTAGCGCACGAGACTCTCGATTCTGTCAACGACAGTAACGACCTTCATGATATTGTTTTCGAGAGTCTCGAAAGTATAGATAAACTCATCACACAGGACGAAGGGGCACTCGGAACGACTTGGTTCCGAGACCGTATCTGGGAGTCGGAACCGGACTCGATGACAACGCTGGAAATTAGAAAACTCGTCGCGAAGCGCACTGATATCGATATCCTCCTTGACCCCAAGCCGCTCCGTGCGACTATACGTGAGATTGTGGTTACTGCTGACGAAGAAACCATCACCAAGTCCACCTTCGTGTTCTGGGATGACACTACGGGCGAAGGGTATTGCTCCGAGACTCTGACTGTAACTACACCAGACGGGGAGAAGACACTATCTGAAGCCGAGGAGATGTCTACGGATTTCCCGATGTCAAGCGTAGTGATTAGCGATGACCATCACGTCTACGGAGATGGTGAGAAACTCCTCGAAGGACGAGACGTTACATTCCCCGAGCCAACCGAAGAGGAGGATGAAGACGAAGAGGACGATGAAAAGACTACGAAGACGACGATTGTTAACCCGCCAGGAGAGACCGACAGCGGACCCTCGGAAATCTCATTCAATGTCGGGACAGATACTCCCAGAGCTATCCAGGGTGCGTTCTCGGACGTGAACTCGGCTATCGACCAGAAGAAAATGCGCCTGCGAGATAACTATGATGTCTCCAGTAACGATATTGAGGTCGTCATTGGTAGCATTGAAATCGAACTGGAAGGCGACCAAGTTTGGGAGCGGGCGTGGTTCATCTCGAACAAGCTCAAAGATTTAGATGGGATTGGGCAAGCAACGTCTATCGTGTTCGAATTCGTTGCGGAAGGTACTGACAGGTCGAGCAGTGTCTTTGAGGCTGGTTTCGAGGGGTCAGCAGCCGAGTTTGCGAACCACTTTGGGACGAATCATATCCCAGAGAGCTTCATCAGTGCTGGCGGGGACTCAGAAGGGGAAGCCGTTCTGACGATAGACTCGGGGTCCATGGAGGATGACAGCCGCGAGGCCACGCTGGATGTGCTACAGGAGGCTCTCGAAAACCTCGGTGGGATTAACAACGTCGAACTTGACGTCTCCGGTATCGTGAAAGAAGCGTCGGAGCAGAGTGAAGAGGTGTCCGCATGAGTATCGAGACGGAATCATTCGCCTATGGGAGTAGCATGTATGGCGGTCGGCCGACGTTCGCCCTGACGCGCCGACTGGGCGATGATGCTGGTCTCACTCTGTACGAGCTAGTCCCCGAAGACCTTGCTGATGGACGCCAGAAGCGCTTCAAAAAGGCGAACAGCGACCGTACACTCTCGCGGGTATCAGTCTCGGCCGCTGTGCCAGACGTATCGGAAGACCCCAACGGCAGTCTCGACTTTTCTAAAGTTGGAGCTTCGTCCACCCGCAAACTAAAAGATTGGCGTTGGAACAATTGGTGTGCCCTGAAAATTGCCGCCCTCTCGAACAGTCGTCAGCAGGCGATTCAAAGACTCGTTCGTGATGTCTTGGATGACTGTGGGATTGACTCCGACTTCGTAACCCGCGGTGAGGGGTCAGCGGTACTGTCTGAGGGTGCGGGAATTCGGCTGACTATTGCATTTCTAGCGATGAAACGACTTCAGAAGTATGAGAAATTAACCACCGTTGCTGATAGCATATCACGGATGAGTTTAGAAGAGTGCTATTATTGGCATGCAAAGTGTCGGTCCCCAACCAATCCGAATGGAGTGAAAGCACTTCGAATGCTCCTTGCAGGACACATTCAATAGAGTATACAAATGTCTAACAATAATAACACATCATCGGAAGGGCGGTCATTAAAAATCGAAGAGCTACTACCTGTTACAGCGGTGGGTATTGAAAGTTTGAAAGAAGCCAATCCAGAGGTAATGTCTCCTCATAGAAAAATCTATAAATGGTTTGCTCGTCGCCCCACAGCAGCTACCCGGCTTGCTATTCTTGCATCCATTCTCCCAGATGATGTTTCAGACGACCAACTCCTTCGCTGGATGTGTATCGGGCCGAAAGAGGGAGTTGATGGGGCTATTGAAGATTATGTAGTTAACAAACAGGCGACAAAGGACAATAATAATCAGCCTGTTACATCTCACTTCGGATATGATTATCCTCTACAAAATATTCCTCCAAAGAATGAAATGCAGGAATTCCACGAAATAGTGAGAGAGCATTGGGATGGGTCACTACCTACGGTACTAGACCCAACGGCTGGGGGTGGAACAATTCCACTAGAATCTCTTCGATATGGGTTACCAACTATCTCAAATGAGTTGAATCCTGTAGCTTGGTTACTCAACAAGGTTATGTTAGACTACGCGCCCTCTCAAGGTTCGTTAGATGGGGACATTAGACCGTGGATGGATGAAATTTTAGAATTTGCAGATGCCGAACTTGAGGAATATTTCCCCCGACGAGACGGTGTTGCCCCATCCCATTACTTCCGTGCATACAGTATTGAATGTCCTTCCTGTGGGCAAATACTCCCGCTAACTAACCGCTGGTGGTTCAATCGTCGGCTCAACATGGCGGTCCGACCACTTTTCGAAGGAGATGCCCTCAGATATGAGTGCATCAATACAGAGGAGACAAACATCGATTTTGACCCTAATGAGGGAACAGTAAGTGGTGGAGATGCAGAGTGCCCGCACTGTGGTGTTGTTACAGAACGGGATGAACTCGTTGAGATGTTCCAGTCAGAGGACTTCAAATACGAAGTGCTCGCAGTTAGGTATGAAGAGAAAATATCAGGAAGCAAGTATCATTCTCCATTGGAACAGGATTACGAGGCAATTCAAAAAGCACGAGAAAAGGTCAAGAATGACTTACATTTGGCGACGCTCCTTGCGTCAGAACGTTTCGAGGGACACTGGGACCGGGCATACCCCTATGGAGTGACTCAATGGAGGGATGTATATAGCCCTCGTCAGTTACTCAGTCACGCAAAATTGCTTGAGGGATTCAAGAAGGTTGAAGAAGAAATCCGTGAGGAGTATAATCCTGAGCGTGCGGAGAGCATCCTTGTACTTCTATCGTTGATGAGTACAAAGCTGATTGAGCGGAATTCACGTCTTGAACCGATTGATGTGACCTATGGTTCGCCTGCAAATATGTTGGGGAATAACAACTTTTCGTTCCAATGGAGTTTCGGCGAGAGCAACCTGACAACAGGTACATATAGCCTGAAAACCGCAGCGGATAATGTTCTAGATAACTATGAAAACGTGGTACAATTTCTATCCCACGTAGATGGAGGTAGTGTTACAGTAAATCAGGGAGATGCGGCAAACTTGCCACTGGAGGATGACTCGGTAGATGCTGCGGTAATGGACCCGCCGTATGGAGATAATGTGATATACTCTGAAGTAGCAGATGCTTTCTACGTGTGGCTGAAAGAATATCTCGGGGATATTTTCCCCCAGACATTCAGTGGTTCTGCGACAAATAAGGAAGACGAGGCGGTGGAAAATCCAGCGATGGTCTCGGATGCGGAAGAGGCTACCGCTCGTGAACAATATGAGAACAAGATGAGTGACATCTTTTCCGAGGTCTACCGCGTTTTAGATTCCAAAGGTGCTCTCACAGTATATTTCACTGACAAAGAGGCCTCAGCTTGGGACTCACTCACAATGGGACTCATTAATTCTGGCTTTTCTGTAACCGCAACTCACACTATTACGAGCGAGATGCCTCAACGGGTTGGAGTTCAAGGGAGTGCGTCTGCAGATAGCACTTTACTCCTCACTTGTAGAAAACCTGGAACTAGTGAGGAAATACGAAATCGGCAGCCAACACTGTGGAGTGATATACGGGAAAAAACCAGGGAAGCAGCCAGGAATAAAGCCAATGAGCTTCTGGATTCAGATTTGAATTTAACTAAGACAGATACCATAATCAGTGCATTTGGACCGACACTCAGAGTCTTTACTGAAAACTATCCAGTAGTTGATAACCATGATGAGGTCGTAAGACCCAAACAAGCACTGGAAGAAGCTAGGACAGCAGTTGTAGAAGTTCTCGTTGATAGGGAGCTTGAAGATAGTCTCGATGATGTCGATAACCTCAGTACATGGTATATTTTATCCTGGCTTGTTTATGGTCGAGAAACAATCCCGTATGACGATGCGCGACAACTGGGGCTCGGCGTAGGTGTTGATGTAGCTGACATTAAGTCAGATACTAAGATATGGAGTAAGAGTGGAGATAAGCTAACACTCAAAGGACAGTCGTATCGAGTGAGAGATTATACCGCACTTGAGGCGGGTGAGAAGCGGAGAAAGAGAGCATATCCGATTGACCCACGTGAGGACTCATTCAACTACGCGATTGATGCTGTCCATGCAGCTCTGAATGTACTCGAAACCAAAGGGTCTGACTTCACATGGAATTGGTTGAATGACCGTGGACTTGCAGACCAGTCTCAGTTCCGGCGAACAATTAAGAGCCTAATTCAGGTACTTCCAGAATCGCATGAGGACTATGACTCTATAGTAAACCTCGTATCTGGAGAGACTGGAGAGCTACTCGACATCGAAATAAGTTCAATAAATCGTAATAACGGAGATGATGACCAAAGCCGAGCGACATTAAGTGACTTCTGATAATGGGATTCCCCAAAAGGTCGTGGAGGCGTATATACGAAAGTAACTTCCGTGGGGACGAAACCCTCGTTAGTTCATTCTATCAGCCGATGCTTTCAGAGGCGATTCAATACGACCGCTTAGCTGGCTATCTGAGTCTCCAGAATCTTGCCGACGCATTGCAAGGAATAGAATCTGCATTCGAATCTGATGGCGAAATTCGCATCATCGCCTCAAAACGTCTGAGCCGAGAGAACAAGCCAGTCCTGACCGACGACGCACCGCTCTCTGAGGAAGGCGAATCACGTCTTGCCCTCATTGCCCAGATGATGGAGGAAGGACGCCTTCAGCTCAAAATCGGTGAGCCTCGAAACAATTCCGACTCGGGCATCTTCCATCCCAAACTTGGCATCGCAACTGATGCCGACGAGAACAGAATCACGTTCGAGGGGAGCATTAACGAGACCTACAACGCGTGGTATCGTAACTACGAGCGATTCAAAGTCCACCGTTCATGGGATGAAGTCGAGAACGAGTACGTCGAGGAGGACGTGAAGACCTTCGAGCGGCTCTGGAACGAGGAACATCAGGATGTCGAAGTCACAGCTATTGACGAGGCCATCGAGCAAGATATTCTCGACTGGCAGCCCGAATCTGAGGAGGAGGTCGAGGAGCACGTAGAACGGCTGAAGCAATCGAGTGAACCCCCTGCTTCCGAAGCGACAGTCAGCCGCATCGCAAACGAACATGAACTCCTTCCTGGCGCGGTTCACATCGCCGAGGATATCAGTTCGATTGAACCGTGGCCACACCAGCGTGTCATCGCTGACACGGCCACGAGCATCTATCCAGAGAGTCTCCTGTTCTGCGATGAGGTCGGACTGGGTAAGACCATCGAAGCTGGGCTCACTATCTCTCGACTCCTCACGATTGGAGAAGTGAGCGATGCTCTTCTGCTAGTTCCGGCTACGGTCCAGCCACAGTGGCAAGAAGAACTTCTGGAGAAATTCAACGTCAACGCTTACTCCTACGAGTACAGCGGTGCTCAGCGAGTCCTGCGTGACGCATACGGTATCGAACACTCACTCTCCGACTACGAGACCCTCGACAGATGGGAAGACTCACACATCGGTGAATTCGTCTCCGACCGTGACGAACCGACGGTCGTCCTCGCCTCATGGCATACGGCTCGGCGGACCCAGAATATGGGGATGTTCTCCCCGACAACTCACTGGGAGAAGGAACATCCAAGAGATGCACCTGACGACCGCTTCGAATGGGACCTCACGCTCGTTGACGAAGCGCATCACGGTCGTGAGGGGACGAACCTATACAACCTGCTCACCGACCTCCAGGATGACACCGCCTGCACGTACGTCCTGACAGCGACACCGATGCAGCTCGAAATCACCGAGCTGTTCGATTTGCTACGGCTGTGTGACCTGCCCGATGGGTGGAACGACAGAGAGGCATTTGATACCTACTTCGAGGTCCAGCAGAAGCTCACCGAGACACTCGATGAAATCGAGGCTGACGAGTCAAGAACTGTCGAGGAGGTTCTCCCTGATATCGCCTCGAAGTGGAGTTATGAAGACTATGAAGGAATGACCCATCTCCGAACCTGGGCGGGGATGATACAGTCCTTCGTTCAAACGCACGAGGATGTCGCAAAGCGGGTCGAAGAACAGGTGGATGACAGTGATTTCTCTCTCGGTGAGCGTCGTCGGCTCAACCGTGTGCTCGGGACTGGACGACTCGGAACCCGCGACTGGGAGGACAAGTTCTCGAATCTCTCGGTGGAGAGCCTTCGGTTCCTCCTCGACCTCGGTGAAGAGACGACTCCCGTGAAGTCCCGCGTATTTCGGAATACCCGACAAACGTTGCGAATGTGCCAACAGGCGAATCTCCTCAACGAGAACATCCCACGACGGGACATCGAAACTCGGTCTGTCGAACTTGGGGACGCTCGCCCGCTTTACGACCGCGTAGAAACGTACATCAGTAACGTCTACGACCAGTCCAAGAAGCTCTTGGAAGGCAAGGAGAAGACAGCTATCGGGTTCGTGATGACGACGTATCGACAGCGACTGACCTCCAGCCTCCACGCTGTCGAACAATCGTTGCAGCGTCGTCGTCAGAATCTGAGTTCTGACCTTCGAGATGTATCCGATGTTTCCGATAGCGACCTGACGACCGGAGCGATTGCCGACCGCGAGGAAGTGCTCCAGCGTGAGTACGGCATGACCGTTGACGAAATTGGTGCGAGCGGTTCTGCTGGTGAACGTGTCCGTAAGTACGAACTCAACGAGCTAGAGAATTTTATCGCTCAACTCTACGACGTTCCGGAGGACCCGAAACTGGAACAACTGATGCAAGACCTCAACGAGCTCAGCGCACGAGCTCGGGATACAGTCATCATCTTCACGCAGTATTCGGATACGCTCGATGCCATCAAAGAGAAGGTCTCCCTCAGCCACCATGACGTTGGGACTTACTCTGGACGAGGTGGAGAAATCTATGACTCGGGCAAGGGCGAGTGGAACGGTGTGAGCAAGGAGCGAGTCAAACGGGAGTTCACCGACCCTGACGGTGACCTTTCTATTCTCGTCTGCACGGATTCGGCTAGTGAAGGGCTGAACCTCCAGACGTGTGATGCTCTGATTAACTACGACCTCCCGTGGAACCCGATGAAAGTAGAACAGCGGATTGGCCGCATCGACCGCATCGGTCAGAAGAATGAGGAAGTGCTCGTCTGGAACTACGTTTATGACGAAACCGTTGAGGAGGACATCTACGAACGTCTGGGTGAGCGAATCAACCTCTTTGAACAGGCAGTAGGTCCACTCAGGCCGATTCTGGAGGGACTAGAGGGCGACGTACAGAACGTAGCGATGGGCGAATCAACGAGGTCGGGAGAGGACATTGCCGAAGTTGCGGAAGCTGAGTCAGCACAGGCGGAAGAAAAATCGAAGCAAGTTGGTTTAGCACAGAATCTCGACGAGGTTCAGCCCGCGGATATCATTGAGAAAGCAAAGCTCGATGGGTGGACAGCTTCACATCCAGACATTGGTAGTATCGGATACCCCGACCGTCCGTTCGAACCACTGGTTAATCCTGACGTGGTGAAGCGGCTATTTACGCAGAGTCAGGTGCTTCGAAACAAGGGGTGGAAATTTGAGATGCTTGACCGTCAACTGACTGAGGATGAGGACGCCCCATACCAGAAACTCTACCGACTGAGTTTCCCTGAGGAATCAAATGTACCTGTCGCAACCAATCCTCCAGTAGACACCGTTCAGGCGTTATATACCGACGATGACGAAGTGCTAGTCTCATTTGACCCCGAAGTACTCGAATGGTACCCTTCAGTTGTGATACCACTCCCGCACCAAGAGTTGTTCGAATATTTGGTGGAGGAACTTACCACGGAGTTAGAAGGAGTTTCCGAAGAGGACATTGTTCGTGTTATTGGGGCCTACGATGGAAATAGACCAATAGTACAGGCGGGACTGGAAATCACAAACGACCCGCTCGTCGCTACCTATGCAACAACTGAGGCACGTAGACTTACACTGGACTCTCCAATCCCAAGGCTGGACGAAGCAAAGAAAGAGATTCGTGAGTGGGTAACCGAATACTCTAAATCTTAGCAGAACTTTCATGCTGCCTTTTACATAGAGTGTACACATGGCTATCGTTCGTTGTCAAGACCATCCTCCGCGAACCCACAACTATGAAATCGCTGTAAAACCGGTCGGTTACCCAGATACTGCCCTCATCTGTGGGAGAGATGAGAAATCGCATGACGAAATTGGGTGGGTATACCTCCTTTCAGAGGAATACGAAGAGTATCAGGAGGGTAAGCGAGTGTTCGGTCTGTGGGGCCCTGAATCGTCATCAGGTGCTGCAAAAGTAAGAGTTAGCGACGAACTGGTTGAGGGGCTGGGTAAATGGGCAGAAACTGAGCAAGATGCTACCTCACAGCTCCAATCACAATCAAGCATAGACCGCTACTGAATCAGCGACAAACATTTCTATTTTATGAACTATCATACCAAACACCGTATAGTCGTAACTTGGTTAATCCTATCGGGACTCCAAGTCTTCGAGACGGTCTTCAAGGTCTGAAATACGACTATCTACTTCGTATTCAAGGTCATCAATTTTATCCCGGAGTTCGTCCGCGAGTGTTCGGTTCAAGAGTTCTGTCTCAAGTTTACTGACGCGTTGACTCAAATCTCTCAAATCAGCCGGGACAGCGAGGTCATCAATGTGGTTGTGGATAAAATCTTCACCGCTGTCTGTCAGCCCATAATAATCAATAGTCCCACCATCGAATGTCTGACTTCTGCTGGTGATTTCAACGAATCCTGCAGCGTCTGGTCCCAGATAGCTTTCAATTCTATCTATCACTTCCCCTTGGCTTTCTGCACCAACTGGTCCGACAGAATCTTCTAAACTGGTTTCTCCTCTAATAGCGAAATGGACTAGGAGGCGTTGGGACAGCTCATCAATTTTGAATTCTCCTCCATCCGAGGTCACATAGATGATGACGGCCATTGGAACTACTCATCTAAAATAAGCCCAGATACTAACTAATATCGATGGTACTCGTGCTCATGGAGAAACGCTTGGTCACCGTCTTCCTCTATCTCATCTAGAAAAGTTGCAGCTAACGTGGTATTGAAGCCAAACTCATCATTAATTCCCCTGGCGGTCTGAACCATCTCTTCGTAATGTGCTTCTGCAATCCAGTCCGATATCCAGAATATGTAGCGAAGCGTTCTCATTTCGTCAAAATCGACCATTTCTGCTGCGGTATGTTGTCTAACCATCTCCTCTGGAATGAGGCAAGTGGGTTGTCCGTAGTCACGTAGTCATCACCCTCGTAGTCCATTGCAGGGATATACACATCAACAATTGAGGCAATAATCTCAGACATCTCGTCTTGCTCAGTCGCCTAGACTAAATCAATGAAATTTTCGTAGCTGAACCAAACTTCGATGTCCTCCCGAGAAGCGAGTCGCTCAAATTCCACACGCTTCTTTGGGTTCTCTGTCAGAGCTATCCAATAGCAGGTATCTAATATCACCCGCTGCACTATTCCTTTTTTTACGAACATCTTATAATGGAATTTCGAGTGTACGTGAATTCCTCACAAGGCGGGCAATCTGTTCTATAATGGCCATCCACATCAAATCGTATTTTTTGTTTGATAGATGGTTATGCGAATTGCACCGTGCCAATCGGAAATGAGAGAGATTGAGAGTAAATGACTAATTCGAATTTGCTCAATTCTAGTCGATATTCGGCTTTATAGAGAACCCATATCTTGAGAATATCTGCATAAAATAAGACATTGTAAATCTATACAGGTTACTATTATGAAGATGCAGAAAAAATAATGATGCGTATGTCAGACGATGAAACCGAGGAAGACAGCAAGCAAGAACTGCTCAATATATACGACCGGCAGTATAGTTCCAACCAACATGAGGGTACTGTAGCCTCCCATATCAACCTCTATTTTCCATTTGATGGTGTAACAGGCCATCACTTCCAGTTCTCCAGAGGTGCATTCAATGCTGTAAACTTGAATGGTGAACGGAAAGCAGCATTCCAGCAAATCATTGACTCAGAAGGCTTGAAGTTTGAGACTGAAGGTCCGAGCTGGATGACAGCCAGAGACCCCGACTGGTCGCCGGGTACAGCGGTCAGAATGACTGAGAAAATTCTTGAACAGGTCTACGATATTAACCTCGAAGATGTGACAAAAATTGAAGCAGTAAATTCATAGATGGACAGTGTTTGGCTGACCTGACGCTCTCCCTTGTTGGCTCCTGTCTGCAGCTCTCCACTGTTCTTACATTTCACTCTTCGACCTCGCCATTTAATGCAGCGACAGAAACCGAAAGGGGTAGCTCAGTCCCAATACTGACAATGTGGACGATTCTTCGATTCGTCCTGCCACTCTGTCGTCTGAGAGCGCTCTCTTGGCGGCTACGCCTTGAAATTAAACCACTTTCACTCCGGTTAGCGGACCTTTTAGCCACTACGGGACACATTCACATGCAGAGAGTCTGACCGACTCTCAACGCTACACACGCCCCAGGACAACCCCGAATATCACCCATGTCCACAACCACCAACGACTCGCCGACGCTCGGACAGTGTCCGGACTGCGGGACCGAAATCGCCACTTACAGCGTACTTATCGAGTACGAGACCGCCGATGGGCGACCTGCCCTCTGGGCTGAGTGCCCCGAATGTCAAGAGGTCGTGCATCCTGAGTAGTTCGTACACTCTCACAAGAAATTCATCTCTGGGTGACGAGAGAGATTGCTCTCATGGCTCGGAAAATACCATTCGGTACGGACGGCCTCGTCCATATCTGGGGTTCAGTACCAGAAGATTTCCCTGAACTCTACCAGTACAAGTACACCTGCGGAGTGGTTTCCGTCCATCTGTAACAAATTGCTGAACTGATGAAGTCGTACCAGGTGACTAAGAATGGCTGAGAATGACCCTAACTATTTGTCCGAAATCATCTTTCAGCGCTCTCTAAAGCAACAACTCCGGTTTGAATTTGGATTCGCTCCACTGCTTACGACATTAGTCATCTTGACGGCACCTGGAGGGACTCGGGGTGCAGTCATCATCGTCGCGGTCGTGAGCCTTGTCATTATGGCGTTTCTCCGATGGCTCACATTCACAGGACGTTTTGCGGATGAGAACCGCTTTCTACAGCAGACTGTCCGCCCCGTCGAGCTCTGCGCAATCATCGGTGTGATACAAATTGTTCAGTATGGCGCTACGAAACTCTCGCCGTTAGTCTCGCTCACAGTTGTGAACATAACGACTCTGCTGGCGGTGATTGGGACACTAGCGTTCATCGTCTTTGTGGAATTTGTCTTCCATACCTATCAACTCGGCTGGGGCTCATTGTTCTATCTTCGCTACCGAAAAGCAGTAGAAGAGACGGGAGAGCTAAATTCGATTGAAGATGTAATTGGACAGTTTGAATCTGTGGGCGCACTATTCCGACTACTCGGAATTACGATTCTGGGTCGAATGTACATGGAGGTCGGCTACTACGTCCTGCAAGGTGCGATTCCAGATAGACAAGACAAATACATTGAGGAACTGGCCGAGTTTGTCCAGGAGGTACAAGAGCTGAAGAGTGGTACCCGGAACTGGGGTATCACTGGGACGCTCGTTCTTTCGTTGGTCGTCGTGCTACCCGTTTTCGTAGGCATAGCATGGGGGTTATCACTGGTTTTGGGTACATTTGGGTCACTAGTATTGGCACTCATCACAATGCGTGTCGTAAAGCATATCGTCGGATTCAGCTACATTGCATTCGGAACGCTACGGTTCGACCAATTCATCACGACGAACAAACGCTCCATCGCACTATTGACTGGTTATACTGCGATTGTATATCTCATGTTCTTCGCTCCTCTCTCAACATAATCATGGGCATCAGGGGTGAAAAGGACAAAATTTCAGGGGTATAACGTAACACTTAGCCCATCACCATAATTCCACTTCTCTATACTATGCGGTTTCAAACAAGGTTCTAAAGCCAAGACTCCAGCGGAATTTTCATCAATACGTTCGAAATATAGCTGAGATTTGAGTGAATATAATTTTCCAACTCTAAAATTCGGAATTTTTAATACACGCCAAAAATAACAGAAATATGGAGGTTAAAATGAATAAACTATTGAGCGCTGACTTGATAGGTGAAATAGCAGAGATAGAGAACCAATCACACGGCAGTCTCCGAGGTGAACATCATGAATTCCAGTAAATCAGATAGCAGGAACTTCGAGAAATTGCGGTCGGGCTTGCAGGTAGTGACACAACTTGAAGACCGCGTGGATGATGATGATGACCTCCAACCGCAATTACGCGCTGCCCGCTCCTATCTCGCAGAGGCGAGCCGACAAGTCGAGACCGCCGGGTTAGAAAGAGAGTTTTCGAAAGCGATGGGGTATGCAGCTAGTGTAGCTCTCAATTCGGAACATGACGACCTCGCCGAAGACGCTCTTGACCTCGGTGGTGTAAAAGCCGAGAGCATTGTCGAGACGTAGGTTGTTGGTAGTCGTCTGACCATCAGCTTAGCCCTGGTGGGCTTGTCCGGGTTCGATTCCCGGTTTGAGCATCTGGTGAATCTATGAAACAGCCATCCGATATCGAGAAGACGTGTGAGTCATTGCACAAAATCAACAAGCACGCGAAGAAGTACGCAGAATTAGCAGATGAGAATTATCGACGAGGGAAAAAAGCTACTGCTCGTTTAAATAGTATAAAAAAGAAAGCGCTCTATTCACTCAAGACGAAGGTCCTCAAACGGCTCTATGACTTTGAATATCACGACCGAATCGAGCTACATGATATCAATGGCCGAGAGTACTACTGCTTCAACATAGAGCAGTGGTCGTTCCATGCGCCTGTCGATGACTGGTCTGGGAGCCACCCTGCGAAGAGAGAGATTTCCTGTTCAAAGTCGATAGAGAATTTCTCGAAAGGGACAGAGAGCCACACAGATATGTCACTCAAAGCTGCGTTACTCTACCTCAACAACGAATTTGGATTCAACCCAAATGAGTATCTAGAGGAGGAGAACGTGAGCTACGGCCATCGCTCGTACTTTGCGGGATGGGATTATCTGAACTGAAGAATATAAATTATGACTGAATCAAAAAATATTGAACGCACGTGTGAGGCGCTATCTAGAGTGAATGACTACGCTAAGAACTACGATGCGAAAGCAGAAGACGCCTATCATCGCCAAGAAACAAAAACAGTGAGAGAGAACAAATGGAAAAAAGACCTGTTGTATTCTCTCAAACGAGACGTACTCAAACAACTGTATACTCTTGGCCATTATGACAGAATTGAGTGCCACAATATAGAAGGAATCCAGCACTATTGTTTCTATATTGGTAGCTGGTCGTTCCATGTTCCAATAAATCAGTGGGATGGAGAACAACTCCCAGAAACCGAAATCAAGAGCGGAGAGGCGATTGGCGAATACGGAGGGAGCTCCAAACACCAACCAGATATCTCGTTGGAGAGCGCGATATTACACCTTTGCCGAGAGTTCGAATATGAGCTGAGCGAATTCGTTGGGTTGTGTTCTTCGACCGGAAACTGAGGAGGGATTCTCTATCACTGGTTTCTCTCACGGACCACGCGCATAAGACACTGGAAGCGAAGAAATATTCCATGATATTAACCAATTTTAAATCATCATATTAAAACAGAAAAGAATTTAAATATACATATACCCATGTGATAATTGCAATGAAGGAAATAAGTGAAAAAACTAGAGTTGAAGAGATAATTGAACAGTTACAGCAGAGATTTGAGAATATTGCTGAGATTCACATCCATCACTTCTCAACCGCGACCAATGCGTCAGACTTGCTAATAAAAGTACATACCGGAGATGCTGAATCGTTCGAGCAGTATCTCGACGAGTTTGCGGACGGGAAGAAAGCAATAGTCGATGTCGGTAGGGAGGACCCACTCACACTACCGGTTTCGGTGATGGCGACGTACGATGGACCAGGAAACATGCAGTCCTCAGAAGGAACCACTATCTATATGAGCGAGAATGTCATCGGTGCTGAGCCACGGTCTACTGATGACGGACTGCGGCGTCTCAAAGAAAAGCTGAGTGGAACCTGCCCGTGTTGTCGTGAGTCCGTTGAGAGTTTCAGTGAACACTATCGAGAGAGTCGAGAGTGTTGGGAAGACGAACAGCTGTAAAGGGACTGTTCGCTCCCACACCCAGAGTAGTATCGTCTGTCTTGGACTGGATTCTCTCAACATCGGTCGCGAAATCTGCTCGTCCCTCGGTGGGTTCTACTGGGTTCGATTCCCGGACGGGTACTTAAAGTGAGATATTATGATGAATCATGACTACTTCCGACAGTTGAGCGCAGTAGAGCGAGTGACAACCGCACTCTTTCATTTCGACGGTGAATTCACAAAATGCGTTCTCGCTGAATTCGCTGGAATCAGTGAACATGAAGCTGCCAAAACGCTTCATGCTTTGGAGCACTTGGGCGTCGTCGTCGAAACTGGTGGCACTCGATACTCTAAGTATCGATGTGCAGACCAGGTGTCGGAATCCACAGACATCAACGGGTGTGTCTGGTGTGGGACTATGGATGACAACGTGCTCGTGGAGTCGGGAACTCCAGCTGGGGAGTATCTGGGACTCGTTGATGACGAGACAGTTGAGTTGTGTGATGATTGCTTGTACGAGGTCTCTGAGACCATCGTCGGAACTACAGATGGACCCACTTCAGAAGAAAGGGTGGGGGTAGTTCCCATCCACCCAGTCTGTCAAGCGGACGGATGTGAGTATCTCGCCGCACGAGGAATTGCAAGCAAGCGAGGCCATCCACACGATGAATGGAAGCTCTGCTCAGAACACTACAACGAGGTCAAGGGCCAAGACCCGTGGTATCCGCTAGGGCATCACTGGAATCTCCAAAAACTCCACTATAGATGCCCTGAAACCGGCAGTATCTCTCACAATATCATACTTCGAGAGCAAGACGATGGTGGATATCTTTGCTCCTGTGAGTACAAGCACGTCCCCGTCGGTCGAGATGATGAGGAGTTCTCTGTTTGAGCAGAGATTCAGAATTGAACTAACAGGACTTGATGCTAACCACATAGGAGCGGTTGCAACCGGGGCAATCCGCGATGTAGTCAATAGCGGTCTCAACCATCTCACCACATTCGCACTCTACGATGACCTTCCGGTCAAGTCCCATCTCCATCACCAGAATCATCTGAATATAGTTTTTGTATCAGATTTTTATGTGCCTCTCTTCGGGTCTCACCACTTGCTGCTATGATTCTATTTTTCTCTATGGCTGACCAAGAGAACCCGATATGCAGTAGCTCAATATCATACTTTTCACCCATATCCTAACATATTATACCAAATATTAAATATTTTTTCCGCGCTAGAACGGGTACCCGCATGCGGGTTTGTCGGCAAGCCCCATCTCCCCCACTTCCCCCTACTGGTTTCCCACTGAAAATCAGTGCCACTTCAAGTGGGTGGAACCGGGGTAAGTCCTTTAGTGTTAATATTATTATATTTAACCATGGGTGTGACAAAGAAAAGGAAGAAAGAATTCCTCGAAGCAATCGTCCGGAATGGAGACCGAGCCAACGTCACAGAGATTCGTTTAGAAACTGGATTCTCACGCAATCAGATAGACTACTGGTTTCCACGGTTAGCGAAAGATGGACTTATTGAAAAGCGGTATGACGGGAGAAACCGGCGAGTAGCAGTACTCACAGATTCTGGGAGAACAGCAATTGAGCAAGGAGAGTTTGGAAAAGAACTTCTGGAAACTGAGGACCAGGGGAACGATGAAATCATTCTCTCCAAATCAGAGTTCCAGAATCTCACTGAAAGAATCGAGACACTAGAAAATAAATACCAAGCTCAAAGAGAGCAACTCCGAAACCTCCGGCAGAAACAAAATCATCTCTTGGAAATTGTTGGACTACTACGAATGTGGATAAAAGTTTTCCAACAAATTCTCGCAGACCACTTCAATGTATTAGAGATAATGGAGACTGTAGAACGGGAAGCGATGGACAAAGACGACCTCGACGCCAGTTTTGCAGTATACAAAAACGAGCGGTACGAGAATTAATCTATAAATCCTTCAAATATCGTCGATACTCATATTCTCATATACAGTATACGCTAGACTGTACTCTTCATCAGGGAGGTCTGCTACTTCAATCACTTCAGAAATCGCTCTTGCTGGCGGGCTTGTATCCTCTGAGACAAGACTATATTTGTCTCGTGCAAGGAGACAAAGCTCCAAGAATTCTCTATCAGAGAGGTCGGGGAGATTGTGCGTTTTCTCATCTCCAACAACATCACATGCAGTACTACCACTACCAAACTCTTCTACAGCAAGGAGTTCAAGACCGTGACCTCCTGTATCACAACGGAAACAATACCAATCAGTATCAGCATGGAAATTCTTCTTGTCCTTCCCAGAAGAACTTGAGTCGTGTACTGGATGACCTCCCCAAATTTCTCCGTTCTTCTCCCTATCTGACTTCACAGACGGGAATGAACCACAGCGTAGAACATCTCTAGCTGAAATCTGCCAATATACACTGTAGTCTCCAGATGAACTGGTTTTGACTTTCTTATGTTTTTCATCTAGGATTGAACCAGAAGAACGAGTATCCTGATGTTCATCATCACCGTACTCTTCGAGTATCCAATCTATGTTTTCTTGTCCATCAGCAACACGGTTTGGACACCCGTCAACGAGGTCTGCCACCATTGCTATCACGTGTGAGTGGTCGTATATCTCAATTTTAGGTAGTTCATCTCCTACCCATATTTCATCATCAATTTCCTTCTTAAATTCTCCCAGATGGTCTGGCAGCGACCCTTCTACTATGATGTGTATTCCTTCTCCACTTTGGGACAATTCCGCGTAGCTGTTACAGCGTTCTAATACTTCCAGTGCTACAGGATGTACTTCACCAGTTTCCGATTTTCGAACGTCGTCAAGGTCAATAAGTGATAGTTGTTCACGCCCGTTTGGAATTCCATCTTCATCGTTCAGAATAAAACACAAACCCAGACGGTCTACATCACTACCCAGTGCCTGGAAAGTTGTCTTGTCCTTATCAGCCCATGATTTGGCTTCATTGAACGTAGACCATAGTTCCACATCACCCCATGTTGCATTGTATTCCAAGCTTCTCCAGGGCGCTAACGGTACCTTATCATCCCATGTTCGACACAGCCAATTCTCACGTTCCTTTAGCTCATCTGGATAGACAACACGAGACGATTCCACAACTTCGGACAGCTCACCAACGACTTCTTCACCACTGTCAGAGTCAGCTTTATCCTCGTCAGTTGCGTTCTGCTGCACTTCTATCGCAGTAGGATTGAAACTATACCCATCGTCTTTTTTCCGTAATATAGTACCTTCAGCGCTTTCTATGTAGCCGCCAGCAAGCCCTACGTCATCGTGTGTATCTTCCAGCGCTGTGGCTAGCTCCTCGTAAGAGAGAGGAGACAGAACATCTTCAGTGATTTCTTTTGCTCTGTCACGGACAGATACCCAATCAATTTCGCTCATTGTCCATCACCCGCTAAGAGCGGTTTTCTATGCTCACTAGCAAGATGTGCTGGTAGGTATGAATCAAGGAAATCAAACGCATCTCTTACTATAACCAGATTCTCACTTGCACGAGTGAGTGCTACATACCATGTCCGAGCTTCATTTTGTCGCATCTCGTAATCTCGTGAAATTGATTCTTGAATTCGTGACGTAATTCCATCGTACAGAATCACGTTATCTGCTTCATATCCCTTGCTTCCGTGGATTGTGAGGAGTTGAGTTTTAATCTCATCAATATCTATCGTTTCACAGTTGTTTTTCCGAAGTGCTGCACGAATCACATCCTTGTATTGACTCTGAATACCAGTCAGAGAATCAACTGCACGGCCAGCGTTTGGAAATATCTTGAACCACTCGTCAGTAACAAATCCAGCAAAATGTTCTAAATCAATATTCTGTTCCTCAGTCCGAATCCATGATTGTATGTCTTCCTTGTCTTCTCGTGAGTCGAACTGTGTATATTCAATTTTAGTGGCTTCAAGTAAACGACGAGCTTCACCTGGAGAGAGAGTAACGTTATCTGGACTTTCGTCTCTGTCAGCCCATGAATTCCAAGAGAGGACATTCTCATTCCAACCCCGTTCTTCTATTTTAACCCCATTAATTTTACAAATTGAATTATATAGGTCCACACGCTTGTCTGACTGATTCCAACCACCAGCCCCTTGCTGAGATTTGAAGAAGATACCAGCCTTCTGTAGCGACCGGCCAAGTGCTGTTGCTTGGTCTCGTGTCCTAGTCAGGATTAGATTTGTCCCTTCGTCAAATTGGTTTATCAGAGTGTCTACTGAGGCCTTCTTCTCTACTGGAGCATCCCAATCACCGCTAAAACTGTCTTTTGAATACGTAGGTGAACAAACTTCAAACACATAACCATCTGACTCTGATTCAATTGTAACATCAGATGGGGGAACGTGCTGTTTTGATAGAACTGAGGTTGCCAGATTCCAATGTGTCTGAGGGACTCTATACGTCGTATTCAGTGGAACGTGCTGGAGGTCTACCCGCTCAAAAAACTCTGGTGTAGCCCCTTCGTGCTTATTGACTACTTGGAGTGAGTCACCCAGTACAATAGCAATTTCTGCATTATCAATCCATAACTGAGCCACTTCGTCCAAGAGTGGAAATGCATCGTGATATTCGTCAATAACTACAATATCGCAGTCGGGAGTTCTCTTTTCCTTTACTACGATTTCTAGCATCTCATGGAAATCGTAGAGTTTCTGTTCCTCTTTGTACTCTTCCCATGCATCATCTACTTCAGAAATTCGGGGGTGGCTAGGCCAGACCGAGACTAAATCACTATATTTAGGACACTCTTTTGCTCTGTGTGCTGAGATTCGGTTATTTCGAAGCCATTTCAGTATATCAATCAACAACTGCCCCTTTCCGTGTGACTGAGAATTTGTAGGGTCACCAGAGTACTGGACACCATACTGAGATTTGCAGAAGTCCCTGTAATCAGAATACCCAGCTACGTCCATATTTCGTGTATCAATCAGACGATTAGCTATTGCGTGGACTGTTCCAATGTACTTTGTTCGACCAGTCCAAGTCTGTTCCATATCCCAGTCTTCCAGAATACCCCAGTCATACAACCGGTCTAGTATATCTTGGGCGAGTGACTTCCGGTAAGTCACCCAGCAAACATCATCTACTCCATACTCGTGTTCTTTTACCAATTTACCAACTCTGGCGGCTCCTGAGGTGGTTTTTCCACCACCAGGAACACCTTCCAACTTGCATGATTCTGTAACAGGAGGGCCTTTGATTTCTACGTCTTCAAGGTCTATTTCACTCATCAGAATCACCCGCCATATCGACGGTCTCTGAAGAAATGAGTCCTGGCGGAACTTCATCAATCTCTATCTCAGAGACAAAATCAGTGGTAAGTTGCCACCACCTCATAGTAACGCCATCAATTTCTTCTTGCCGAGCTTTCCTCTCTAAATATCCCGTTGAACGAAGTTCAGCATGGAGTGCTTGAGGGGTGATGTTGTGCTCATCACAAACTGTATTCGTCAGTTCATTCGGGACCTGAATCGCATCAAATTCTTCATCCTCAACGTATAGAACACCATTTCTTGCTGCTGCTTCTTCGTGTGTGTACGCTACAGTCTTAGAAACTTGATTTTTTAAATCCTGTATTGCAATGGTCCGGGTTCCAGTGGTTTGTTCAACTTTCTGGTTCTGAATGACCCATCTCTTGATGTAATCCGGCCACTCCTTGTCTTGGAAGGAAGGACCGTATACCATCACATCCAGCGCACTGAATAGAATTTCTTTGAAATTCCCAGGGTTCTTCCATTCCTGTTTTGTCTCAACTACGTCAGTAGAGAATTCGTCATCAAAATACCATTGATACGTAGTATCATGGTTTGAATCTGAGGACTTCAGGACAACAAGTTGAGAGACGTGTTGTTCGACTATCTTATCAAGTTCGTAACTGTGTTCCTTCTCATCTCCTTGTTCTTTCTCTAATTCGGTCTTGATACTATCGTACGTGTTTTTTATCGAAGTCTTGTTCGAGGTAGTATTCTGAGCAACTGTCTCAAACCAACCATCCTTGTTACGTACGGATTCACCAGCTAATTCAAGCTGAACAATTTCACTGATGAAGGATTCAATTAGTTCGGCTTCTTGTGTTGGGAGAATATCTCCTCCGAATTCATCCTTAATATCTAGCCAGTATTCCGATAGGTCCGATTCTTCCGATACATTTATAGTGTCAGACTCTGTATTGTTAAGTGTAGTAGACATAATTCAATCACCATTTTAATTTCCTCCGTAGACGTGAGAGACTTGTTCCTCGTACTGTTCTACTGCTTCTTCTAGGAGACTTGTCTTGCTTGGGTTCCCTGGAAGTTCACGCTGCATTTCTTCCAATACTTCCTTTGTCTCATCTGTTATGTTTGTAGTAGTTGTCATATTACTTTACAATAGATATATTGTTTATTAATACTATAAAGGTTTCCCCATTTTAAGAATAATCCGAAGGTGATGCTGTATTTTCAACCCATAGTTAAAAACAAGCTCTATCTATTGGATATTGTGTGTATTTTTTCTATATAACTTCTCAGAGGGGGGTGGTAGAGCGAACAGTCTGGGGAGTACCCCCCTCAAAGAAGTTATAATATATATGGAAGAGATACCACGGTAGAACTCAACACACAATCAGGTCGTTTTTGTGGAGATAATGACATCACCGTTATACCATCACCAATTCAGGACAGAAAGGCGGCTAAGTTGGTCGGAGGTCCATTCAGAATGTTATTTCGTGTCTTGGTTCAGAATTGAGTAGGAACAGTTCTGGTCATGACGATAAGCGTCCATCTCATTCTGTTTTGAAATGTAGATTCTCTCATTACAAACAGGGCACTCAACCCAATTCTTTGAATCTGTTTTCTCTTGCATATATAAATAATATTAATTCCATGCCAAAAGTGTTTCTAGTATGATACTAGGTTAATCAATAATACACGCCGTATTTTTTACTACAGATGTGCGAACAATGTCAAAAACACAAGAACGTTGTCGCTAAAACTTGCATAGATTGTGGAACAGGATTGTGTCTTGACTGTCTCGACCAACGTCCCGAAGACCTAAAAGGGCGTTCTAAGTGTCCTCGCTGCGGAGGTTGGGGGTTCCAGAATGCGTAGGACTGACGATATTGAAGGTCTTGATGATGATGAAGTAAATCGATTATTCAGTGTGGGTCCATTTCATGTACAACTGGTGGTCAAAGGTGGTCATGTGGTGGAGTCTTCTTGTGATTGCGATTATAGTGGAACAGAATTCGTTCGTTCGGAATCCCATCCTATGATTCCAGATTCAACAAGACTTGGAGAAACAGTCACCTCCTGCTGCGAACACGAAGTTGCGGCCCTAATCTCGTATTATAGTCGCTATCAATCTGAAATTGAATTTGAAGTGGAGGAGATATAGCCGTGTTTGGATTGTTTGGTTCAGATGACTCTGAGGGATTTATTCCAGAAGAAGATTTGACGGATTCAGAGCTTGAGGAGTTTGATTTTTGGGGTACGCTAAAACCATATGACCGGCAGGAATTCTTCCGAGCAGATAGTGAATTCTTCGTGGTCTTGTATATCGACGGAGGAACAGTAGTTGATGCTCGTTGTTCGTGTTCTGAATTTCAAAAACCCGGTACTGGAGAGGATTTGACTGAGGAAAAAGCTTGTTCTCACGTGAAGGAAGCCACTCGTATTATTTTGCACCAGTATGAAGTGAACGTCATCCAGACCGACGACAAGGACGAGCTTCCCATTCCTTCTGATTTCGAGACGGTCTTAGAAATGTTGGATTGAATTCTCGCCCCCGGTACACTTACACGATTTCCTGCTGTAATAGAACAGTGTAGCACTGGGTCACAGTCCTCAATTTCTGTGACAACAGTGTTGCAACTCAAAAATGGTGTTCAAGAAGATCACACTGATCGGGACGAGCAGCGAGAGCTTCGACGAGGCGGTCGACGACGCGGTCGACCGCGCGGAGGAGACCCTGCAGAACGTCAAGTGGGTCGAGGTCGACGAGATGGGCGTCGAGGTCGCCAGCGTCGAGGGCCGGGAGTACCAGGCCGAGGTCGAGGTGGCGTTCGAACTCGAAGACTAGGTGCGGAAACTCTCGCCGCAGCCGCACTCGCTGACGACGTTGGGGTTCCGGACGTGGAACCCCTCGCCCTGGAGCCCGCCCTCGAAGTCGAGCACCGAGCCCTCCACGTAGTCGATGCTCGCCGGGTCGACGAACACGCGCAGCCCGTGGTGTTCGTGGACGGTGTCGTCGTCCTCGGGCTCGAACTCGAAGCGCATCCCGTAGGACAGCCCCGCGCAGCCGCCCTGCTGGACGAACAGGCGCAGCCCCGCCACGTCGGTGTCCATGTCCTCGTCCTCGAGGAGCGAGACAGCCTCCTCGGCGGCCGCCTCCGTGACTTCGATGCCCTGCCGGTCCGGGTCTGGATCGGGCTCCGTCGTGGAACTCATACGCTTGAGTTTCGCCCCGAACGTGTTAACCCTGACGGCGACCGCCCGCCGTCGGCCGTGACGCCTCGCCCGAATCCCGCGGGAACCCGTCACGCGACGACGACCGCGCTACAGGCGCTTCTGGAAGATGTACTCGGTCGCGGTGGTGCCCGCGAAGTCGGTCTCCTGCTCGTCGACGCGCTCGAACCCGACCGCCTCGTAGAAGGCGACGCCGCGGTCGTTGCCGGCCAGCACCTCGGCCTCGTAGGCGGTCACGTCGCGGTCGTACAGCGCCTGTTCGACCTCAGCGACGAGGTTGCGGCCGATCCCCTCGCGCCAGTGGTCGGGGTCGACGTACAGGCGATAGACCTGGTGGACCCGCCGCGGCGGGTGCGGGCCGGCGTGGGCGTAGCCGACGACCTCGCCGTCGACGACGGCGACGAAGAAGTCCTGGGCCTCGTGTTCGACGCCGGCCTCGATGGCGTCGTCCTCGTACCACTCGTCGAGCATCGTCTCGACCACGTCCGCGCCGAGGATGTCGTCGTAGGCGGTGTGCCACGCGTCGTCGGCGACCCGCTGGACCCCGGCCACGTCGCCGGCGTTCGCCGGCCGATAGCGCACGTCCTCTGTCATGCTCGACCGAACGACGCTATCGCAGAAAGACCTGACGACCCGCGGCGGGCCACGACCCGCTACCGACCCGGTAACCCCGTGCTACTCGTCGGACTGCTCGGCGTCCGTAGCGGTGTCGTCGGCCCCACCGGTGTCGTCCCCGCCCCTGCAAGTATCGTCCCCGCCCTCACCGGACGCGTCGCCCTCGAAGCGCGCGTCGACGCTGTGGGCGTGGGCCTCCAGCCCTTCGGCGTCCGCCAGGGTTGTGACGGTGTCGCGCAGGTCGCCCAGCGCGTCCTCGGAGAGGCGCTGGACCGTCGTCGACCGGAGGAAGGTGTCGACGGAGAGCCCGCCGGTCACCCGCGCCTTGCCGTTGGTCGGGAGAACGTGGTTCGTGCCGGTCGCGTAGTCGCCGGCGGCGACCGGGCTGTAGGGACCGAGGAAGGCGCTCCCGGCGCTGGGGATGCGGTCCAGCAGCGCCTCCGCGTCGTCGGCCTGGATCGAGAGGTGCTCGGGCGCGTACTCCTCGGCGAACAGCACGGCCTCGGGCATCGACCGGGCGAGGAAGACGCCGCTCGCGTCCCGGTCGAGTGCCGCGCGGATCGTCGCCTCGCGGTCGCGGCCCGCGGCGTGGTCGTCGACGGCCGCGGCGACCGCCTCGGCCGTGTCCTCGTCGTCAGTGACGGCGACGACGGAGCTCGTCTCGCCGTGTTCGGCCTGGGCGACCAGGTCGGCGGCGACCAGCGACGGATCCGCCGTCCCGTCGGCGACGACCAGCACCTCGCTCGGGCCGGCGAGGAAGTCGATCTCCACGTCGCCGCGGACCTCGGCCTTGGCGGCGGTGACCCACTGGTTGCCGGGGCCGACGACCTTCTGGACGGCGTTTATCGTCTCGGTGCCGTAGGCGAGCGCGGCGACCGCCTGCGCGCCGCCGACCTGGTAGACCGCGTCGGCGCCGGCCACCTCGATGGCCGCCAGCGTCACCGGGTTGATCTCCTCGGCCGGCGGGGTCGCGACCGCGACGTGTTCGACGCCCGCGACGACCGCCGGGATCACGCCCATCAGCACGCTGGAGGGGTAGGCGGCCGTCCCGCCCGGGGCGTAGACGCCGACCGTGTCGAGCGGCCGGAAGCGCCGGCCGAGTTCGCGGCCGTCGAAGTCCTCGGTCCAGTCCTCGGGGAGCTGGCGCTCGTGGAACTCGCGGATGTTCGCGGCCGCGTCCTCGATGGCCGCGCGGGTCTCCGCGTCGATCTCCTCGTAGGCGCGCTCGACGCGGTCGGTCACGTCGATGTTGCCGACCTCGACGCCGTCGATCTCCCGCGAGAGGTTCCGCAGGGCCACGTCGCCCTCCGACCGCACGCGGTCGACGATCTCGCGGGCGTCGTCACGGACGGCCTCGACCCCGGCGTCGCGGTCGAACAGCGCCGCCCGCTCGTCGGGGCCCAGCTCGTCCACCCGTCGCACGTTCATGCTGCGTCCTTGCCGCGACTGGCCCATACGACTTGCTATCGCGGCCGGCGAACGGCGGCGGACGGTCGCGAGGGCGGCGGACGGTCGCGAGGGCGGCGGACGGTCGCGAGGGCGGCGGACGGTCGCGAGGGCGGCGACGGTCGTGGAGCCCCCGCGATCACCCCTGGACGTACCACCAGGCGGTGACGACGAGGATCATGAACAGCCCGCCGAGGAAGAAGGCGACCGCCGGGTCGGCCAGCAGGGAGTCGCCGCCGCTGGCGACCTGCCGGGCACCGTCGACCGTCTCGGCCGGGATCTGCGTCCCGGTGTCGAGGGTGGTCCCTCCCGACTCCATGCCCGTCTCGGTCGGCGTCGGCGACGGCGAGTCGGTCGCTGTGGGGGTCGGCCTGGGCGTCGCCGTCTCCGTCGCGGTGGGCGTCGCGGTCGGGGCGGGGGTCGGGGCCTGGGTCTCGGTCGGCGCGGCCGTGGGCGAGGGCGTCGCTGCCGGCGTGGGCGTCCCCGCGGGCGTCGGTGACGGGGTACCGGCCGGGGTCGCCGACGCGGTCTCGGCGGGCGTCGCCGAGGGGGTGCCAGCGGGCGTGGCGGACGGGGCCTCCGTCGCGGTTCCCGGCCCGGGCGTCGGACTCGCGGTGGCCTCGGCGGCCTCCGTCTCCTCCCCGCCGAAGACCCCGACATCGCCGTCGCCGGTGGTCGTGGCCTCCCCCGCGCCGTCGTCCGCTCCCGCGTCGGCACCCCCACCGTCTCCGCCGTCGGCAGCGTCGCCACCGTCTCCACCGTCCCCGGCATCGTCACCGCCGCCGTCGGCGCCGGACTGCGACCCCATCCCGAACGAGACGCCGTAGTCGCCGACCCGTCCGCCGGACTCGCCGAACAGCCGCCGGACGGCGAGGCTGGCGACCGCGAGCAGGCCGACCGACCCCAGCAGGCGCGTCAGCGCCGTCTTCAGGCGCGAGCGGTCGTGTTCCTGGCCGGCGAACAGCACGAGCGCCTCGCTGGCCGGCGCGTAGATGGTCATCTCCGTGCCCTTCTCGGAGTAGCCCTCGCCGGCCGGCTGGATCAGGTCGGCGTCCTCCAGGCGCTCGACGTGGTAGTGGACGTTCTGGAGGGAGGTCCCCACCTCGTCGCGGATCTCCGGCGGCGTCTTCGGCTCCTCGTACAGCGACGCCAGGATCTGCCGCGCGGTGTCCGACGAGAGCGCGGACAGCGCCTCCTCGGTCGCCTCGTCGTCGAGGTCGAGGACCTTCGGCTCGTCGGGCGTCCGCGTCGGCTCCGACTTGAACGGCAGCAGACGACCCATTGCCCTAGCACAGATGGGCGATCATAATGGGCTTTCCCAAAAGACAAAAACGCGTTTGAAGCTCGAACCGGGGCCAGGAGCCGTCAGCGCCCGTTACCGGTAGAGCCGCGAGAGTATGTGCAACGACGACAGAACCACCGCCAGCCCCACCTCGCCGATCAGGACGAACAGCAGCGCGGCCGACCGCTCGGCCGGCGGCAGGACGACCGCGTAGACGTACCAGCCGGTTCCGACCGCCAGCGAGAGGAAGAGGGCGTGGACCAGGATCCACGGCCCGAGCCGGCGGAGCGCGATCAGGGCGCGTCGCGTCGCCGTGTCCGACGGCCGTCCCGCGCCCGACCGGTTCTCGGCGGCCCCCCAGAAACTGGTCGTCGCGTACGATCCGGACGGTCGCCGGGTCCGTCGTCGTGCTCCGCCCGCCGCGTCACCGGTCTCGGACGCCCGGTTCGTCGACCCCGACGACGACGCCGTGCCGTCGGCCGTCGGCGAAGCCGTCGCACCGTCGGCCGTCGCGGCGCTGCCGGTCGTCTCGTCGTCGCCCGGCGCTCCATCGCCGCCGTTCGGCGCTCCACCGCCCGAGACTCCGGTGGCACCGTTCGACGCTCCACCGCTGTTCGACGCCTCCTCGTGACTCGATCCGGTCCAGCCCGGGGAGGCGTCTCCGGATCCCGAGTCCGCCGGTCCCGGGTCCGACGACCCCTCTCTCGCGGTTCCGGTCGTCGGCCCACCGGCGCGGCCGTCGGTATCCGACGGCGTCGCGGCCGACGACCGCGACCGGCCTGCGCCGCTCGGGTCACTCCGGCGGCTCGCCGATTCCTTCGCCCGGTCGGACGACGACCGGCGGTTCCGTGCCGTCCGTCCGGCCCACGTCCCGGTCGTCCGTCCGGTCCCTGTCCCGGTCGACTCGTTCCGGGCGGACCCGTCGGCCGCGCGGTCCGAAACGTCCCGCGGTCGGTCCGACGACCGGTCGGTGGACGGGCCGTCCGACGACGACTCGGTCGTCCAGAGGCTCGGATCGGCGTGCGCCTCGACGTACGCGCGGTGGCCGAGTCGGTCGTACCTGGCGCGCTCGGCCGCGTCGAGCAGCGTCTCCTTCGCGACGGTCAAGCGTCTGAACCGGTCGGCCGCGTCGGGGTCGGCGCTCACGTCCGGGTGGTGCTCCTTGACGCGCTCGCGGTAGGCGGCGCGAATGGCTTCCTCGTCGGCGTCGGGTCCCACCCCGAGGACGCCGTAGAACGTCCCGTTCATACACCCAGCGACCGCTTCGGGCTGTTC
Source organism: Halosimplex halobium (assembly GCF_051414055.1). Lineage (NCBI taxonomy): Archaea > Methanobacteriati > Methanobacteriota > Halobacteria > Halobacteriales > Haloarculaceae > Halosimplex > Halosimplex halobium. The sequence continues at coordinate 146,563 of NZ_JBLKNX010000014.1, forward strand.
TTTCGACTTCACCTACAAGTAATTTGCTACCGGAGAACCGGATCACGACCGAAATTCGTGGATTTGTCCCGGAATTCGCGAGTTCGCTCGGCGACGGAACGGCCGCGGTCGCTACGTCTCGGTCCGTCTCCCCCCGTCCGCGACCGCGCGACTCTCGGTCGCGGCCGTCCGTCCGGTCTCGCCCAGTTCGGGATGGCAGTCCTCACAGACCCAGGCTACCGTCCGGTGGGTCATCGTCTCCGTCCGCTCGCGGCGCCGCCACGCGCGGAACACGTCGTCGCCGCAGTGGTCACATTCTACCATCGTACCCGATCGTGTGCGAGACGTTCACATATAGCTTGCCCTGAAACGGATACCGACGCCCGGGAAGCCGTAAGATCACCTTATACACCGGGTGGACTCCGGCCGCTGGGCGGTCGGTCCAATCGCTCGACGCCGGTCGACAGGAGGGAATCCCTTTTGGCGCGGACGGGTGTATAGACGGGTGAGAATGGCAACGAGTGAACGGTCCCCGCTTCGAACGGTAGTCGCGCTCGTCTCCGCCCTCGGCCTCGGCGGCGGCGGGCTGGCGTTCGGGTTCGTACTCGCCTCCGTCGCTGCCGCCGTGCTGACTCTCGGCCTCGGCGTCGAGATCTCGCCGGCCGCGCTGCTCGTCCTGAGTCTCGTCTTCGTCCAGGGCGTGGGCTGTGCCGGCGTCGCGCTGGCGTACATGAAACTCCGTCCCGTCGTCGGCCCCGAGATCAGGTCGATCCTCGGGTTCGAGGGCGTCCCGGGTCCGTTCGACATCGACGCTGAACTGCCGGACCTGCGCGGCGTCGCCGTCGTCGTCGGCGGCTACGTGCTCGCGATCGGCGCGGCCCTGGCGGGGTCGGTCCTCGTCACGCTCCTCCAGGTCGACACCGGCACCAACCAGGCCGCCGAGATCGGGATGGAGAACCCCGAGACGCTCCTGATCCTGATCCCCGCGGCGATCCTTATCATCGGGCCCGGTGAGGAACTGCTCTTCCGGGGCGTCGTGCAGGGACGGCTCCGGGAGGTGCTCGGCCCGGTCGCCGCCATCTTCCTCGCCAGTTCCTTCTTCGCCGGCCTCCACTGGTTCGCGCTGACCGGCGGGTCGGCCGCCGGAAACGTCGTCGCGCTGGCGGTGCTCGTCGGCCCGTCGCTGGTCTTCGGGGCGGCCTACGAGCTCACCGACAACATCGTCGTGCCGTCGCTGATCCACGGGATCTACAACGCGACGCTGTTCACGCTGCTGTACGTCGTGGTGGCCTTCGGCGACCAGTTGCCCGACCAGCAGAACGTGGCCGCGGCGGCGCTCGCGCTCCTCTGACCCCCCTACAGCGCGGAGAGCGCGAGGAGGACCGGCGGGTACACGCCGAGCACCGTCGCGCTGACGACGCCCATCAGCGCGCTCGCCCGGTCGGCGTCGGCGGCGACCCGGCCGGTGTAAGTCGCCCACGCCGAGTAGAGCCCGACCGGCGACAGCGCAATCGTCGCCGCCTGGCCGAGCGTCCCCCACTCCCGCCCGACCCAGGCGAGGGCGTACCCGACCCCGGCGAACAGCCCCGCGGCCAGCGCGAAGAACACGACCGTCTCGAACACCGGTTCGGGCGGTTCCGCCTCGCCCTCCGGCGGCGGCGGTTCGTAGTGGCGACGCGTGACGGCCGCGACCCCGCCCGCACCCAGCAGCGAGACGACCGCGATGGCCGCGGTCTCCGGGTCGACTGGCATGGGTGCGTCGTTCGAAACGACGTGTCTTAACGGTGGGTCACTCGCGGCGCCGTCGCTGTCCGTTCGGTGGTGTCGCACGGACTACCGACCGGCCGAGTTTCTACTAGTAGGCTCGGTGAAAGTGTTATTCACTTCCAGCGGCTCTCTAACTCGTAGTACCCCGACTTCCGCATTCTGTATGAGGTCTCTCGGGCTATCTTCAACGGCCCAACGAAAACTTGATGAATACCTTCCGGAACCAGCTTGGAAGAGACAGAGGAGACGTTCAGCACTTCAACTCAGAGGTTATTGTTTACGGCCTGTTTCAGAAGGCGGATCGGCGTGTGTTTCTGACGGGCCCTTTTCAATTGAAAGACGACCAAGCGGTAGCAGCTGCGTCGATCACTTCTAACGCGTCTTGACTCCCATTTGCTTCCCCTTTCTCGAAATCGTCCTCAGTCTGTCCCATCTGATTAGTCACATGCGCAAAGCAAACGACTGGTACGTCTCGAACCTCCGCAAACGTGTACAGTGCGGCTGCCTCCATTTCTACGGCAAGGATTTCTTCTGACTTCGCACGTTCAATTGCAGTCTCCGTCTCCCGAAACGGGGCGTCCGTCGTCCACGTTGCCCCAGTATACACAGGTCGAGACACAGTTTTGCACGCCTCTGCGACCGGAGCACTCAGATCTTCATCAAGAGTTGCATAGCGGCTCGTCGAACGGTAGTGATGACTCGTCCCTTCGTCGCGGAGCGCACGCTCGATAAGGACGAAGTACGGTGGATCGTCCTTCACCACGATCTGGCCCGACGAGGTTATACTGACGAGAAACCGACAGCCGGCGGCAACCAGTTGCTCCGCAACAAGAACAGCGAACGATGACCCAACCGCGCACCCAACGATACCGAATTCCACACCGTTTCGCTCGAACCGGTAGAGATCGGTGTGATAGCCGGGCCACGCTTCGTCTCTATACGCTTCTCCGGTGGCCGTCAACTGGCGCACGATGTCTCCATCCGGATCGAGGATACAGATATCCGGAACAGAGCGTTCCGGGAGATTCTTCTGCCGTCGGGCATTCTCCAGCAGTGCTTCCGGCGTAAAGACAGATGATTCCTCAAATTCCTTTGATTCGAGAAGCGGAGATGAATCCGAGTGGGACGAGTCAGTCATATAGCCTGTCTTCACGGAACTCAGACAAGGATATTGTGGTCACTCATACGGTGTCCCGACTACCGCCGAGATCGCGGCAGCCGTCGGATCAGTACTCTCGAAGACGTCCTCGTCTGAGATACCGAGGAAGAACTCTCGATCTCCATCAACGTACTCTCGTATCGTTTCCGTCAACTCCTCAGAGTCCCGGTAGACCATCTGTTGGAAGTAGGAACCTTCTCGCTGGAGATTCGATTGAACGTACTCGGAACGTGTGTTCAATACGAGTGTAACCAAGGTTCCATCGGAAGCGAGGACGCGAGTCGCCTCCGTTAATACCGCGTCAACATCGAAGATGAATTCGAGTGTCGAGACGAACACGACAGCATCTACGGATCCGTTTGCGACGGGGAGTTCGGTCGCATCGCCGAGAACGAATGGTGCAGAAACTCGTTCTCGGGCCGCTTGAATCATCTCCTCCGAGCGGTCCAGTCCGATCATCCTGTGATTGGGAAAGCGGTCTTCGAGCGAACCGATACCGCATCCAACGTCGAGAATCTGGTCGTCAGCGGCGACGTGCCGTTTCACATACGTGGCTTCGCGGTCCATGACTGCTGTCCCGAACTCGCTCTCACAGAATCGAATGAAACTCGCAACGTCACTCATATGATGTGGAACTTGCTGTTTTGATCATCTAACGAATTATCTGGCGACCTGACGACCAACTAGTCGGCAGGCTGTTCAGCCTGCCCTGTCTTCTCTACTTGCAGCGGGTCAGCCGTCGATGTCGCGGTGACCAAGCGCAAGAACTGTCCCGCGTTCGTGAGGAGTTTGTTCTCAGCCTTCCGGAGGTGTTCTTCGTACGTCGAACGAGCGACGGCCGTCTGATCGGCCAGGTCTCGAAGTGAGGTCTTCCGTGGTTGCTCGTAGTACCCGCTTTCCAGTGCTAATTGGAGTGCTGCTAATTGCCGGTCAGTGATGTTCTCGAACAGTTGATTCGCCGGGGCCAGCATACTGTGGGGGATCTGTTTCTCCGAAATCGAGGTTTTCGAGAGCAGCTCGATCTCCCTGTCGGATCGCAGATCACTGAGCAGGTCTCGAATGTCTTCACCGTCGAACGCGACCACCGTGTAGTGCTCCCAGCCCTGGCGGTAGATCGTCGGCGACTGATACAGACAGTTGTGTTCCTCGAAGCGGTCGATGATCGACTGCTCAAGTGAACAGAGGCAGGACTGCGTGACGACGTGATACCCGTCCTCGTCCTCCGATTCGTGTAGAACGGTTCCGAGTTGGTTGATGTCGTCAAGCAACTCGTCAGTCGGTGTTGCCTCTGATGTGATCTCCAGTACTTGGCAGTCGCTCAGCGGCCACTCGCGGATGGTCAAGTCCGGGTACCGCTCTGAAATCACCCGGTATGGACATTCGTGTTTGACCCGGATCGAGGCCTCGTACAGACTCACACGAATGACTTCGAACTGGGCAGAATTAACAGTGCCGGTCATGTCCGGCAGCGCCCATATGCGAGTATATCTGCTATTCAGGAATACCGATGCAGGAGATACCGCCGGAGGAACTCAGCGAACAGTTACAAAACGGCGACGAGGCCCCGGTCGTCCTCGATATTCGCCACGAAGAGGATTTCGAAGAGTGGCACATCCCGGGTAGTATCAACGTCGATATCTACGACGAACTAACCGAAAGCTCTGAACAAGCCAAGGAAGCCCTCTCAGATCTCCCCCGTAACGAACAGATCGTCACTGTCTGTGCTGCCGGTGTCGTCTCGGAGACCGCGACAGAAGTGCTCCAAGATCTGGACTACGACGCAGTGACGCTCACGGACGGGATGAACGGTTGGAGCCGTGTCCACCGGCACGCGGAAGTGACAGCCGACCTCGATGGCACGCTCATTCAGGTCGCACGGCCGGGGAAGGGCTGCCTCTCACACGTCCTCATTTCGGACGGTGAAGCCGCCGTGTTCGATCCGTCACATTACCTCGGCGAATACGAGGCGATTCTCGATGAATACGACGCCGAACTCGTCGGCGTCTTCGACACGCACGCCCACGCTGACCACGTCTCGGGCGCTGCAGAACTCGCCGACCGACACGGCGTTCCCTACTCCCTCCACCCGAAGGACGCGCTCGCCATCGATGCGATGCCGGTTGAGGATGGACAGACCGTGACGGTCGGCAGTCTCGATATCGAGGTCATCCACACACCGGGACACAGCGAGGGGAGTGTCTCGTTCGATATCGACGGCGCTGCGCTGATCACAGGCGATACGCTCTTCCACGAGAGCGTCGGGCGTGTCGAACTCGGCGTCGAAGCGGGAATCGAAGACTCCGATGTCGAGGAGAACGCCGCAACGCTCTACGAGAGCCTCCAGCGATTGCTGAAACGGCCGGACGATGCAGTTGTGTTGCCCGCGCACGATCCCGGCTCGCCTGAACCGCCTGTGACCGCGACGGTTGCGGAGGTCAAGGAACGGAACGACGATCTCGGCCGAGACCGTGAGGACTTCATCGACGAACTCGCTTCCGACATCCCGGATCACCCGCCGAACTTCGAGCGTGTCAAGCGGACGAACGTGGGACAGGAATCTGTCCCGGCCGACGAACTGGCCGAACTGGAACTGGGCCCCAACAACTGCGCAGCGGAGTGACTCATGAGTACTGGAACTGAAATCAAACAGGGCATCCGCGAACACCTCGGACAGTTCTCGCTACACGTCCTGCTGGTGTTCGCCACGGGCCTAACTATCGGATCCGAACGAACCGTCGTCCCCGTTCTGGGAGAAGAGGTGCTCGGCATCGAGTCGTTCCTGGTTATCGGGTCGTTCGTCGTTTCGTTTGGAATCGTGAAGTCGATTCTCAATCTCTACGCTGGCAAATGGGGCGAGGAGTACGGCCGCAAGCCGGTGCTCGTCGCCGGGTGGGCGACGGCACTCCCCCTGCCGCTCATTCTCATCTTCGCCCCCAGCTGGGGGTGGATCACGATCGGAAACGTTCTGCTGGGCATCAACCAGGCCCTGACCTGGAGTATGGCGATCAACGCGAAAATCGACCTCGCGGGGCCCGACCAGCGAGGCCTCGCGGTCGGCATCGACGAGTCGTTCGGTTACACTGGCGTCGCTGTCGGGGCGTGGATCACGGGCGCTATCGCCGGGCAGTGGAGCCTCCGGCCCGAACCGTTCTACTTCCTCGCCGTCGTCGTCGTGCTGGCCTTCCTCATCTCCATCTTCCTGATCAAGGAGACCGTCCAGTACGCTCAGGCCGAAGGTGACGACGACCACCACGACGCGAACCTGCCGTTCAACGAGGTGGTGAAGCGGGCGACCTACGGTGACAGGACGCTGTTCGCTGCGGCTCAGGCCGGCCACATCGAGAACTTCGTGGACACGCTGTTCTGGATTGCCGTCCCGCTGTATCTGGTCAGCCAGGGTCTTGGTATTGCGGCTGTCGGGGTGGTGGTTGCTGTCCACAGCGCGATGTACTTCCTCCAGATCGTCACCGGTGGACTTGCCGACCGTATCGGTCGCCGGCCGCCCGTTGTCTGGGGAATGTTCCTCGCAGGTGCCGGCGTCCTCGGAATGGTACTCGTGGAGGGATATCTCGCGTGGGCTATTCTGGCCGCCGTCTCCGGTCTCGGCATGGCACTACTGTATCCGAACCTGATGACCGTACCGAGCGACGCTGCCCACCCGACGTGGCGGTCGGCCGGGATGGGAGTCTACCGGATGTGGCGTGACTCGGGGTATGCTGTCGGCGCAATCCTGATTGGACTCTCGATGGAGCTCGTGAACGCTGAAGCAGCGTTCTACATGACTGCAATCCTGATGTTCACGTCCGGTGCAGTCGTGTACATCTGGATGGAAGAAACGCATCCCGACTTCGGGACACACGAACCGCCTGCACCTGCGGCAGAGCAACCGGCCAAGACAGTTACCCAAGACTAGTCCAGCGGAATTCTTCTTCGGTAGTGACCGTATCCGATTTCTTGACCTCGATACGAACAGATTACAGACTACTGTCTGCCGAATACGCGCGTTGTATACAGCACGGCCATCCGAAGCTGACGGATGCCAGTACTCCCGGCAGACCTCACTCCGGGCTCGTCATCACCGGCAATTTCCAAAGACGCGGGCAAAAGAGCCGTCATTACGGGAATATCACATTCCCAGAAGGGGTCTGGCTGGAGTGATTTGTATTATTTTCAGATTATTCTAATAGAATAATTGAAATGCACTCCCGGAACACTACCGGGCGAGGATCTACTAGTGGATCCGCACTCAAAGTACGGCAGTACATTCATTACGTAAGCACGCTAATTCCGCAGCATGCCTGTGAGTATTGACGAGTTCGAATCGGGTGACCTTCCCGAGGGACCGAGTGTGCCCGAGCAGGTGATTACGTACCTCCACACACACCGGGACGCGGCGTTCACCCGGTCGGAGATAGCTACTGCCATCGACGAGAACCCGAATACGGTCGGCACCGCACTCACGCGATTGAAAGAGCGTGACCTCGTTCGCCATCGAGGACAGTACTGGGCAATCACGGAGGACGAACAGCGGGTCGCCGCAGCGTACAATCTGCACGACGTGAGCGAACAACTCGACGAAGCCGACGGCGGAATCGAGTCGGAGTACTGGGACGCTGCCGCACCCGACCAGCCGCATCCGAGCGAACAGAATTCGAGCGAGGACGAGTGATCGATGGAGCCGGAACGCGGCGATGTCGTCAGGAGTACCGACCCGTTCAAACTCGGCACTGATCGCCAGCGACCGTGGCTCGTCGTGAACAACAGTTCTCACCCCTTCGCCGACGAGCAACACGTCGCGGTCGCTATCTCGACGAAGGCGTACGACGACTCGCTTCGTCTCGGGGAGGACGTCTGGGAAACGGGCGGTGTTCCCCGAGAGTCGTTCGTCTCGCCGTGGGCGATTCACTCGCCCCGGATCGAAGACCTCGTCGCGTGGCAGGGCCGAGTTACTGACGAATTCGTGGATCGCGTCGTAGACTCACTGGAGACGTATCTGCGGTAGTTCGAAAGGATGTACGCCCGGAACACTATCGAGAGAGTTTCGACTAGTAGACTCGGAGGAACTAAATTCGAGTGTTCTATGGCCAGTGTTCGATGGTCGTCACGGTGAACAGAGACTCCTCCGAAAGGACAGCTTGGACGCGGCCGTGCCAGACTTCTGCGAACAGTTCGCGTTCTTCCTCGCTGGCCGTCCCGTCGATGATCTGCTGGAGATTGCCCAGAGCAGGCCCGCCATCCGGGACATCGCCGACGTGGTAGGTCACCTCGACGGTTTCGCCAGTGTCGCTTCGGCGGAACCGAAACGTCGGGTCAGCACTGTCGGGGTCGAACGCATCGAACGTCAGCATGTTCTGGCGATCACCGTGACCGCCAGCGAGCCCACCGAAGCCGTCTTCCTGGGCTGCGCCGGTCACGTACGAGACGAGACGTCCCATGACGCCGTATGTGGCGTCGTCGTGCGGCCCCGCAGCGAATACCTCGATCTCGCTCCGAACAGGGAGTTTGTCGGGAAATAGCGTGTTGAGGCCCAGCTGGGCGATCCGATAGGCGCCCGACGCGGTCGGACACGAGTGTCCTGCCGCCTTCACCACGTCCTCGTAGGTGACGACGAACGGGTCACCAGGTTCGAGGACAGCGAGTGCTTCCGCGACTGGGTCGCGGATCCGGATCGGTTCGACGTCGTATTCGACGGCCCAGTTCGAGTCGGGGCGGTTCGTGTCGGTCGGAGTCGTGTTCTCTGACATTGGTAGTGAATTCCCGAGAGTCGTTGTGGCACTGTTCTGTTAGTACCGCAGCAGCCGCATTCCGTTGCCGATCACTGCGAGGACGCTGGCCTCGTGGACGAGCATCCCCAGAGCGAGCGTGACATAACTCGTCAGGACGCCCGCCAGCAAGAGCGTCACCGTCAGCACCGCAAGACCGACATTCTCGTAGATGTTCCACCGGGTGGCCTTGCTGAGTTTCACCGCGTACGGGATGCGTTCGAGGTCGTCGGCCATCAGTGCCATATCCGCCGTCTCGATGGCGGTATCCGTGCCGGCGGCACCCATGGCGATGCCCACGTCGGCGGTCGCCAGCGACGGCGCGTCGTTGATGCCGTCCCCGACCATCGCCACGACGTGCCCGTCGTCGCGGAACTCCTCGATGACAGCTTGCTTGTCCTCGGGCAGCAGCTCGGCGCGGTAGTCGTCGATACTGACTTCTTCGGCGACCGCGCGAGCGGTGCGCTCGTTGTCGCCGGTGAGCATCACCGTCTCGATACCTGCGTCTTGTAACTGGGCGACGACGCCGGACGCGGCTTCGCGCAATTCGTCTCGAAGTGCGATAGCACCGATGACGACGCCGTCGCGGACGACGTGGACGGCAGTCTCGCCGCGTTCTTCGCGCTCACGGACATACTCGGCAACTTCGTCCGGAAGCTCGATTCCGCGCTCGGCGAGCAGTGCCCGGTTCCCGACGACGATCTCGTGGCCATCGTAATGGGCGACGACGCCCTTCCCGGCGACCACGTCGAAATCGTCAGGGTCAGGGAGAGATTTTTCGTCCGTGTCTGCCGAGCTGTCGTCTGCCCGGATAGCCGCCGTACCGCCATCGGTCACGGGAGTCTGTCGGTTCTGGGCCGCCTCGAGAACGGCGTTACCGAGGTGGTGCTCGCTTTTCTTTTCAGCGATGGCTGCAAGCTCCAGCACGTCGCTCGCATCGGTATCGAAGCCTGCAACGTCGGCGACAGCCGTTTCTCCTTTCGTAAGTGTCCCGGTCTTGTCGAAGGCAACGAGGCCGATCTTGCCGGCCTGTTCGAGATGCTCGCCGCCTTTCATCAGGACACCGCTCCGAGCTGCATTCCCGATCGCGGAGACGATGCTGACCGGCGGCCCGATAACCAGCGCGCCGGGACAGCCGATGACCAGCAGCGTCAGCGATAGAATTGCGTTCTGCGTGACTGCGTAGGCGCCGATGGACAGCGCGAGTACACCCGGCGTGTAGTACTTCGCGAAGCGGTCGATGAGGCTCTCCGTTGGCGACTGAACCTCCTGGGCTTCCTCGACGCGGCGGATGATCCGCTGGAGCGTCGTGTCCGACCCAGCTCCGGTCGTCCGAACCTCGAGGGCACCCTCCTGGTTGACCGTCCCGGCATACACCTCGTCGCCGTCAGCCTTGTGAACGGGCGCGCTTTCGCCAGTGACCGGCGCCTGATTGACGGCGCTCTCTCCATCGACGACGTCTCCGTCGACGGGAATTTTCTCGCCGGGCTTGACGATCACGATCTCGCCCTCTTCGACCTCGCGGGCGGCCACCTCTTTTTGCTCGCCATCGCGGCGGACAGTGGCGGTGTCTGGCGTCATTTCGAGGAGTTCTTCGAGGGCGTTGCGCGTCTTGCGCATCGTGCGCCCTTCGAGGTACGAGCCGAGCGCGAACAGGAAGACCACCGCGGCGGCCTCCCAGTACGAGCCGATAGCTATCGCGCCGACGGCGGCTAGGGTCACGAGCGTCTTGATGCCGAGCGTCCGGCTTTTCACTTCGTGGTAGGCGGTCTTGGCGATGTCGTAGCCGCCGACGATAGCTGCGAGGATCAAGATCGCGGCGCTCGCCGTGTTGAAGGCCGAGACGTAGCCGAGCGTCCAGCCGCCAGCGTACAGCAGGCCGCTCACTGCGACGATGATAGCTTTCCGGTTTTTGCGATAGTACTGCTTGATTGATTGGGTATCCATGATTTTCCTCGCTATGCGGGCTGGGGCGAGTAGCCCTGATTTTCGATGGTCTGTTCGAACGTATCGGGGTCGGCGACGCTGTCGTCGTAGTCGATCTCGACGCGGCCGGTTGAGTAGTGTACCTCGACGTCTTCGACGCCGTCCTGATTCGACAGGGCACGTTCGACGGTGCTTGCACAGCTCGGACAGTCGAAGTCCATCACGCGGAATTGGGTCGTTTCGCTCATCACAGTTCTACGTAGTACCCGTACCCACTAAAGTATTTTTTAGATGATATGTTTGAATGTGTACACGGGGTGTTTGAACGGACAAACGAGTCGTATAGAGCTTTCACTGGGCCCTCGGAAGAAGGCGTCAAAAAGGGGTCTGTGCAGCGGTCGGTACTACTTAGCGTGTACACGCCGTCGGTTCACATATGAGCACGTCCGATAGCGAGAATGGGCTCGAAGATATCGCCGTTCGAGATACGCGGGTGTCTGATGCCATCGATGAGCCGATGCGGGCGATGATTCTCGATATTCTCGCTGACGAGACGCTAACAGCGAGCGAGGTCCACGAGCGTCTCGCCGACCGGGGAATCGACCGGACTGAAAACACGGTTCGTCACCATATCAACGAGCTTCGAGATGCGGGACTCGTCGACGTCGTCCGGTTCGAAGAGGGACGGGGCGGGACGACAAAATACTACGGAGCGAACACGACCGTCCTCTCCTACTCGCTGCCGGACTCAGCCGACCCGGCGATCGAGGAGATGATCGATGCCGTCCAACCACAACTCGAAGCAGTACTAGACACCCTGACCGACGAGTACGACGACGTGATCGACGATATCACGGCAGAGATGCAACCCTGTGAGCACTGCCGAACCCAGAAATACGAGACGTACGTGTTGTTGACGGTCCTCCGACGGGCCTTCGTCCGAGCACATCAAGACGGAGAGTCGGCATACCCCACGACGGAATGCTAAGACGTATCGTCTTGACCTGAGAAAACAGGACGTTGTGCGTTCGCGCGTTGTATACAGTCATCCGAAGCCGATAGATGCCAGTATTCCCGGCAGACCTCGCTCCAGGATCGTCATTCACTGGGAGTTTCCGAGATCCGGCGAGAACGAGAGGCTGCTAGGGGCAAATCTCGTTCAACGATAGACTCTGACTGAAGTAACTATATTATTTTCAAATAATCCTACTAGCATACTCGAAATGTACACCCGGAACACTAACGACCGACATCATCCCAGGCGGCGTGCCGTGGTCAGCCGGGAAACCCTCGTGCCGGGCGGGGCTCCGTGAGGAGCCCGATCGACGAGGCGGCGTCAGCAGCCACGTCGGGTCGCCCTACTGGGCGACCGAATGCCGAGGCGCTTCGACCCCTCGGCTGGCCGGCGCTTGCGGCGCCACTCGGTGTCGCGTGCCCGGGTTCGCCGCGCGGTCATCGCTCCCGTACGGGTGCGCTCGGGCGGGGACTGAAGGCACGCACTCCGAGTAGTCGGTCGGGACGATTAAACGCTCCGCACCGCCGACCGGGAGAGCGACGAGAGCGACCGGGGACCACAGGACGGCACCGAAACCGGCTCAGAGGATCGTCGGGGAGGCGAGCAGTCCGCCGACGACCAAGAGGGCGGCGGCGACGACCGACGCAGCGAGGAAGAACGGGCGGGCCTCGCGGGCGGGCTCGCGGACCTTCCGCTGGTCGAAGCCGTCGGCGAGCTTGCTCGACCCGACCTCGACGAGGCCGGCGAGGACGAACCACAGCGCGACCATCGAGAGGACGAGGTGGCCGCGGCCGGTCCCGGTCAGCGACTCGACGGTGTAGCGGCCGGTGCCGCCGGCGAGGTGCCCGCCCGTGGCGAGCAGGGCGAGCGCGCTCGCACGCGAGACCCACCGCAGTTTCTCGACGACGGCCCGGAGCGGTTCGGCGTTGGCGGTGCCGTCCTGCGCGGTGGGCAGGACGCCGAGGGTGACGAAGACGACGCTGCCCGTCCACACCCCGCCGAAGACGAGGTGCAACACGTACATCGCCGTGTCCAGCGCTGACATACGCGTCCCGGAGGACGCGACCCCCTTGAAGCTACCCACTTCCGGCGGTTCGCGGCCCTCGCCGCCGATGGGGGCCTCCCGTCACCGGCTCACGCCGTGTGAGCACGCTTAAGATGCGGCCGGCGTTGCCTTCCGGTATGGAACCACGGGACCTCTCCGACCACACCGTCTACCGCGCCGGGAGGGGCATCGAGGAGGTGGCCCGCGACCTCGGGCTCGACCCCGACGACCTCGTCAAGCTCTCCTCCAACGAGAACCCCTTCGGCGCGAGCCCGGAGGCCGTCGAGGCCGTCCGCGAACACGCCGACCGCGTCTCCAGCTACCCCAAGTCCGCCCACACCGACCTCACAGAGAAGATCGCCGACCGCCACGACCTGACGCCGGAGCAGATCTGGCTGACCCCCAGCGGCGACACGGCGCTGGACAACATCGCGCGGGCGTTCATCGAACCGGGCGACCGCGTGCTCGTCCCGAAACCCGGGTTCGCCTACTACCCGATGTCGGCCCGCTACCACCACGGCGAGGTCGACGAGTACCGCCTGGAGAAGACGGACGACTTCGAACAGACGCCCGAGACGGTCCTCGACGCCTACGACGGTCACCGGATCGTCTACGTCACCTCCCCGCACAACCCGACGGGCTCTGAGATGAGCCTGGCCGACGTGCGGACGGTCGCCGAGGAGACCGACGAGGAGACGCTGGTCGTCTACGACGAGGCGTACATCCACTTCACGGACTCCCCGTCGGGGATCGGGCTCGTCGAGGAGCGCGAGGACGTGGCCGTGATCCGTACGTTCTCGAAGGCCTACGGCCTGGCGGGGATGCGCCTGGGCTACGCCGTCGCGCCCGCAGAGTGGGCCGACGCCTACGCCCGCGTGAACACGCCCTTCGGGGTGACCGAGTTGACGTGTCGCGCCGGCCTGGCCGCACTCGACGACGACGACCACGTCGAGAAGACCGTCGAGACGGCGAAGTGGGCCCGCGAGTACATGCACGAGCACCTGGACGCGAAGACCTGGGAGAGCGGCGGGAACTTCGTCCTCGTCGAGGTGGGCGACGCGAGCGCCGTCGCCGACGCCGCCCAGCGCGAGGGCGTCATCGTCCGCGACTGCACCAGTTTCGGCCTCCCGGAGTGTATCCGGATCACCTGCGGGACGGAAGACGAGACCCGCCGCGCCGTCGAGACGATCAACGAGATCGTCGCGGAGGTGTCGGCGTGACGCCCGCGCGGCGGTCGCCCGCGAACCGGGCCGCGGGAGGGGGCGCCTGATGCGCGTCGCGGTCACCGGCACCCCCGGAACGGGGAAGACGACGGCCGTCGAGCGGCTCGCGGACGCCGACGGGCCCGCCGCGGACCTCGACGCCCTCCACCTCAACGACGTGATCCGCGAGGAAGAATTCGTCGTGGAACACGACGAACAGCGGGACTCGGCGGTCGCCGACATCGACGCGCTCGCCGACTACCTCGACGGCCGGGAGAACGTGCTCTTCGAGTCCCACCTCGCCCACCACTTCGACGCCGACCGGGTAGTCGTCCTTCGGTGTCACCCCGAGGAACTGGAGCGGCGGCTGACCGAGCGGGGCGAACCGGCAGCGAAGGCCGAGGAGAACGCCGAGTCGGAGGCGCTGGACGTGATCCTCGCCGAAGCCGTCGAGCGCCACGGCGAGGAGGGCGTCTACGAGGTCGACGCGACCGACATGGGCCCCGACGAGGTGGCCGCCGCCATCGAGGCGGTCGTCGCCGGCGAGCGCGAGCCCCAGGTCGGTACAGTTTCGTTCGTGGACTATCTATGACCGGGCCCGGATGACGCTGGACCGATTCCGCCCCGCCGTGAAAGGCGCCGTCGCGCCGTCGGTCGCCCTCGCGAAGCGCGTCGGCCTGACGCCCAACGGGGTGAGCGTGCTCGCGCTGGCGCTGGCGCTCGTCGGCGGCGCCGCCTTCGCAGTCGCGCCGCGCCGCGACCCCCTCCTCTATCTCGGCGGCGCCGTCGCGGTGGCGCTGAACGGCTGGCTCGACCTGGTCGACGGCGAACTCGCCCGCGAGACGGGCACCGGCAGCGACGCCGGCGACCTGCTCGACCACGTCCTCGACCGCTACGCCGACATCGTCGTCATCTCGGGGCTGGCCGCCGGCCTCGACGCCTACGCGCTGGGCCTGGCCGCCGTCACCGGCGTCCTGATGACCTCCTACCTCGGGACGCAGGCCCAGGCGGTCGGCCTCGACCGCGTCTACGGCGGGCTCGTCGGCCGCGCCGACCGCCTGGCGCTGGTCGTCGCCGTCGGCGCGGCGGCCGCGTTCGTCACGCAGCCGTTCCGGGGGCTGACGGTCGTCGGCTGGCTGCTCGTCTTCTTCGCCGTCGTCGGCCACTTCACCGCGCTCCAGCGGTTCTACTACGCGATGAAGGCACTCTGAGGGGCCCGCGGTCGCCGGCGAGGCCCGACGGTCCCGGTCCGGCCCGTCCACGGCCGCTTCGCCTTCGAGCGACTGCGAGGTGGCTGCGGACAGGCTCCGCTTCGTGGCCGACTACTTTCACGGCCGAAAACGGCCCTTCGTTCGCGGGACGGCGCGGCGATCGGGTCCGGAATTCCGCCTCCACTTTCACCGCGGAGGTGCGGCTAACGGCTTTTGTACCGGCGTCACTGGTCCCGGATATGACGGCGAGTGAGTACGCGAACGACGGCCGGACGGGCGACCGTCAAGCGAGGCCGACGGAGGGACGGGACGACGAGGAGGCGCCGTGGCACCGGCGGCGCTGGACGACGATCGTGCTGGAGGAGTGCGGCGGCGGCTGGCGGGCGACCCAGACCGGCGTCGCCGCCGAGGGGCACGGTGAGACCGCGGCCGACGCCGCCGCGGCGTACTGCCGGCGGATCGCCGGGACCGGCGACCGGCGCGGGAGGAGTGGGGACGGCAACCGCGATCCCGTGGACACGGAAGCCTCGGGGTCGAACCGCCGGGGTGGTCGCGATGGCTGACGCCCGGCGGCCGGGCGCGCGGGTGGTCTACCGGTGTCGCGCCTGCGAGTTCGCGTTCGGCGTCGGGAGCGTGGGCGCGGTGCCGTGCCCCCGCTGTGGCTGTATCGGCGACCACGACCGGACTGGGACGACGGCGGGGGCGACGGATGGTGGCCCCTGAGGACCTGGCCGACCTGCTGGCGGAGCCCTACCGGGTGGCCTGCCCGAACGGCCACACGGCGCTGAAACCGGCAGCGACGACGCCCAGCGCCTACTGCCGGAGCTGCCGGGAGTCCTACCACGCCAGCGAGCTGGTCGACCGACGGTCCGAGCCCGACGCCTGCAAACCGTACCGCAACGCGAAAGACTAAGTGTGCGTGGCAATAACATGCAGGTGGAGCCATACGGGGCTCCCGACGTGAACCAGCGTCGTGAACTCCCGGAATATTGGCACCGTGCACGAACGAGCGGGCGAACCGCGACGGGTCCTGGCCACCCCGTCGCACCTCGAGGTTTTTATCGACGCAACCGGGCGAGAGTGGCAGGTACCGTGTTCTCGGGTAGGTCCGATGCGTGTGTAAGCAGTGGCGAGTCCGCGATCGCGGACGAACGGACGACCGCGACCGCAGACGAACGGATGATCGTGGACGAGTGGACGACTGCCGACAGCGTGAAAGCCTCGACCGCAGACGGACGGATGATCGCGGACGAATGGACGACCGCAGACAGGGTGAAAGCCCCCGCTTGCTCCGGTCGAGGGGCTCGCTGCGCGCTTCACTCGCTTCGCTCGTTCCAGTGCTTGCGTCGCCCGTCTTCCCGGAGCGAGCGGCCCCTTTCATCCCCGCCAGCGTCGGCTGACCGGCCAGTCTGTGCGGGTGGGAATGAAAGGGGCGACCGTCTCGACGAAGCCCGGGGAAGCAAGCACCGCAGCCCGGAGGGCGAGGAGCGCAGCGAGCCGCGCGAGTCGAGACGGTCGGGGCTTTCACGCTGTTCGGGGGCACGAGTCGGTGGGCAGTCGTGGCGGGTTTCGCCATCTCGGAATCGGTGCCCGTGTCCGCTCCGACAACTCCTGCGAAGACCCACCGGATGACCGTTCGAACCCGTCGGCCAGTAACTCTATTGGGGAGGGCGGAAACGGGAGTGTGTGAACGGACGCTGGGGCGGTCGCGCGGTCTCGGAGAACGCCATCCTGCTGCTGATGGCGCTCGCGGCGGTGCTGCTGGCGATGTCGCTGGTCACGTCCATCTCGGGCGGGCCGACCGAGCCCGACCGGCCGCGGGCGAGTTTCGTCTTCGAGACCAACGGGACCGACGTGGTGGTCACCCACTACGGCGGCGACCGGCTCAACGGCTCGCACGTCTACGTCGAGTCGGCGACTCGCGGCCGACTCGGCACCTTCGCAGGCACCGACAGCGCCTGCGCGACGCCGGTCGAGAACGTCACCCTGGGCAGCGAGTGCCGGGTTCCCGGCGCGGCCTACGAAGGGCTCTACGTCGCCTGGAACGGGTCGGCCGGCGAGCGGCTCATTCTCGACCGCCGGCCCGCGGACCCGACGCCCTCGCCGACTCCCACTGCGACACCGACCGCGACGCCGACACCGACGGCCACTCCCACGGCGACCCCGACGCCAACGCCGACCTCGACGCCGGACATCGGGTCGCCGACGGAGGGGACCGCGGCACCGAACGAGACGGTCACACCGGGGAACACCACTGCCGGACCGACCGGGACCGCTGCACCGAACGGGACCGCCGCCCGGACCGGAACCGACGACGGCGGGACGGGGACGCAATCGGGGACGGAGACAGCCGCCCCGACCGGCGCCGACACGCCGACGGCCGCGGAGACGCTGGTCCCGACGCCCGGGGGCGGATGACCCCAAACCGTGACGAGGGGTTCTTGGCCCGCGGCGCCGGAAGTCCCACAGAGGCGATGCCCGCGAGCGAGCGCGGCGATCCGGTACGCCGGACGCCGACGGCCGGAGGGCGGCCATGAGCGGCGACCTCGGGAGCCTGGGGGCCGACGCGACGCCCGACCAGGTGGTCTGTCACGTCGACATGGACTGCTTCTACGCCGCCTGCGAGCGACTCCGGGAGCCCGCGCTGGAGGGGCAGCCGCTCGTCGTCGGGATGGGCTACGAGTCCGACGAGGCCCACGGCGCGGTCGCCACCGCCAGCTACGAGGCCCGCGAGTTCGGCGTCGAGAGCGCGATGGCCATCTCCGAGGCGCTCGAACGGCTCCCCCGCAAGGTCGAGGCCGCCCGCGACCCGGAGCTCGACGTCGAGGAAGCGGGCTTCTACCGCCCGGTCGACCTCGATTTCTACAACGAGGTCGCAGACGAGGTGAAGGCGATCCTCCACGACGCCGCCGAGGTGGTCCGGGAGGTCAGCATCGACGAGGCGTACCTCGACGTGACCGACCGGGTCCGCTGGGACGAGGTCGAGACGTTCGCCCGCGACCTGAAAGAGCGCATCGAGGCGGAGGTGGGCGTCGCCGCGAGCGTCGGCGTCGCGCCGACGATGAGCGCGGCGAAGATCGCCAGCGACTACGACAAACCGGACGGGCTGGTCGTCGTCGAACCCGGCGAGGTGCGGGAGTTTCTCGCGCCGCTGGACGTGGCCGAGATCCACAACGTCGGGCCGGTCACCGCCCGGCAGTTGCGCGACATGGGTATCGAGACCGCGGGCGACCTGGCAGCGGCCGACCCCGAGCGCGTCCGGGATACCTTCGGCGAGCGCGGGCTGGAGGTCCGGCGCTACGCCCGCGGCGAGGACCCCCGCGAGGTGACGCCCGTCGGCGAGCCGAAGAGCCTCTCGCGGGAGTCGGCGTTCACCGAGGCGACCGACGACAGCGAGCGCAAGCGCGAGAAGGTCCGCGCGCTGGCCGCCGACGTGGCCGACCGCGCACAGCGCGAGGGCGCGCTGTACCGGACCATCGGGATCAAGGTGGTCACGCCGCCCTACGACGTGAACACGCGCGCCGAGTCGCTGCCGGGCCCGGTCGACGACCCCGACCTGCTGGAGTCGACGGCGCTCGATCTGCTGGAGGAGTTCGACGACGACCGGGTCCGCAAGCTCGGCGTCCGCGTCTCGAAGCTCGACTTCGCGGAGAGCGACCAGGCCAGCCTCGCCGGGTTCGAGGGAGCGAGCGGCGAGGACAGCGGCGGAGCGGACGCGGACGATCCGGCGGAGGACAACCGCGCCGACGGCGATGCGGGCACGGACGACCCGGTGGACGACTCGGACGGTCGGGACGCTCCGGAGAGTCCCGACGGCCAGCGCTCGCTGCGGGACTACGAGTAGCGCGTCGGCCGATACCGGGGATTGTTATCGGAGAGCGTCCAACAGGCGAGCCATGCGACTGGCACGACTGCAGACCCCGGAGGGCGTCGTCAGCGGGCGCTACGAGGACGGAACGGTGATCGCCGACGACGGCGAGTACGCCGTCGGCCGCGACGGCGAGTTGACCTATCCCTGTTCGCCGTCGGCGCTGTACTGCGTCGGCCGCAACTACGCCGAGACGCTCGACCAGATGGACTACGAGCGCCCGGAGGAGCCGGACTTCTTCATCAAACCGCCTGCCGCGCTCGTGGGCCCCGACGACCCGGTGTACTACCCCGAGTGGACCGACGAACTCACCTACGCCGGCGAACTCGTCGCCGTCATCGACGAGCGGTGTCGGGACGTGAGCCCCGAGGAAGTGCCCGAGGTGGTCCGCGGATACACCATCCTCGACGACGTGGACGCGCTCGACCAGCAGGGGCGCACCGCGCGGAAGGCCTTCGACACCTCGGCGCCGCTGGGGCCGTGGATCGAGACAGACGTAGACCCGACCGGCCTGGACATCGAAACCACCGTGGGCGGCGAACTCCGGCAGGACGCCAACACGGAGCTGATGCTGTTCGATCCCTACGAGGTCGTCTCCTACCTCTCGCGGCGGTTCACGTTCCGGCCCGGGGACTGCATCGCGTTCGGCAGCCCGGCGAACCCGGGGACGGTCGAACCGGGCGAGACCGTCGAGATCACCTACGAGGGCGTCGGGACGCTGCGGAACGAGGTCGTCGAAGCGGAGTAACCGGCGGGCGGTGGTGGCGCGACCGTCCGGCCGGACACCGGCCCAGCCGGGAACGCCTTCCGCGACCGTCGGCGTAAAGGCGTTCGACGGGGTACGGACGGCCAGTGAACAGCAACGACAGGGCGATCACGGCGCTCGCGTCGCTGGCCCACGGCGCGGTCCACACCTACGAGATGACGGTCCCGCTGTTCGTCGTCGTCTGGCTGGCCGAGTTCGACGCGATCCCGCTCGGCGTGGCCTCCGTCGACGTGACGACGGCGACGGTCGGCGTGGTCGTCACGCTGGGTTACGGCCTGTTCGGCCTCGGCGCGCTCCCAGGCGGGGTCCTCGTCGACCGCGTGGGCTCGCGGCGACTCATCAGCGCCTGTCTGCTCGGGATGGGCCTCTCCTACGTCCTGCTCGGCCTCGCGCCGAACATGCTCGTCGTCGCGGCGGCGCTGGTCCTGTGGGGGGCCGCCGCCAGCGTCTACCACCCGGCGGGCCTCTCGCTCATCAGCAAGGGCGTCTCCGAGCGCGGCACCGGCCTCGCCTACCACGGCGTGGCCGGCAACCTCGGCATCGGCCTCGGGCCGCTGGCCGCCGCGGTCATGCTGCTGTTCGTCGAGTGGCGGACCGTCGCGCTCGTGCTCGGTGCGCCCGCCGTCCTCGCCGCCATCTACGCCGCCCGCGCCGACTTCGACGAGACCGCCGCCGTCGCTGACAGCGAGACGGCCGCCGACGGCGGCTCGAAGGCCACCAGCGGCGTCGACGACCTCGGCGAGTTCCTCGCGGAGTCGCGGCTGCTGTTCGCGGGCGGGTTCGCGCTCGTGTTCGTCGTCGTGATGTGCTCGGGGCTGTACTACCGCGGCGTCCTGACCTTCCTCCCGGAGTTGCTCCGGGACCTCCCCGGGTTCGACCCGATCCCGGTCGATGCTCTGCTACCCGAGTCGCTCCGGTCGGCGCTCGGCGTCGAGTCCGGCACCGGCCGACCGCTGCGACCCCAGGACTACTTCTACTCGGGGCTGCTCCTCGTCGGCGTCGTCGGCCAGTACGTCGGCGGGAAGCTCACCGACCGCGTCCCCCTCGGCTACGGCCTCGCGGGCGCGTTCGGCACGCTCGCCGTCCTCGCGGTGCTGTTCGTCCCCGTCTCCGCGATGGGGCTCGCCCCCCTGATGGTGCTGGGGGCGCTGCTGGGCGCGTTCCTGTTCGTCGTCCAGCCGATGTACCAGGCGACCGTCGCCGAGTACACCCCCTCGGGGACGCGCGGGCTCTCCTACGGGTTCACCTACCTCGGCGTGTTCGGCGTCGGCGCCCTCGGCGGCACTATCGCCGGCGGGATCCTCGCCGTCGCGAACCCGACCGCGCTCTTCCTCGTACTTGCCGGGATCGCCGCCCTCGGCGCGGTCACCGGGCTGGTACTGACTCGCCGGGCCGACTGAACCCGGCGGATGCCCCGGTCGACGGCCGCCCGGGTTGACGGCCCCTCGCACCCTCAACAGAAGTTCTGCGTGGCGACCACCTGCGTCTTGCCGTTCTCGGGGTCGAGGACGACGCCGACGCCCTCGCGGTTCCAGTAGGGCCGCAGGCGGTTCTCGCGGTGTCCGGGGGAATTCATCCACCCCTCGACGATGCCGCGGGCGATCCGCGTCTCGTTGCCGTCGGAGCTCACGACGCCGCCCTCGGTCTCGACGGGGGTGTCGGCGTAGGTGTACGCGAGGTTCTCGCCGCCGGTCACGTACCGCTGGCCGCCGGTGTCGACCCGGCAGTCGTGGCCGAACCGCTCGTAGCGGTCGAGCAGGGTCTGCCCGTCGGGCCCGGTGTGGGCGAAAAACTCCTCGGTGGCTATCCGGCGGCTGTAGTAAGTGGCGATCTCCGCCAGGCCCTCGCCGTAGGCCAGCGTCGGGCGGTCCCGATCGCGGCGGATCTCGTTGACCCGGTCGTGGATCGTCCGCTCGATCAGCGTCGTGTCGATGTCGTCGCTCGCGTCCGAGTCGGGGCTGTCGGCGGCGGACGACCCCGCGTCGTCGGTCAGCGCGACCGGCTCGGCACCGCCGACGACCGTCCCGTCGGAGTCGGCGAGCGAGGCTCCGGTGGCGTCGGTCGGCGACGCGGTGGCGTTCGGCGCCCCGACTGCGGCGCCCGGTCCCCCGCCGAGCGCGACCACTCCCAGGCCGACCGCGGCTGCGACGGCCAGGAGGACGCCGACCGCGACAGCGACGGTCCGGCCCGCGAGCGCGGCGGTGCCCGGGCCGCGGACGGGGCCGCTCCGCTCGAAGTGGTCCATCGAGCGGGGGTAGCCGATCCGGGCGGAAAGGGCCGTCGCCGACACTCGCCGGCCGGTCGGCCCCCGACAGTCGGGTCCCGTCGGTCCACGCTGGTCCGTCCAGCCGGTCAGTCGACGCCGTTCTCCAGGTTTTCGAGGAGTTTGCCGACGAACAGCCCCATCCGCGGGGAGAGCTCGTCGTTCTCGGGAGTCTCCACGGGGTGGGCGGCCATCGTCTCGACGAAGCGCTCGCCGAACGTCATGGTGTGCATCATGTCGACCACGTCGACGGTCAGCCCGGCGTCGGAGGTGTCCATCTCGGGGTGGCGCTCGCGCTCGGCAGGGGAGTAGCTGATCGTCCACGACGGGCCGCCCACGGCGTCGATCACCGCGTCGAGCGGGCCGATCTCCAGCGGCCCGTCGGGCGCGCCGACGTAGACGGTCCCCTCCTCGACGTGGGTCTCGTAGCGCGTCACCGTCCCGTCCACTCCATCGGTCGCGACCACTCTACCCCCGATTCGGGCTCCGCTGGTAAATGTATTGACCATCGAACCGATGGTGCTGTTCGGGACTTCGCGCGTCGAGTGGGTGGTTCCGGTCGATCTGTTGTGGGTGGGGACCGAGTGAGCGTAACTCCCGAACACCCTCGTCGCCCTCGCTAGCTGTCGTCTCGACCGCTGGGAACAGCAAGCGACGAACGTTCGCTTCGAGGCGCGCAGCCCCTCGCACCGCACGGATACGTTGCCCGCTCAGGCGACGCCCGGCGCGAGCGCGCCTCGCCCGTTCAGTCCGCCAGGGATCGCACCGCCCCGCACAGCACCGGGGACGGCACGACTCTCCCCAGCCGATTGCGCTTCTCGCAGGCTGCGATGCTCATCCACCGTCGGAGCACGCTCCGACGAGCCTTCGCTCGCGGGCTCGCGAAGACAGCGAGGGAGCGGCGGTCCCTCGGGCCACGCGGGCGACCCCGGGTCGCCCGCAGACCTCGTGCGGCTACGTCGCGCGCACAAGGTCGCGCAATAGTGCACGCCGACCGCAACAGTGCTCAACTGTAGTTAGCATCCGGCGCCGCAGGCGCCGGTTCACCGGACGCGAGCGAACGCAGTGAGCGAGTCGTCCGGCCTTTTTCCCCACGTCGCTCTTGCGAAGTAGATTGTTGACGGCGAGAGCTGCGGCTGAAAGTCGAAGAGGGCAAGGGCACCGCGCCAGCGGTGCCCGATATGATCCCATGGAGCCGATTCATCTCGGAATCGGC
>NZ_JBLKNX010000015.1:0-165115 GCF_051414055.1 Halosimplex halobium
GAGGTAAAACGCCGAACCAATTCGTTCTCAAACTGTTTCAGTCACGTCGATCCGGCAACCGCCGACGACTGGCTTAGCTCTTTCGCGTTCGCATGGAATCGGCTTATCTGAACACTGCCCTACGACGAAGGCGAGGATACGCTATCGCTCGCCGGCTCCGAGCGCGAGATCCGGACACGGTTGACCGAGGCCGCCGCGGAGGCGCCCGAGGAGTCGTACAAGTAACCACTCAGCGGCCGGAGTGGCACGCCGCTCGCGCCGACCACCTCGGTTGTCGAAAAACCGGCAGAGATGGCCGCTTTCCTTTATTCTGGAGTGGGCCCGCCCGGATTTGAACCAGGGACGAAGCGGTTATGAGCCGCTCTCTCTAACCAGACTGAGATACGGGCCCTCGCGTCTAGCGGTTCCGGACGCCCGCCCTTTAGCCTACCGGGTTCGTACGCCCCACGGGCCGGGAACGCCTTTTAGCCGCTCGCGCCCGGAGCCTCGGGTATGGAGTTCGACACCGTCCAGGGCGACATCGCCGCCCAGTCGGCCGACGCACTGGTCAACGCCGCGGGGACGAGCCTGCGGATGGGCAGCGGCGTCGCGGGTGCGCTCCGGCGGGCCGCGGGCGGGCCGATCAACGAGGAGGCGATGAACAAGGGGCCGGTCGACCTCGGCGCCGCCGCGGTCACCGGCGCCTACGAACTCGACGCCGACCACGTGATCCACGCCGCCGCGATGCCACACTACGGCGACGGCCGGGCGACCGAGGAGTCGATCCGCGACGCGACGCGCAACGCGCTCGCCGCCGCCGACGAACTCGGCTGCGAGTCGGTCGTCGTCCCCGTGCTCGGGACCGGCGCCGCCGGCTTCGAGTTCACCGAGGGCGCGCGGATCGTCTCCGAGGCCGTGGCCGAGTACGACCCCGACACGCTCTCTGACGTACGGGTCATCGCCTACGCCGACGAGGAGTTCGCCGAACTGGAGCGGGTCGCCGAGGAAGTCCGGAACTAGACCGTCTCAGGCGTCGGCTGTCCGCCGAATCAGGTCGGCGAGGTCGTCCCAGAAGCCGTCGGCGTACTTGTCGGCGTCGTCGATGGTCGGGCGGGCGTTGGTCTCGTTGACGACCGCGCGGTCGTCGGTCACGAGCAGGTCGACGCCGAGGAAGGGGATGTCCAGCGCGTCGGCGGTCCGCTCGGCCAGCTCGCGGAGTTCGGGGTCGAGGTCGACGCGGCTGGCCTCGGCGCCGCGGTGGACGTTGTGCTTCCACTGGCCGGCGGCGAGGGCGTCGTCGGGGAGTCGGCGCTCGACGGCGCCGACGTACTCGCCGTCCAGCACCATCACCCGGTAGTCGGTCGCGTCGTGGAGGAACTCCTGGACGAGGAAGGACTTGTCGCCGGTCGCTCGAAAGTCGTGGACCAGATCGAGGTAGTCGACGACGCCCAGTAGCGAGTCCAGGTCGCCGGCCTTCGCGACGCCGACGCCGCGGGTCGTGGAGTTGGGCTTGACGACGACCGGCGAGTCGAGGGGTTCGACGGCCTCGACGATATCGGACTCGTCCGCGGGGTTCGAGACCATCACCGTCTCGGGGACCGGCACGTCGGCGGCGGCGAGACGGGCGACGACCCCCGCTTTGTTTCGCGAGCGGAGGACCGCCTCGCGGTCGTTGACCCAGGGGACGGCGAGGGCGGCGTCGGCGACGCCGCCCTCCATCAGCCGGGGCGGGAAGACGAACCCGGCGTCGAACTCCGCCCAGGGGGGGTCGGTCAGGTGGACCGTCCGCTCGCGGGTGCGGACGTGTTCGACCGCGATGTCGCGGTCGGCGAGCGGCCCCTGCATCCGCTCGTACGTTTCGGCGTTGGTGGCGACCGCCAGCCTGCGCATACCTGTCGGTTGGCGGGTTTCGACAAAAACCCGCCGACCGCCGCCCCGCGAACGAGCCCCGCCGCGAGGGCCCGAACGACAGGACGAATAGTCGATAATCGGGTGGATTATCGGACATTGTTGAAAATAATTCACCATAAGCGTTTGTTCGATCCCTGTGCGCTGGGAATGCCGGAAACCGGGATGGTTCCGGGGTCGGAAGGGTCGCGTGTGTACGACGAGATACTCTACCCGACGGACGGGAGCGAGGGAGCGGACGCCGCGCTGGAGCACGCGCTGACGCTGGCGGACGCGATGGACGCGACCGTTCGCGTGCTGTACGTCGTCGACACGACGTATCTCGGCAGCGCCGCGGCCGAGGGGACGACGGTCGAGTCGCTGCGGGCCGCGAGCGAGGAGGTCGTCGCGGAGACGGTCGAGACCTTCGCCGACCGGGGCGTCGAGGCGACCGGCGAGGTGCGCGAGGGCGAACCGTACAAGGAGATCCTGGCGGCGGCCGAGGGATCGGGCGTCGACGCGGTCGTGATGGGGACCCACGGGCGGCGCGGACTGGACCGGTACCTGCTGGGGAGCGTCACCGAGAAGGTCGTGCGCGCGGCCGACGTGCCGGTGTTGACGGTCCGGCTCGGCGACGGGGAGTGACGGGGCACCGGTGACGCCGGCTGCGGGGCCGTCGCGGCCGGGGAGACCTGCCGGTCACCGACGGGAGAGACCGAGAGGAAGGTCGCCTCAGGCGATCAGCAGTTCCTCGCCGCGCTCGACCTTGATGCGGCAGGGCGGGGTGATCTTGTTGTACGCGCGGCGGAACGCCTCCTTGACGGCGTCGGCCTGGTCGACGTCGCAGTAGGCCGTGAAGAGGCGCTCGCCGGACTGGATGCGCGCGGCGGTGCCGACGATCTTGCCGAACGACTGGCGCATGCCGTCGGAGACACGGTCGGCGCCGGCGCCGGTCGCCTGTTTGTTCTCGCGGATGACCTGGTGGGGGAACTTCCGGAGGACCATCTTGTAGTTGCCCTCGCCGAGCTCCTTGATCAGGTGGCGGTTGGCCGAGAGCCGCGAGGCCTCCATGGAGCCGTGGCGCAGCTGGACCGACTCCTCGACCACGAGGCTGATCTGGACCGGGTAGTCCTCGGGGTCGGCGTTCTTGTCGCCCATCTGGTGCTGTGCGATCTTCGAGCCGGGAATACCTGTGATGTACTCCCGTCGGGTGTACGCGGGCTTGTCGATGTCCCGGTACATCGAGGCAGGTTTGTCCGACATAGTCTTGCCGTAAACGAGTCCGAGCGCGTGGATAAAGCCTTCGAACCCGCCCGGCCCCCTGCGAACTGATGACAGCCGCTCGCCGCGTTCGCGGTCCCTCACTCGCGGTCCGCGTCCGCCTCGTCGTCGGGGGCCGGGACCTCGGAGCCGCCGAGTTCCTCGACCAGCGCGTCCGGTTCGACCACGTCTACACCGGTCTCGGCCGCGCGCTCGCGGACTGCGGGCGGGGGCGCTGCGCCCGCGACGAGGACCGCCGCGTCCAGCCGCTCGTCGCGCTCGACGGCGGCGGCCAACCGGTCGACGGCGTCCCCGTCGAGGGTCGACGCGTCGTCCGCGGGGACGGTGAGTACGCCCACGCACACGCCGACCGGTCCCGGCGGCGTCGCGCGGAGATCGGGACCAGCCGCTGCATCGTCGCCGTCGACCGCGCCGTCATCGGCCGCGTTGTCGACCGCGCCGTCGTCGATAGCGTCGGCGCTCCACCCGGCTGCGCGGAGGCAGTCGGCCACGGTTTCCCCGAACGCCTCGGCGCCGAGCGCCGCCAGCGCCGCCGGCGTCCACCCGTTCGACGCACCGGACCCGGGGTCGCCGTCGGATCCGCCCCTCGTGGTGCACCCGCTCGTGTCCCGCGGTTCGGCCGCGCCGTCCGCTTTCTCCGCCCCGTTCCCGAGGACGGTATCGGCCGACTCGGCTGCGTCGGCGACGACCTCGGCGTCGGCGGTGTCGGCGACCGCATCGGCGACCCTCTCCGCGTCGGTCGTGTCCGCGCCGGCGTCGGCGTCAAGCGGCTGGCTGGTCGCGTCGGTATCGGCGGCGTCGGCATCGCCCCCCGTCGTGTCGGTGTCGGTCGTCCCGGCGGCGTCGCCCGCGGTCCCGGTCCGCTCGGCGGACAGCCACTCGTCGTCCCCGCCGTCGTCGGCGAGCATCCAGCCGTC
Organism: Halosimplex halobium; assembly: GCF_051414055.1. Lineage (NCBI taxonomy): Archaea > Methanobacteriati > Methanobacteriota > Halobacteria > Halobacteriales > Haloarculaceae > Halosimplex > Halosimplex halobium. The sequence goes on from NZ_JBLKNX010000015.1 coordinate 4,065, forward strand.
GCCCATCGCCGCGGACGCGTCGTCGGCCTCGGCGGTCGCCGCGTCGGTGCCTCCGCTCGCGGTACCGTCCTCGTCGGCGTCCGCTGCGGGCCCTGCGCCGTCGGCGCCGTCGGCGTCCGCGTCGCGGCCGTCCTCGCCGGGCGAGACGACGACCGTCCCGGCGTCGGAGACCTCGTGGTCGTCGTCGGGGTCGGGGCGGCAGTCGGCGAGCCGTTCGTCGAGCGCCTCGACGGCGTCGAGCGCGTCGGGGACCCGTTCGCGGGCGACCGACCGGGCGGCGTCGAGCGCCGTTTCGGCGCGCTCGCAGGCCGCCGCGGCCGCCCCGGGCGGGGCCTCCTCGGCCGCGTCGAGCGCCCCGCGGGCCCGCTCGCAGCGTACCTCGACCAGCTGTCGGGCGACCGTCGCCAGCCGCTCGCGGACCGCCTCGCGGTCGCCCTCGAAGCGCGGCTCGTCGCGCCCCCAGTCGAGCGACCGGACCTGTTCGTACCGCTCCAGCGCCCGCTCCCACCACGCCTCGGCGGTCTCGAGGTCGTCGGCCCCCCGGGCCACCTCGACGGCCTGCTCGGCGCGTTCGAGCGGCGCGGCGGCCAGCCGCTCGCGCTCGGTGGCCAGGTTCGCCCGCCGGCGCTCGATCAGCTCGTCGCCCGGCCGGTCGGCGTCGACCGACAGCGCCGCCGCGTAGCTGTCGGCCGCCCGCTCGAAGTGGTCCGCGGCCGCCTCGTAGGCGTGGTCGTCCCAGCGGGTGTGGCCCCGCTCGCGGGCCTGCTCGGCCTGCTCGGCGTAGGCGCGGCGCTCGACGGCCGCCAGCCGCGCCCGGCAGTCTTCGGCCCGGTCGGCGATCGACGCGGCGGCGCCGTCCAGCGGCGCCGCGGCCTCGCGGGCGTCGTCCAGCGTCTCCCGCACGTCCCCGACCGCCGCCAGCACCACGTCCACGTCGCCGGCCTCGAAGGCCCGCTCGATCCGGTCGAGCGTCTCCGCGGCGCTCTCGAGGTGGCGCTCGGCGCGCGACCAGATCCCCGCGGCGGCGTCGACGAACTCCCGGACCTCGGTCAGGTCCCCCCGCGACGGGAACCGGTACTGCGCGCCCGAGACGAGGTCGACGACGAGCGCCTCGTTGAGTAGCCCCGCCTCCGTCCGGGCGTCGACCACGTCCGCCAGCGGGACCGAGCGCGTCCGGTCGCCCCCGGCGCGGCCGGCGGCGAACAGCACCCGCGTGTCGGTCACCAGCGCCGCAGCGCTGTGGTCGCCGTCCGGCGCGACCTGCCCGGTGTCGACGGCGTCGTCGCCGTTCGCGACACCCTGTTCCGTCCCGGCGTTCGCGACCCTCCGTTCCGCGTCGCCGGCGTCGTTCGCCTCCTCCTCGGTCCGTTCGACCGTGAACCCCCGTTTCTTGTTCCGGACGACGAACCGCGGCGTCTCGCTCGGCTCGACGTACTCGGCGAGCGGCCGGTCGTGCAACAGCCCCCGACCGATGAGCCCGCCGCTCCCCGTCTCCGTGAGCACCTGTGCGTCCCCGTTCTCGACTTCGATGACGTGTTCCATGTCGCCCCCACCGCGCGTGACTGGCGTAACCGTCGAATGGGTGATACTAAACGCTTGCGTCGGTTCGGCGTGTGTCCGATTTCTGTGTGCCATCACCGCTGTTCCCCGACGAACAGTCACCGGTGGTATCGACTCTCCCGCCAGCGGCTGTCCCGACCGCACAGGAGACAACAAGCGCTGAACGCCCTCGCCGGGCTCGCTCTGAGTTGACTCGACCGCACTCGACAGCAAGCGCTGAAAGCCCTCGGCCCGCTCGCTAGCAGTCGTCTCGACCGTACTCGACAGCAAGCGCTGAAAGCCCTCGGCCCGCTCGCTAGCAGTCGTCTCGACCGCACTCGACAGCAAGCGCTGAAAGCCCTCGGCCCGCTCGCGGTCGCTGTCTCCGAAAATCGGAGATTTTCGGGATCGGGCGAGAGCACAGCTCTCGCAGACCTCGCGAATCTTCGATTCGCTCAGTGACGAGAGAGCTTCGCTCTCTCGAACCAAGCGGGATATCCGCGCTCTCCGCACCGCCCGCGCGGATAGGGCCCGCTCAGACGACTGAAGTGAACGCGGCGCGCCTCGCCCTTTCAGTCCGCCAGGAACAGCACCGCGACCGCCCCGCATGGCACCGCAACGGGCCACGAGCCTCCCCAGCCGATTCGCTCCGTCACTCCGTTCCTCCGCTCATCCCTCGCGCGGCTACGGTCGCGCGCACGAGAGCGCGCTCCAGCGCGCGCCGACCGCATTCGGTCGTTCGGTCGTCGAGCGTCCGGGTCGGGGGTATCGCAGGGTGGACGCGCGTCCGGTTACTCGTGTGTCACTGGTGCCCTTTTGGGTGTCGCGGCCCAACGGACGACCAGCCATGAACAAACTCGTCGACGGCGAGTGGCGGACGGATGTCGAGGGCTACACGAACGACGACGGGGAGTTCGAGCGCGAGGAGACGAGTTTCAGGGACCGCGTCGAGGACGACCCGGACGCCCGGTTCCAGCCGGAGGCCGGCCGGTACCACCTCTACGTCTCCTACGCCTGTCCGTGGGCCCACCGGACCCTGCTGATCCGGTCGCTGAAGGGGCTCGAAGACGCCATCTCGGTCGACGTGGTCGACCCCTACCGCGACGACGACGGCTGGCAGTTCACGCCCGAGAAGGAGGGGTGCACGCCCGACACCGTCAACGGCAGCGACTACCTGCGGGAGGTCTATCAGAAGGCCGACGCCGACGCGACCTGCCGGGTGACGGTGCCGGTGCTGTGGGACAAACAGGAGGAGACCATCGTCAACAACGAGTCCGAGGAGGTCCTGCGGATGCTCGACACGGAGTTCGACGAGGTGGCCGAGCGCGACGTGGACCTGTACCCCGAGGGGTATCAGGAGGAGGTCGACCGGATCGTCGACGACATCTACGAGCCGATCAACAACGGCGTCTACCGGGCTGGCTTCGCGAGCTCCCAGGAGGCCTACGACCGGGCCGTCGACGACCTGTTCGACGCACTGGACCACTGGGACGAGGTGCTGGCCGACCAGCGCTACCTCGCCGGCGACCGCCTGACCGAGGCTGACATCTGCATGTTCACGACGCTGGTCCGGTTCGACAACGTCTACCACACCCACTTCAAGTGCAACGTGAAGGCGATCCACGAGTACGACAACCTCTGGCCGTACCTGCGCGACCTCTACCAGACGCCGGGGGTCGCCGAGACGGTGAACATGGACCACATCAAGGAGCACTACTACACGACCCACCCGGATGTCAACCCCAAGCGGCTGATCGCCCGCGGGCCGGACCTGGCGTTCGACGCCGAACACGACCGCGACGAACTGCCGGGCAGCCCGCCCGCGGAGCTGCTGCCGCTGGCCTGACGGGGCGGTTCGAGCCCGGTCAGTCGTCGTCACCGGGGACCGGACGCTCCGAGAGGTCGCCGACGCGGGCCGCGAGTTCCCGGTCCAGCGGCGAGTCGGGGTGCGTGCGGACGGCGAGCGTCGAGCCGTCGTCGAACCGCGCGGTGACCGTCCGGCGGCGCCGCCGGACCACCTCCATCCCCTCGAAGTCGTCGCCGTTGCGGACGGCGTGGACGACCAGGGCGAACCCGCCGACCGTCGCCAGCGCGAACAGCGGCGGGAGCACCGTCCCCTCGAGCGCGACCAGCGCCGCGAACGGGCCGACCGCGAGCGCCCCGGCCCCCCAGCGACCGAGCGGGTCGGCGCCGGCGCGACCGCGGACGCGCCGCTCGAGGCCGGCGAGTGCGTCGGCGAGGGTCGCGAGCGGGCCGAAGCGCCGGAGCCGGTCGGTGAGCGTCCGACCGTCGAGTGCGACCCCCTCGCGGCGGACGTGGTCGGCGGCGAGCGCGCCCCCGACGGCGGCCAGCGCGAGCGCCGGCGTCAGCGGGACGGCGGCCGTCCCGAGGACGCCGAGGAAGGCGACGACCGACGCGCAGTAGCCGAGGGCGCCGAGCAGCCGGGCGTCGCGGCCGCGGACGCCGACGGTCGCGTCGACGGAGCTGCGGACCCCTGCGAGGCGGTCGAGGCCGACGCTGACGAGGCCGTCGTCGGTCGCGGCGACCAGGCGGTCGCCGGTGAGGCCGACCGTCGCCCGGTCGCCGCGGCCGTCGAGCAGCCGGGCGCCGTCGACGGCCTGCAGCGACTCGTCGGGGCGGAGCTGACGGCGGAGCGAGGCGGTCCCGCGCCCGGGCGGCGACGGGGCGGTCCACGCTTCGACGGTCGTCGCGTCCGCGAGGACCGCCGCCAGCGGACCCGGGCTCCCTCCGTCGGTCCCGTCGCCCGTCGGGTCGTCGTGGTTCCCCCTCGCGCTCCCGGACGGGAACCGGCGGTCGGTCGGTTCCACGCCGTTCCCGCCGCTGGCCTCCGGGACTGACGGACCGCCGTCGCCCACCGTCGACGCGTTCGGCTCCCCCTCCCGGTCGCGAGCGGACTCCTCCCGGCCGTCGCCGGGCGGTCGTTGCTCACTCATGCCAGGGGCTACGCCGCCCGACACCGATTGTAAATGACGGCTTATCGGCCCGGACGGCCCGGGCGCGGCCGATTCGCGGGTGCGACCGGGCGGGCGGTCGAGCGGTGCCGTCACGGACTCCGGCGACGCCGGCCGCTGTCGAAAGGCCGTAGGGCCGGGGGGACCTCGGTGACGGCATGACCCGGGTCACGGTCGGCGGGCGCCTCCACGTCGGCTTCCAGAATCTCTCGCTGGCACACGAGCGCCTCTACGGCGGCGTCGGCCTCGCGCTCGCCGAGCCGCGGCTCGACCTGCGCGCCGAGCGCGCCGACGGGGTCGACTGCGACGACGACGCGGCGCGGCCCTACGTCGAGCGGGTCGTCGACCACCTCGACGCGCCCGGCGCGACCGTCCGCGTCGACGAGCGGCTCCCCCGCCACGCCGGGCTCGGCAGCGGGACGCAGCTCGCGCTCGCCGCGCTCGTCGCCGTCGCCAGCGCCTACGACATCGACGTCGACCCCCGCGAGTGCGCGCCGGCACTGGGCCGCGGTGGGCGCAGCGGCATCGGCGTCGCGACCTTCGAGTCGGGCGGGTTCGTCGTCGACGGCGGCCACCCGACCGAGCGGTTCACCACCGCGCCGCCCGCGGAGGGCGAGTGGGCGGTCCCGCCGGTCGTCGCCCGCCACGACCTGCCCGGCGACTGGCGGTTCGTCCTCGCGATCCCCGACGCGGGACCGGGCCGCAGCGGCGACGAGGAGGACGAGAGCATGCGCTCGGTCGTCGAGCGCGCCGACCCGGGCATCGCCGAGGACATCGCGGTCGTGGTCACCCAGCAGTTGCTCCCGGCGGCTGCGACGGGCGACCGGGCGGCCTTTGGCGACGCGGTCGCACGGCTCGGCCGGCTCAACGGCGCGTGGTACGCCGACGAGCAGGGCGGCGTCTACCGCCCGCCCGCGGGGGCGATCATCGACGCCCTCTCGGACCACCCGGCGGTCGCCGGCGCCGGCCAGTCCTCCTGGGGCCCCACCGTCTACGCGCTGACCGACGCCGACTACGCGCCCGACGTGGCCGACGCGGCCCGGACAGCACTCTCGGACGTGGGCGAGGGCGGCCGCGTCGTCGTCGCTCGCCCGCGCAACGAGGGCGCGACGGTCGGGGACGCCTGAGGACCGCCGCAGCCGGTCGAGCCCGTTTCAGCGAGCGAGAATCGCGGGGCAACAGGTAAACGGCCGGCGGCGGATGGTGGTCGCATGGACCGGATACCCTTCGGGGTCCGCCAGCTCGACACGACCCTCGGCGGCGGGGCGCCGACGGGCAGCGTCGTCCTCGTCGCGGGCGAGGGCGGCGCGGGGTCGCGGGAGTTCCTGCACACGAGCACGCTGATGAACGCCCTCGCGGAGGCCGACGGGGAGTTACACGACCTCTACTACGGCGACGTGGCGGCCGGCGCCGCCACGCCGGCGGAGATCCACTTCGTCTCGTTCACCGCCGACGAACGGCGCTTCGCCGACGAAGTCGGGATGACCATGGACGACGACATCGTCGACGCCGGCATGGAGGCGGTCCGGTACCACGACCTCTCCGAGCAGTACTTCCACCAGAGCCCCGTCCCGCGGGACTGGTACGCCGAGGAGACCGCCGACATCAAGGACCTCCGGGCGCGCCAGGAGCGCGACGACATCCTCGGCGAGCTCGGGCGCCTGCTCGTCGAGCACGCGCCGGGGAACCTCGTGGTCATCGACTCGCTGTCGGACCTCATCAGCACGGCCGGCCGCGACGAGAACGTCAACTGGTCGGACGTCGTCTTTCTCATCAAGGGGCTCCAGAAGGGCGCCAACGAGTGGAACGGGGTCATCCTCGTCCACGTCGGCCGGGAGACGGTCTCGGACACGGAGTACGGCCAGCTCGTCGACAGCGTCGACGGCACCCTGGAGTTCGAGTGGGCCAGCGGCGGCTCCACCCGCGCGCGGACGCTCGTCGTCAAGCAGTTCCGCGGCGTGCTCTCGCGGATCGACGACGAAAACATCGTCCAGTTCGAGACCGAGATCGGCGACGGCGGCTTCGACATCAGCGACGTGCGCAAGATCCGATAACGGGAAGCGAACCCGAGTCCGCCCGATCGTCGCTCAGAGCGGTGTTCTCGACGAGTACTCCGAGTTCGATTTTCGAGAACCGGTGGCAAACCCTTAACTGCCTACTCGCGTCAAGGGGAACTAATGGCGAGCGAGTCGTCGGACGACGCCGGTGTGTCCGTGTCGCTCCCCCCGGACGTAGAGGCCTGGCTGGACCGCAAGGCCGCCGACCTGGGGGTCGACCGCGAGGCCGTCGTCGTCCAGTTACTCGCCGCTTACCGCGCCGCCGAGGAGTTCGACGACGCGGACGTGGCCGCCGCCCTCGGCGGCCGCGACGTGGAAGACGAAGTGCGGGACGCGGTCGCCGACCGCCTCCCGGACATCGCCGAGGCCGTCGCCGAGCGCGTCGACGCCGGCGGGGACGTCGACGCCGTCGAGGAGGGGCTGTCGGCGGAGATCGACCGCGTCGAGTCGGAGTTCACCGACAAGATTCAGGACGTGCGCGAGCGTGTCGTCCAGGTCAAACGCGAGGCCGACGGCAAGGCCGAGACCGACCACACACACCCGGAGTTCGACGAGTTCTCGACGGCCGTCGACGACCTGGAGTCGTCGCTCGCCGCCCTCGAATCGCGGGTCGACGAGGCGGCCGACGACGCCGCCGCGGCCGAGGAGCGGGTCGACGCCCTCGACGACCGCGTGAGCGAGATCGAGCGGGCGACCGACCGCCTCGACGAGGTCGAGGAGCGGTTGCGGACGGTCGCCTGGGTGGTCAGCGACCTCCGGGAGGCCGAACAGGCCCGGTCGAGCGGCACCAGCGCCATCGACCGGCTCAAGGCCACGGCGGCGGAGCTCGACGTGGACCGCGCGGTCTGCGAGAACTGCTCGCAGGCCGTCGACATCGCGCTGCTGCACGAGCCGAAGTGCCCCCACTGCGACGCGACCGTCAGCGACGTGGCGCTGCCGGGCGGGCTGTTCGGCAAGCCGAAGCTGACCGTCGCGCGCAAGCTGGAGGCCGGCGACGAGGACCGCTCGAACGTCCCCGACGCCGCCGACGGGAGCTGATACCGTGACCGACGACCGGAACACCGACGACGCCGACGACTCCGGGAAGTCCGGGGAGGACGCCGACGAGCACGGCGGGGCGTCGGGCGACCGCCGCGACCCGTTCGACTCGTTCGACGACTACCGCGACCGCGAGGGCGACCCCTTCGACTCGCTGGGCGAGGCTCCGGACGGCGACCGGAGCGGCGGGACCGGGGGCGACGACTCCGGGGGCGACGAGGAGTCCGCGGGCCGGGAGCCGGCCGCCGGCGTCGACCCGGACCCGTTCGAGTACGTGGACGACCGGGACGGCGGGAGCGAGCGGACCGACAGCGGAGTCGCCGGCGACCCGCTCGACAGCGGGGCTGGAGGCGACTCGTTCGACGGCGACAGCGGGGGCGGCGACCCGTTCGGCGAGCGGGGCGATGACCCGCTCGCGGACGTAGAGGTCTCCGAGGGCGACCCCTTCGAGTCGGCGTCGAGCGCCTTCGAGCGGTCGGGCGTCGAGGGGATCGACCCCGACGAGGTGTGGGACCGGCTCACCGCCGACCCCGACGCGGACGCGGCGGCCGGCGGGGACGGCGAGGTCGACCCGCCGGACGGCGACGAGGACGACGTGGTCACGGTGTCGAAACACAGCTACTGCGAGGGCTGCGAGCACTTCTCGCCGCCGCCGGACGTGACCTGCACCCACGAGGGCACGGACATCCTGGAGTTCGTCGGCGTCGACGACGTCCGGGTGAGCAACTGCCCGGTCGTCGAGGAGCGGCGCGAACTCGAAGAGGACGCCTGAGCGGGAGCGGGCGGTTCACGGCCGGCGGGACGGACGACCCGGGGGATCGGACGACTGGGGACGACCGCGAGAGCGGGGTATACTTACGGCCGGGCGGCCAACGGGCGTGGTACCATGCAGTTCTGCGACGACTGCGGATCGATGATGCACTCCGAGGGCGGCGAGATGGTCTGCAAGAGCTGCGGCGCCACCGCGGGCCGCGACGACGAGCTGGCCGAGCAGTTCGTCAGCACGGCCGAGCAGTCCGGCGACGAGGTCGTCGAGACCGAGGAGGGGGCCAACTTCGAGGGGAAGCCGAAAGACAAGAGCGTCACCTGCGAGGACTGCGGCAACGGCGTCGCCTGGTACACGATCAAACAGACCGGCTCCGCCGACGAACCGCCGACGCGATTCTTCAAATGCACGGAGTGTGGCCACCGCTGGCGGGAGTACAACTGATCTGCGTGGGCGCGGCGGGGTCGCTGCCGACGGGCCGACAGGCGCCGGTGGTCGCCGCGTGGTCCGTACGAGGGTATATGTCAGACCAGTCCAAAGCCGAGGTGGGATGAGCTCCGACGATACCACAGCCACGGATGCGACGGTCGACGAGACGACGACGTGGCCGGAACTGGCGATCGGCCTCTACGAGCGGCTGACCGGCCGAGGGGCAGCGATCACCTACGAGTTCGAGGACATGGAGGTCGACGTGCCGAGCAAGGCGGGCGAGGACGCCGAACACGCCCACTGGCGCGTCGACGGGACCCTGCGGATCACGACCGAAGAGGAGTGACCGGGCGGACGCTGGCGGTCGACGCGGAGCTGGTCGTCGAGAACGGGGGCCGGACCTACCGCGTCTGGAGTGAGGACGACCGGCTCGTCCTGAACGCGCCGTCGCTCTCCGCGCTGCGGGCGCTCGGGGACCTCCGGGATACGCTCCCGCCCGGTGTCGCGCCCGACAGCCGCCTCGCGGACGCGGGGCTGACGGTCGAGCTTCAGGTGCGACGTGCGCACGTGGCGTCGCTGGGCGCGGGGGCTGCGGGCGACCCGCTCGGTCGGTTCGTCACGGGTACGGACGCGACACTGAACCCGACTGGCGTCCTCGCGGCCGTGGTCCGCGCGCTCGGCTGACGGGGACGAACGACGCCGGTCCCGTGGGTGGATCTCGTGCTCCTCGGCCTATCGCGCGGTCGCCTCCGGACTGACGGTCCAGTAGGCGCCGCGGTGGCGGACGAGCCCCCGGTCTTCGAGGCGCGCGAGGGAGACCCCGACGCTCCCGCGGGGGACGCCGGTACCCTCGCAGATCTCGGCGGGCGTGAACGCCGCCGCGCGGCGCTCGGTGAGGAAGGCGAGCACGCGGTCGGCGTTCTCCGAGCCGGCCGCGGGCGGGCGGAGCCGCTGCTCGGGCGTCTCCTCGAACTGGTCGATACTGATGGGCATAGGGCCTCTACGCCGGCTGCGAGTATAGCGCTGTCGGCGCCGATGGGATGCGCACTCGGGGGCGTCCGAGGCGGCGGCCAACCGGGCGCGGTCGTCCCCGAGAATTATGGCCCCCGGCCCGGTAGCGTCGGCCATGAGCGACGGGACGGACGACGCGACCGACGACCCGATGGAGGCGCTGGTCGGGATCGTCGCGGTCGCGACGCTTCCGCTGGCGGCGCTGGCGGCCATCTTTATCGGCGGGAACGCGCCCGCCGTCGTCGCCATCGTCGGGTGGTTCTTCCTCGTGCCGGTGCTGGGGATCCTCTCGGACCACGTCGACCTGCGCGAGTACCTCGGCGAGCGGGGGGACCGCGACCGGACGGCCGGCGGGGCTCGCGGCGAACGCGAGGAGGCGGACGACGCCCTCCAGCGGCTCCGCGAGCGCTACGCCGCCGGCGAGATCGACGACGTGGAGTTCGAGCGCCGGCTCGAACGCCTGCTGGAGACGGAGGGCGTCGAGGTGCCCGAGGGCGCCGACCTCACTGACTCCGCCGGCGCGGGCGTCGACCTGTCGGCCGACACGGAACCCGAGCGCGAGCGGGAGTGAGCTGGTCCGGCCGAACCGGAGCCGACCACCGCCGTACGCCGCGCGCTCGTTTCCCCGCCGATACTGTGCCCCAAACCGTTATGAACGGCCTGTGCGTTGGACCACTGATGAGTCGGTCGTCTCCGGACCCGGTCCGGGTGCTCCACGTCGACGACGACCCCGAGTACGCCGAGTTCGGCGACGCGGTCGCGGCGGCGAACGAGCGACTCGCCGTCGAGAGGGTGACCGACGCCGAGGCGGCCCTGGAGCGCCTCGCCGACGGCAATGTCGACTGCGTCGTCGCCGAGTACGACCTGCCGGGGCGCGACGGCCTCGCGCTCCTCGACGCCGTCAGGGACGACCACTCCGACCTCCCGTTCGTCCTGTTCACCGACGAGGGGAGCGAGGCGGTCGCGAGCGAGGCCATCGCCGCGGGCGTCACCGACTACCTCCCGAAGGGCTCCGACGCCGACCGCCCGGCGAAACTGGCCGACCGGGTCGAGGCGGCCGTCGAGTCCGCCCGCGCCGAGCGCGAGCGGCGGCGGCGCCTGGCGGCGATCGACGCCGCCCGGGAGGGCATCGCGATCATCGAGGCGGACGGCACCTACAGCTACGTCAACGAGGAGTACGCGGACCTCTACGGCTACGAACCCGAGGAGATGGTCGGCGAGTCGTTTCAGATCACCTACCCCGACGGGGCCCTGGAGACGGTCAGGGCGGACGTGATGCCCGCCGTCGAGGGGACGGGGTTCTGGCGCGGCGAGACGACCGGGCTCCGGGCCGACGGCACCACGTTCGTCGAGGACCACACGCTCACCAAGACCGAGGGGGAGCGGCTCGTCTGCAGCGTCTTCGACAAGACCGACCGCGGGGGCCACGAGGACGCCATCGAGGGGATCCACACCACCGTCCGCGGGCTCATGGAAGCGACGACATTCGAGGGGGTGGCGGAGACACTCGTCAGGGCTGTCCGGGACGTGGTCGGCCTGTCCAACAGCGCTGTCCACCGCTACGACGCGGACGCCGAGGCGCTGGTCCCGGTCGCCTGGACCGACGAGGGCGAGGACCTGCTGGGCGAGATCCCCGCGATCCCGCGCGGCGAGGGGCTCGCGTGGGAGGTCTTCGAGTCGGGCGAACGGCGGGTGTACGACGACGTGTCGACGGCCCCCGGGCGGTTCGCCGAGGACACGCCGATCCGGAGCGAGCTGATCCTCCCGCTGGGCGACCACGGCGTCCTCCTGGCCGGCTCGGCCGAGCCCGACGCGTTCGACCAGGTGGACGTCACGCTGGCCGGGACACTCGCGGTCCACGCGACGACGGCGCTGGACGGCATCCGCTCGGAGCGGGAGCTCCGGGCCGAGCGCGAGGCGCTCGAACGACAGAACGAGCGGCTCGAACGGCTGGCCGGCATCGTCAGCCACGACCTGCGCAACCCGCTCACCGTCGCGAAGGGGCGGCTCGAACTGGTCGCCGACGAGACCGACGACGAACACGTCGCGGCCATCGAGCGGGCCCACGACCGGATGGAGACCCTGATCGAGGACCTGCTGGCGCTCGCCCGGGAGGGTGAGGGGGCGACCGACCCCGAGCCCGTCGCCCTCGCCGCCGCGGCGCGGGAGTGCTGGGAACACGTCGGGACCGGCGATGCGACGCTGGTCGTCGACGCCGCGTCGACGGTCCGGGCCGACCCCGGTCGCCTGCAGCAGTTGCTCGAAAACTGCGTCAGGAATGCGGTCGAGCACGGCGGCGGCGACGTGACCGTCACGGTCGGCGACTGCGAGGACGGGTTCTACGTCGCCGACGACGGCCCCGGGATCCCCGAGGACGAGCGCGAGCGCGTCTTCGAGGCCGGCTACACGAGCACCGACGACGGCACCGGCCTGGGGCTGAACATCGTCGCGGGCATCGCCGAGTCACACGGCTGGGACGTGGCGGTCCACGAGAGCGAGGGCGGCGGCGCGCGATTCGAGTTCACCGGCGTCGAGACCGTCTGAGCGGCCGGTTCGACGCGGAACGCGACGGGGATCCGCGGGCGAGTGGGCGACACCGACCGGAGAGCGGCCGCGCCGGATCACTCCGTGGCGTCGGCCGCGGCGGTGGACTCCCCGGAGCCCCCGTCGGCGAGCCGCCAGACCAGTTCCGCGCCGGCGGCCAGGGCCATCGCCGCGACGCCCGCGAGGACGAACGCGGTGATCACCTCGTCGGCCAGGGAGACCGGGCTCCCGTCGGGCGGCCGCGGCGGGAGGCCGTCCGGCGGCGGGACCACGTCGGTCACGCCGATGAGCTCCGGGCGGACGTAGGTCCACGGCGGGACCGCGAGCAGGGCCGCGGCGAGGAACCAGACGGCGTGGGCGCGCAGCCAGCCCAGCGGCGCGCGGACGACCAGCAGGTACGCGCCGAGCGCGATCGCGAACGGGACGAGCGTGACCAGCGGCCAGTACCCGAGCACCGTCGCGGCCGCGAACCCCACGAACACCGAGACGCCGCCGAACGTCGCCAGGCGACTCGGCAGGCCCTCGCGGTCGCGGGACCCTCGTTCGAACAGCCCGCCGGTCCCGGTCGCGACGAGGAAGCCGCCGGCGACCAGCGGGGGCCAGGCCCAGAGGGTGACCGGGACGACGAACGCCCATCCCGCGAGCGCACCCATCGCGCAGAGGTGCGCGCCGACGAGCGCGCGCGAGCGGGCCCTGCCGGACCACCAGAGCAGGGTCACGCCGAGCGAAAGGGGGATCGAGAGGAGGTACGCGCCCCACTGAACGAGCGTGGGGCAGTCCGCGGCCGCGCAGTAGATCGACGGCGCCCAGAGAACGGACAGGCCGGCGGCCCGCGCGTAGAGAAGCGGCACGACCAGTCCGAGGGTGACGAGCACGAGCCCCCAGCCGACCCGGCGGCCGTAGTCCGGGTCCTTCGGCCGATACACCGGCGGGGAGGCCATATGGCACGATTCCGACGGCGACGGCAAAGGTCTGGCGGCGGCACCCGGTCGCGGACGCGCCGGACGGTCGCGGTTACGGCGTGACCGCGACCCAGGCGACCACGACGGCCGCCGCGCCGACGACCGTGCTCCCCACCGCGTGGAATCGTAGCCGGTCCAGCAGTTCGTGGGACTCCTCGCTGAGCGAACACACCTGGTCGATCTCCGAGCCGGCGTCGCAGTGGGGGAGAAAGTCCATCGCGACGTGGAGGAAGATGCCCGCGGCGAAGCCGAAGACGACGGCGTTGAGGACCGGGACCTCGGGGACGGGGAGCGCGGCCGTCGGGATGGCGGTGATGCCGACGCCGGCGGCCGGCAGCAGGAGCGCCGAGACGGGTTTGCCCGCCCGCTGCATCCGGCGGGCGGCGGCGTAGCCCGCCGGTCCCTTGTGCGAGACGATGGCGAGCCCGAGCAGCAGGCCGAGCGTCGGCATCGAGCCGTAGACGAGGCCGATGATCAGCCCGGCCGAGAGCGCGTGGGCGGTGATCTGGGCGGTCGTCACGTCCATCGGCCAGTCGTAGTGCGAGAGCCGGTGGCCGACGACGTGGCCGCTGTAGCCGACGACGATCCCCGCGGCGATGCCGATCCCGCCGATCTGGGGGGCGCCCGCCGAGCCGCCGATGCCGATGGCCTGGGGGACCAGGAACATCGCCGCGCTGGTCACCATCGCGCCGCTGGCGAGTCCGTAGCCCCACACGAGCCGCTGGGGGTCGGTCTCGGTCGCCCGCGCGCCGAGATACGTCCCCGCCGCCATCGCCGCGAACGCGACCCACCCGACGACCAGCACTTTCCAGGTCTCGGCCAGGACCGCCACGACCGACAGCCCGACCAGAACCGCGACACCCGCGCCCCCCACCAGCGAGAGCCGCCCGGCGCCGTTATTAACATCCATCGTTTCGTTAATACCCATCGTTTAGCAACACGGTCACTGTTGTTAATAAGACTGTCGCTCGGAGGTTGCGGCGGTCGGGGGCCGTCGGTCGGGGCGGTAGGGGCCCGGAACCGGTGGTCGAGCGGAAGGGGCCGGGGGGAGCGGGTCGCTCAGCCCTCGCGCATGGCGCGGCGGTCGAGGACGCCGCCGTCGAGCCGGTCGGGGTCGGCGGCGCGGGCCGCCCACAGGACCAGGTCGGCGGCGCGCTCGGGATCGGTCCCCCGGCCGCCGGTCAGATCCGTGGCGACGGCGCCGGGGTCGACGACAGCGGCCGGCCAGTCGGTGTCGGCGGCGAACTGGCGGACGACGGCCTCGGCGGCGGCCTTCGAGACGGCGTAGGCGCCGAACCCCTCGCGGGCCTCGCGGGCGACCCCGCCCGAGAGCGCGAGCAGGCGCGCCCCGTCGGCGAGGTGCGGGCGGGCCTCGCGGAAGGTAGCGAAGACGCCGCGGGCGTTGGTCCGCATCGTGTCGTCGAACGCCCCGTACGATTCGCGGTCGACCGGCGTCTCGCCGGCCTCGCCGTGGTAGACGCCGGCGTTGGCGACGACGGCGTCGACGGCCCCGCCCTCGCGCGCGGCGGTCTCCAGCAGCCGCTCGACGTCGAACTCGTCGCGCACGTCCGCTCGCTGGGTCGTGACCGCTCCGCCGGACTCGCGGACCCGCTCGGCGAGGTCCGCGAGCGCGTCGGCGTCGCGGGCGCAGGTGACGACGTGGGCACCGGCGTCGGCGAACGCCTCGACCGTCGCTGCCCCGATCCCGCGCGTTCCTCCTGTCACGACGACCGTGGCGTCGTCCATACAGCGGCGTTGGGACCGGTCCGTCATGAGCGTCCCGACGAACCGGGAGCGGCCGCCCTCCCTGGGCCCGACACCCGGCGACCGCAACCGGTTGGGCACCTCCTTTTTCAGTGGCGGGCGCCGATAGACGGGTAATGGCAGGGCTCTCGGGACGCGCGGACGGCGAGTCGGTGACGGTCGTCGGCGGCGGCGTCGGCGGCCTCTCGGCGGCGGCGTACCTCGCGGACGCCGGCGCGGACGTGACGCTCGTGGAGAAAAACGACCAGCTCGGCGGCCGGGCCAGCCGCCTCGAGGCCGACGGCTTCCGCTTCGACATGGGTCCTTCGTGGTACCTCATGCCCGACGTGTTCGAGCGCTTCTTCGGCCATTTCGGGAAGACCCCCGGCGACTACTACGACCTCGAACGGCTCGACCCGCACTACCGGATCTTCTTCAAGAACGAAGGGCCGGCAGCGGGCGACGGCGAGCGGGTCGACATCGCCGCCGACCGGGCGAAAAATCGGGAGCTGTTCGAGTCCATCGAACCCGGGGCGGGCGAGGCGTTCGACGAGTACCTCGCGACCAGCGAACGGCACTACGAGACGGCGATGGAGAAGTTCGTCTACGAGGATCGGTCCTCGCTCCGTGACTGGGTCGACCTCGACGTGATGCGCGCGGCCCCCATCGGGGTCAAGCTCATGCGCTCGATGCAGGGCCACGTGGACAACTACTTCGAGAACTCCAAGCTCCAGCAGATCATGCAGTACACGCTGGTGTTCCTGGGCGGCTCGCCGCGCAACACGCCCGCGCTGTACAACATGATGAGCCACGTCGACTTCAACATGGGCGTGTACTACCCCGTCGCCACGGAGGCCGACGAGGACGGGAACCACCCCGGCGGCATCGGCGTCGTGGTCGACGCGTTCGTCGACCTCTGCCGTGAACTCGGCGTCGACTTCGAGACGGGCGTCGAGGTCGAGGAGATCACCCGCCGCAAGCGGGGCTTCCTCGTGGTCGACGAGGCGGGGGCCGAACGGCGGCCGGACCGCGTGGTCGTCAACGCCGACTACGCCCACGCCGAGCAGGAACTGCTCCCCGAGCACGAGCGCCAGTACGACGCCGACTACTGGGACGACCGGACCTACGCCCCCTCGGCGTACCTCCTCTATCTCGGCGTCGAGGGCGACGTGCCGGAACTGGCCCACCACACGCTCGTCCTCCCGGACGACTGGGACCCACACTTCGAGAAGATCTTCGACGACCCCGCGTGGCCGGACGAGCCCGCCTACTACCTCTGCGTGCCCTCGAAGACCGACGACACCGTCGCACCCGAGGGCCACAGCAACCTGTTCGTCCTCGTGCCCATCGCGCCGGGGCTGGACGACACACCCGCTCAGCGCGAGCGGTTCCGCGAGCAGATCCTCGACGACGTTGCCGAGCACGCCGACACCGACCTCCGGGACCGGATCGTCTTCGAGGAGGAGTTCTGCGTCTCCGAGTTCGTCGACCGTTACAACGCGACCCGGGGGACGGCGCTGGGGCTGGCCCACACGCTCCGCCAGACCGCCCTGCTGCGGCCGCCGAACCGCTCGACGGCCGTCGACGGCCTGTACTTCACGGGGTCGTTCACGACCCCCGGTATCGGCGTGCCGATGTGTCTGATCAGCGGCCAGCACACCGCGCAGGCGCTGGTCGACGACGCCAACTAAGCCCCTCCGAGTAGTATGTCCGACGACGCGATGGCTTCGCTGACCGCACGCCTCGGCGCGCTCGCGCCCCCGGACACCACCGTCGGGTACCTCCTGCGGCTCTCGCGACCGCGGTTCTGGCTCTACCTCGCGGGCCCGGCGATGGTCGGGACCGTCTTCGCGGCGCGGTCGACCGCGGAACTGTTCACGCCCCTGACGGTCGCGCTGGCCGCGTACTTCCTGCTCCCGGCGAACGTCTTCCTCTACGGCGTCAACGACGTGTTCGACGCCGACATCGACGAACAGAACCCGAAGAAGGAGGACAAGGAGGTGCGCTACCGGGGGAGTCGCGCCGTCGTCGCCGCAGTCCTCGCCAGCGGCGTCCTGGGCATCGCGATACTGCCGGTCCTGCCGACCGAGGCGGTCTTCGCGATGCTGGCCTTCCTCGCCCTGTCGGTCCAGTACAGCGCCCCGCCGTTCCGGTTCAAGACCACGCCCCTCCTCGACTCGCTGTCGAACGGGCTGTACGTCCTGCCGGGCGTGGTCGCCTACGCGACCGTCGCCGGCGCGTTCCCGCCGACGCCCGCCGTCGCCGGCGCGTGGCTGTGGACGATGGCGATGCACACCTTCTCGGCCATCCCCGACATCGAACCCGACCGCGCCGCGGGCATCGAGACGACCGCGACCCTCCTCGGCGAGGGGCCGACCTACGCCTACTGCGCGGTCGTCTGGGCGGCGGCCGCGGCGGTCTTCTGGCGGGTCCACCCCTACTGGGGCGGCCTGCTCGCCGTCTACCCCGTGTTCACCGCCGCGGTCGCGCTGTCGGACGTGTCGGTCGACCGCGCCTACTGGTGGTTCCCGTTCCTGAACACCGCCGTCGGGACGGCCCTGACGATGGGCGGCCTCTGGGTGATGCTCTATGGCGCCTGACTGGGTCGAGCGGGCGGGCCTGCCCGCGCCCGCCGCCATCGACCGCGACCGCGTCGAGGCGCGCCTCGACGGTCTCGTCCGACGGAATCGGTTCACCATCGCCGTCGTCTTCCCCGTCACCGGCGCGGTCCTGCTCCTGGCGAGCGCGCTCGGCTGGTTCGGGGCCGCGGTCGCGGCGCTCCCGTCCGCGCTGGCGGCCGAGCTGGCGTGGCTCCCCGACGCGCTGGCGTTCAACCCCTGGCTCGTCCTCGTGGGCGTCGTCGTGATGCGCCTGCCGCTCGTGGCCGGCGTCGCGCCGCTGGTCGACCGGCGGGCGACCGCGGCGCTGCTCGCGCTGACCGCCTACGCCTACGGGATCGAGTTCGTCGGCGTCACGACCGGCTGGCCCTACGGCGCCTTCGAGTACGGCGTCGCCCTCGGGCCGATGCTCGGCGGCGTCCCGCTCGCCTTGCCCGTCTTCTTCTTCCCCCTCGTCCTGAACAGCTACCTGCTCTGCCTGCTCCTGCTGGGCGACCTGGCCCGCTCGCCGTGGGTCCGCCTCCCGGTCGTCGTCGCGACCGTAGTGGGGATCGACCTCGTGCTCGACCCCGGCGCCGTCGCGCTGGGCTTCTGGACCTACGACGCCGGCGGCCCCCTCTACGGCGTCCCCCCGAGCAACTACGCCGGCTGGGTGCTCTCGGCGACGGTCGCCGTCGGCGCCTTCGACTGGGGTCTCGACCGGGAGGCGCTGCTCGCGCGGCTGGACGCCTGCCCGTTCATGCTCGACGACATGGTGAGCTTCGTCATCCTCTGGGGCGGGGTCAACGCCGCCTTCGGCAACTGGCTCCCGGTCGCGCTGGCGGGGCTGTTCGCCGCCGGCCTCGTCGTCACCGACCGATTCGACGTGCCGACGCGGCCGCGGTGGGCGAAGTAGTCACTCGGAACCCCGCGAGCGCTCGCGCGACGCCGGTCGGCCGTTCCGTCGCGAGTCAGCCGCAGATGTCGTGGAGGCGGTCGAGCGAGTCGATGTCCCAGGTGGGCCAGACGTTCAGGTCCCAGTCGCTACGGTGGGGCCGGCGGATGAACGCCGAGTCGATGCCGGCGTTGTGGGCGGCCTCGATGTCGGACTCGTTGTCGCCGACGTACAGCGCCGAGTCGGCGTCCAGGTCGGCGAGCGCCCGCTCGATGTAGTGGGGGTTCGGTTTCCGCAGCGTCAGGCTCTCGACGGTCGCCTCGCGGCCGTAGGCGGTATCGAAGTGGCCGCCGAGGTCGAAGTGGTCGAGGAGGAAATCCACCGTCTCCTGCTGGTTCGAACTGACGATCCCCGTCGCTACGTCCAGGTTCGCCAGCGTGTCGATGTCCCCGTAGGGCGTCTTCCGTCCGGCGCGCGCCTCGTCCTGCTGTGCGCCCGAGACGGTGCCGTCCCGGGTGCGCCAGAACTCCTCCGGCTCGAAGCCGTAGGTATCGCAGACCGCGTTCACCTGCTGGGGGGTCGCTCCGATCGTCATGTCCTCGACGTGGTCGGGGTCCGGGTCGGACACACCGAGCTGCGCGAACGTCTCCCCGGTCG
The DNA here is from genome assembly GCF_051414055.1 of Halosimplex halobium. Taxonomy (NCBI): domain Archaea; kingdom Methanobacteriati; phylum Methanobacteriota; class Halobacteria; order Halobacteriales; family Haloarculaceae; genus Halosimplex; species Halosimplex halobium. Next base: position 23,275 of record NZ_JBLKNX010000015.1, read on the forward strand.
CCTCCCGGAGGACGTCGAACCGCGTTCTGCCGACGAGGACACCGTCGTTGTCGAACACGACGGTATCGTAGGTCATAGCATCACTGCGTCGCCGACCGTGAAAGGGCTTCCGACCGTCCGTTCCCCGGCCGCTGCCCCGTCCCCGCCACCCCATCCGGCCGCCCGCCGGCGATATATCGCGACAACGGCAGACCTTTGTGATAGTATCCCATGGGTGTGGTCGTATCGCAATGCAAGCGTGCCAGAACTGTCAGACGGTCATCGACGAGTACACCCTGGACAAACAACTCGAACCGCTGCGCGAGCTGACAGTCGACGACTTCAACCTCTGTAGCGACTGCGTGACGGTCGCCGACGGCGCGTGCGTGGAGTGCGGCGGCGCGGTCTACGTCCCCCGGAACGCCGACAGCCGACCCGACTACTGCCCGGCGTGTCGCGCCGACCGCTTCGAGCAGACGGGTCGCGACCCCGGGTGGCACGCCGACCCGCCCTCGACGACCTGACGGCGGGGGGCTGTTCGAGCGAGCGGGTTTTTATCGCCGGGCCGCGACGGTTCCTTCATGCCCGGACCGATCTTCATCGCGGGCGAGACGGTCGATCTGCGAACTATCGAGGAGGAGGACACCGAGTTCCTCCGGGAGGGGTCACATCACCCCCAGGTCCGGCGTTACGCCGGTCCGGACGCGCCGGTCGGCGGCGACGACTACGAGTCGCGCCTCTTCGACCGGATGGGCGTCCCCGATGCGGTAGAGCTGTTGATCTGCGACGGCGACGAGCGGGTGGGAGACGTGTCGCTGGCCCCAATCGACGACCGCCGCGGCTGGGCCAACCTCGGCTACTGGGTCCACCCGGACCGCCAGGGCGAGGGGTACGCAACCGAGGCCGCCCGACTCGTCGTCGACCACGGTTTCGCCGAGTTGCGACTCCATCGGATCTCTGCAACCGTCCACGCGGGCAACGAGGCCTCGAAACGGGTCGTCGAGAAACTGGGATTCGTCCACGAGGGTACCAAGCGCGACGACGACTTCGTCGACGGCGAGTACGCCGACCGGGACGTGTACGCCGTCCTCCGCGAGGAGTGGTCCGGATAGCACCGGCCGTCGACTCCCTGGCGGCCACCGGTCGGGCGTCGTAGCCCGTCGACCGGCGCCGGGAACCCAACCAGTTTTGTCCGGCCGATACAATCTCGAACTGATGAGTGCGATCCGTCCGTCGGAGCTCGCGGAGCGACTCGAATCGGGATCGAGCGACCGGCCGTTCCTCCTGGACATCCGGCCGGCGTCCGCCTACCGCTCGGACGCGATCGACGGCAGTCACAACCTCCCGGTGTACGACGAGTTGCGGCGGGGCGAGGACGACGCGCTGCTGGACCGACTGGACGAGGTGCCGACCGATCGCGACGTGGTCGTCGTGTGCAAGATGGGCATCGTCGCGAAGGGAGCGGCCGAGCTGCTCGCCGACGAGGGGTACGACGCGGCGGTGCTGCTGGGCGGGATGAGCGGCTGGAACGGGTATCACGAGGGGTCGCTGACGTACCGCGTTCGGTCGTTGATCTGGCGGTTGCGGTAGCGCGACGGCGTCGCGAGCCGCTGGGTGGGCGGGAGACGGGGAGAACCGGAAAGGCCCGCGGCGGGCGGGCGATACTTGGGGGTCCGGCGGCTAGGCACGCCGATGACCGACCTGTTCGACCCGCTCGAACTCCGGGACACCACGGTCCCGAACCGACTGATGGTGTCGCCGATGTGCCAGTACTCCTGCGAGGCCCGCGACGGGCGCGCGACCGAGTGGCACCACGTCCACCTCGGTTCGCGGGCCGTGGGCGGCGCCGGCCTCGTCATGGCCGAGGCGACTGCCGTCGAGAAGCGCGGCCGGATCACCCCCGAGGACCTTGGGATCTGGAACGACGACCAGGCCGACGCGCTGGCGCGCACCACGCGGTTCGTGAGAGAGCAGGGCGCCGTGCCGGGCATCCAGCTGGCCCACGCCGGCCGCAAGGCCTCGAAGAGCCGCCCGTGGGAGGGGAGCCGTCCCCTCTATCCCGACGACGGCGGCTGGGAAGTCATCGGCCCGAGCGGGAACCCGTGGCCCTACGAGGACGACGACGGCGAGCAGGTCGAGGCGCCGCCGACCCGCGAGATGGACCAGGGCGACATCGAACAGGTGATCGACTCGTTCCGCCGGGCGGCCGAGCGGGCCCGCGACGCCGGCTTCGAGGTCGCCGAGGTCCACGCCGCCCACGGCTACCTCCTCCACGAGTTCCTCTCGCCGGTGACCAACCACCGCGAGGGCGACTACGGCGGCGACTTCGAGGGCCGCACCCGCCTCACCCGGGAGGTCACCGAGGCCGTCCGTGAGGTGTGGCCCGACGGCAAGCCCGTCTTCGTCCGGGTCTCCGGCACCGACTGGTTCGACGACCGCGAGTCGTGGACCGCCGAGCAGTCCGCCCGGCTCGCCGACCGGCTGGCGGGGATCGGCGCGGACCTGGTCGACGTGTCCAGCGGCGGGATCGCGCCCGGCTCCTGGCCCGAGCAGGCGGGACCGAACTACCAGCTCCCGCTGGCCGAGACGGTCCGCGAGGAGTCCGAGAGCGACATCGCCGTCGGGACGGTCGGCGGGATCACCACCCCGGAGCAGGCCCAGGCGGTCGTCGCCAACGACCGGGCCGACCTGGCCATCGTCGGCCGGCAGTTCCTCCGTGACCCCTACTTCGGGCTCCGGGCGGCCGACGCGCTCGACGCGACCGACGAGGTCTCGGGACCGCCCCAGTACCGCCGGGCGTTCGGGTTCTGAACGGGGTCAGTCGCCCGCGCCGAGTTCGTCCCGCAGGTCGGCGCCGACGGCCGCGACGGCCTCGGCCGCGCGCTCGACGCCCTCGCTCTCCGAGAGCATCCCGGCGAACCCGTGGACCATGTCCGGGTAGTTACGAAAGCGGACGGGGACGCCGTCGCCGACCAGTTGCCTGGCGTAGGCGATCCCGCCGTCCCGCAGCGGGTCGAACCCGGCCGTCACGACCGTCGCCGGCGGCACGCCCGACAGGTCGCAGGCCCGCGAGGGGTCGGCGTAGGGGTTACGCCGGTGGATCTCGGTCCCGTAGTACGAGCGGTCGAACCAGCGGATCGTCTCCTCGTCGAGGACGTACCCCGTGTACTCCCGCATCGACGGCTGGTCCTCCCGGGTGCCCACGGCGGGGTAGACCAGGCTCTGGTAGTCGAGGTCGGGGCCGTCGCGCTCGGCGACCAGCAGGGAGACGACCGCAGCGAGATTGCCGCCGGCACTGTCGCCGGCGACCGCCAGGCCGCCGTCCGGGTCCAGCACGTCGGCGCCCGCCTCCGGGTCGGCCGCCCACTCCAGGGCCGCGTAGGCGTCCTCGACGGCCGCCGGGAACGGGTGCTCGGGCGCGAGGCGGTAGTCGACCGACAGAATCTCGCAGTCGCTTTCGACGGTCAGACGCCGACAGAGGTGGTCGTGGGTGTCCAGGCTCCCGACCACGAAGCCGCCGCCGTGGTAGAAGACGACCGTCGGGTACGGTCCCGCGCGTTCGGGCCGATACCGGCGGACGGGGAGGTCGCCGTCCGGCCCCGGGATCGTCAGGTCGGCCACGTCGCCGACTTCGGGCGGGTCGGAGTCCTGGAGCCACAGCCCGAGTCTCGTCAGGAGGCGAGCGCCGCGGGCGCCCATCGTCGGGAGCGACACCACCCGAAGCCGTTCGCGCGAGCGCAGCACTGACTGGACGTCCGGATGGGGCTCGTCGGTCGCCAGCGGCGGCCGGCCCTCGGCCTCGGGAGCGATATCGGCTAGCGTCGGCCCCTCGTCGGACTCCCCGGTCGGTTCGTCGCTGGACCCCTCGGCCGGCTCGGAACGACGGAGGGCGTCGATGACCATGGCCGGCGATCCGGCCGGATTCGTAAACAACCTACCGCTCTCGGCGGGGGGCGGCCGGTCGGCACGCCAGCCCCTCTCACCCGTCGCGGAGTTCGAACTCGATCCGCTCGACGTCGGCGCCCTTCGACGTCCGGTCGGTGATATCGATCCGTCCGATCTCGCCGGTCCGGTCGACGTGGGTGCCGCCGCAGGGACAGGTGTCGAACCCCTCGATCTCGACGACGCGGAGCGGGTCGACCGAGTCGGGGATGAGATCGAGTTGCGTCCGCCCCTCGGGCGTCTCGCGCTCGACGCGGTCGCGGGGCCGTTCGGCCTTCTCGACGGGGCGGTCGGCCTCGACGACGGCGTTGCTCTCGCGCTCGATGGTCCGCAGGTCCGCCCCGTCGAAGTCGGCGGGCTCGAAGTCGATCCGCGACCGCTCCTCGTGGATCTGGTTGCCCGACGTGGTCGCGCCGAACGCCTCGAGGACCACCCGGGAGACGACGTGCTGGGCGGTGTGCATCCGGCGCAGGCGCTGGCGGCGCTCGGCGTCGATCTCTCCGGTGACGGCGGCCCCCGGTTCGGGGAGCGCGCCCTCGACGTCGGCGACCTCGTGGCGCACGTCGCCGTGGTCCTTCCGCACGTCGACGACCGCCGCCCGGCCGCCGTCCCACGAGAGCGTCCCCCGGTCCGGCGGTTGGCCGCCGCCCTCGGGGTAGAAGTGGGTCCCGTCGAGGACGACGTAGTCGTCGCCGGTCTCGGTGACGGTCGCCTCGAACTCGGTCACGCCGTCGGCGTCGGGGAGGTACAGCAGGTCGGTCATAGAAGCGGATAGGCGGGGTGTGGTCAAAAGCGGCCGGGCCGCGGGGCGAGGTCGGACGCCCGTCTCCGCCGCCCACTCATGGACCCGTCTGGACGCCCAGGCACAGAGTTAAGTGGGGGTTTACCAAATAGTAAACACGGCGGGCGTCCCTGGCGGTAGTTTTACCACGTGGTAAACCCAACGGCGGGTATGGCAGCCGACGACAGGATACTGGACGGGATCACCGTCGTCGACCTCTCGACGTTCGTGACGGGTGGGTTCGCCTCGTCGATGCTGGCGAACCTCGGCGCGGACGTGGTGAAGGTCGAACAGCCGGGGTACGGCGACGCGATCCGTCACACCGGGCCGCCCTTTATCGAGGGCGAGTCGCCGTACTACTGGACGGTCAACTACGGCAAGCGCAGCGTCGAACTCGACCTGAAAAACGACGAGGCGCTGGAAGCCCTGTACGACCTGATCGAGGAGACCGACATCTTCGTCCAGAACTTCCGGCCGGGGACCGCCGAGCGGCTCGGCGTCGACTACGAGACGCTGTCCGAGCGCAACGACGACCTGATCTACCTCGCTATCTCGGCGTTCGGCCAGACCGGCCCCTGGCGCGAGCGGTCGGGCTACGACCTGTTGATCCAGGGGATGGGCGGGATCATGGACGTGACCGGCGAGGAGGGGCGCCAGCCGGTGAAGGTCGGGCTGCCGATGACCGACCTGATCACCGCGATGTGGGCCGCGTTCGGCGCGACCTCGGCGCTGTACCGCCGGGAGCTGACCGGCGAGGGCGAGTACATCGACCTCGGCATGCTGGAGTCGGTGCTGCCGTGGCTGACCAAGCAGGCCGGGCAGGTGTTCGCCGGCGAGACGCCCAGGCGGATGGGGACGAAAGACCCCGTGCTCGCCCCGTACCAGACGTTCGAGACGGGCGACGGCTACATCAACATCTGCATCCTCAACGAGAAGCTCTGGGGCGAGCTCTGCGAGGCCATCGACCGGCCGGACCTGGTCGACGACGAGCGCTTCGCACAGAACGCCGACCGGGTCGAACACCAGGACGAACTGGAGGCCGAGATCGAGGCGACCCTGGCCGAGAAGCCGACCGACGAGTGGATCGAGGTCATCGCCGAGGACAACGGGGTGCCGGCCGGTCCCGTCTACAGCGTCGAGGAGGCGCTGACCAACCCGCAGGTCGAAGCGAGGGGCGCGATTTCGGAGATCGAACACCCCGAGATCGGCGAGGTTCCGGTCGTCGAACACCCGCTGAAGTTCGAGGGGAGCGACAGCGGGTTCGAACTGCCGCCGCCGCTGCTCGGGGAGCACAACCGCGAGGTGTTCCGCGACCTGGGGTACAGCGAGGAGGAGGTCGACGAACTGGCAGCGATGGGCGTCTTCGGCGGCGACGAGTAGGTCGCCGGCCGCTCAGGCGGGCCCGGACTCGTCGTCGACGTACAGCGAGTCGAGGACGAACGCCTCGATGGCGGCCTGCGTCTCCTCGGGGGCGTCGTCGTGGCCGAGCGAGAGGCGCCGCTCGCGGCCGACGTGGATGGCGTCGGTGATGAACTGGCCCATGCGCTCGGCGTCGACGTCGCGGAACACCCCCGCCTCGATCCCGTCCTCGACGACGCGGACGATGCTGTCTTTGATCGCGTCGTAGTGCTCGTCGAGGATGGCCTGGTGTTCCTCGTCGTTCTGGGCGTGGGCGAACAGCTCGTGGTAGACTTTCATCCGCTCCCAGTGGCCGAACTCGTCGAACCCGGGTCCGAACAGGCACTGCTCGATGCGGGCTTCGAGTTCCGCCCGCGGGTCGTCGTACTCCTCGACGTCGATAGCGCCCTCGTACTGCTCGGCCACGTACTCGAGAAACGACGACATCAGGTCCCGCTTCCCGTCGAAGTGGTAGTGGATGACCTGCCGTGTCAGCTCCATCTCCTCGCCGATGTCGCGCATCCGGAGGTCGCTGTAGCCGTGCTCGCTCAGCGCGCGGAAGGTCGCCTCCATGATGACCTCCCGCGTGTCCTTCGACCCGACCGTCTCCTCGGTACTGCCCATACATCCACTCTATCCACTCCCGTATTTATATTGATGGTTCCGGGCAAGCGGTTTACCGCACAGTCTTACCGCATTGTCTTACTGCCCGGTAAACTTATGCCGGCTCGGTCGAACGGTACGGGTGAGCATGACACGAACGATCATTCGGAACGGGACGGTCGTGTCCCTGGACCCGGAGGTGGGGCAGTTGGACGACGCGGACGTACTGGTCGAGGACGGCGAGATCGTCGAGATCGGACGCGGGCTCTCGGCGTCGACCGCCGAGGAGATCGACGCCAGTGACCACATCGTCCTGCCGGGGTTCGTCGACTCGCACATCCACCTCGCCCAGACCCAGGTCAGGGGCATCGCGGGGGACTGGTCGCTGATGGGCGAGTACTTCGACCACATGCTCGGCAATATTACCGGGCTCTACCAGCCGGAGGACATGTACCTCGGCGGCCTCTTCGGCGCCTTCGAGAAGCTCTACACGGGGACGACGACGGCCCTGGACTGGTCGTATCCCAACTCGCTCGAACACGCCGAGCGGGCCGTCGACGCGCTGCAGGACGCCGGGCTGCGCGCGGTGTACACCTACGGCCCGCCGGGCGACGACGCGGCGAAGTGGTGGTTCGAGAGCGACGTGGGCCTCCCGGAAGAGAACATCCGGGACGTCTACGACGGGACGATCCGCGACGACGACCGGCTCAGCCTGGGGCTCGGGCTCCGGGGGCCGGACTTCTGCGTCGACGAGACCGCCCGCGCCGACCTGGAACTCGCACGGGAACTGGACGCCCTGGCGACGGTCCACATGGGCGCGGCGCTGTGGCCCTCGTCGGTCTACGGCGAGGACTACCAGGGCTTCGGCTGTCTCCACGACATGCTCGGCCCCGACGTGAACGTCGCCCACGGCAACCACTTCGCCCAGGAGGACATCGACCACGCCGTCGAACAGGGGGTCTCGTTCTCGTCGACGCCGGAGGTCGAGATGCAGATGGGCCACGGCATCCCGGTCACGGACAAGGTGCTCGAAGCCGGCGGGCGGCCAACCTGGGGCGTCGACGTCTGTTCGTCCATCAGCGGCGACATGGGCTCGCAGATGCGAATCGGGCTCCAGCTCCAGCGGATGTTCGACAACCAGGCGGTCCTCGAAGGGGACGAGGAGGTCGGCGAGGTGAGCATCTCCTGCCGCGACACCCTGGAGATGGCGACTATCGAGGGCGCGAAGGCGCTGGGCCTGGAAGACGAGGTCGGGACGCTGACCCCGGGCAAGCGCGCGGACATCCAGCTGCTCCGGACGAACGACTTCATGACCGCGCCGAGCCACGACCCGGTCCAGACGGTCGTCTTCCAGGCCGACCCCTCGCACGTCGACACCGTACTGGTCGACGGCGAGGTCGTCAAGCGCGACGGCCAACTGACCAGCCCCCTCGTCGACGAGGAGTTCGACCGGTTCTGCGAGTCCGGCCACCGACTGCTCGACGAGGCAGGTATCGACCTGTGACCGGGACCGCCCCCGCGACCGCAGCGACATTCGCCAACGCGAACCGACCCGACTTTGCGGTGCGACCGCAAACTGCGACACGACCATGAGAGTAGGACAATACAGCGCGGACGGCGAGCAGCCGTGGTGTGGCATCCAAACCGACGACGGCGTCGTCGCCCTCCCCGAGGCCGGGGCGGCCGCGGGCGTCGACATCCCGCGGACGACCCGCGAGCTACTGGCGACCTGGGAGTGGGAGCGCAAGGCCGAACTGGCCGTCGACCACGCGACCGAGACGGGCGAGGGACTGCGCGATCCCGACGACCTGGACCGGCACGCGCCGGTCACCGCTCCCGAGAAGGTCGTCTGCGTCGGACTCAACTACCGCGACCACGCCGAGGAGGGCGACAACCCGATCCCCGACACGCCCGTCCTCTTCTCGAAGTTCCCGACGACCGTCAACGGGCCCAACAGTACCGTCCGCTGGGACCCCGACCTCACCGGGAAGGTCGACTACGAGGCCGAGTTGGTCGTCGTGATCGGCGAGGAGGCCCGCCGCGTCGACCCCGACGAGGCGATGGCCCACGTCGCCGGCTTCACCGTCGGCAACGACGTGTCCGCCCGCGACCTCCAGCACGGCGACGGCCAGTGGATCCGCGGCAAGAGCCTCGACGGCTTCGCCCCGACGGGGCCGGATCTTGTCACCCGCGACGAGGTCGACGACCCCCACGACCTGGACATCTGGGCCGAGGTCAACGGCGAGCGCCTGCAGGACTCCTCGACCGAGGAGTTCATCTTCGGCGTCGACGAGCTGGTCTCCTTCTGCAGCCAGGCGTTCACCCTCAAGCCCGGCGACCTGCTGTTCACGGGGACGCCCCCGGGCGTCGGCGTCTACCGCGACCCGCCCGTCCTGCTGGAGGAGGGCGACGAGGTGACCGTCGGTATCGAGGGGCTGGGCGAACTCACGAACGACTTCGCCTACCTCGACTGAGCGGCGAGAAACCGACTTTTCGGCACGTCAGTCCCCGAACCCGAACAGTTCCCGCTGGTTCTCGAACACGACCTGGCGGATGTCCGCGGCGTCGATCCCGTAGCGGTACAGCTCGAAGATCGCCCGCTTGAGCGCGAACGGGTCCGTTCTGAGGACGTTCGCGCAGTCGGTATCGACCATGATCCGGTCGGGTCCCCAGCGGTCGATGGCGTCGGCGACGTCCGCCGCGTCGACGCCGACCAGCCAGGAGTGGCCGATAGTAAAGCTCGCGTAGCAGTCGGTCTCCTCCATGATGTACTCGATGTTGTTGGGATCGGCGTGGGAGGCGACGACCCGCTCCTCGGCGAGGCCGGCGTCGTGAGCGGCTTCCACGTCGATCTTCACGGCCTCCAGGTGCGGGTTCTCGCCGTCGATGACCGGATCCTGCCCGAGCGCGGTGTTCTTCTCGTAGCCCGGGGTACCGCCCTGGGGTTGGACGTACTCCCGTTTCGAGTCGGTGCCGGTGTTGGGCGTGTGGAGGATGACCGGCAGGTCGTGCTCGGCGGCCAGTGCCATCTGGGCCTCGACGACGGCACGCTGCTCGTCCAGATCCCAGACCTCCGCGTGCTGGGCGGGCGTGACGCCCGTCTCGCCGACCGTGACGACCTCGTCGAGTTCGCAGTAGTCGGCCATCGCGTCGAGCAGTTCGTCGGGGTTCTCGATCCGGACGCCGGTGTGGACGCCCAGCCCGAGCTTCGCCTCGAAGAAGTGGTCCCGTTCGATGGCCGCCCGGCGGTTGATCGCGTCGTCCCAGAGGTAGCGCACGTCCTCGGCGCGGACGGGCTTGTAGGGGGTCCAGTGATACCCCGAGGAGACCATGATCATCCCCTCGCAGCCCGACAGCGCGTAGCGCTCGCGGTCGCTCCACGAGAGCGTGTGGGCGTGGTTGTGCGCGTCGATCCACGGCAGGTTCAGCAGTTCGGTCGGCGGGTCGACCCGGTCGGCGTCGTCGAGATACGCCGCGTCGGTCGGCCGCCTCGTCGGCTGTGGTCGTGTCATAGCGGTAGTACGGTGGTCGTGTGATGGTCCCGGCGATCTCCGGTAGTCGTCCGGTAGCGGGCGAGTCGCCGCGCGCGCCTCGCCGACCGTTGGCTCGCCTCGCACTTAGCGTTTTACAGCCTGGTAAACATTTATGAGCGGCCGATCCTTTTGTGGTACTGTATGACACTGTTGATCGGGACAGACGCGGGACTGCACCGGGTGGACGACCTGCCGTTCGAGGACGGTGGGGTCGAGCAGGTACTCGACTGCGGGGTGGTGACGGCGGTGAAGACCTTCGACGGCGTCGACGGCGTGTTCGTCGCCTCGTCGGAGGGGGCCTATCGGTCGACCGACGGCGGCGACACCTGGGAGGACCTCGGGGTTCCTATCGGCGACCGCTTCTGGCACGCCGGGACCAGCGAGGTGTGGTCGATCCTCGGGACCGACGACGCGCTCTACGCCGGGACGAACGACCCCTACGTCTTCCGCTCGACCGACGGGGGCGAGACCTGGTCGGAGCTGAAGGGCTTCCGTGATCTCCCGTCGCGGGGCCACTGGGAGTCGCCCATCGACCCCCACTACGCGCGACTGCGGGTGCTGGAGCAGGTCCCCGGTCGCCCCGAGCGACTCATCGCCGGCGTCGAAGCTGGCGGGATCCATCTCAGCGACGACGGCGGCCAGACCTGGACGGACCGTCGGGACACCATCGTCGACGACGTACACCAGGTGCTGCCCGTCTCGGAGGACGTGTGGCTGGCGACGACGGGGTACCTCGACCACAACCTCGAGAATCTGGGACTGGGCCACGCCGTCGGCGAGGGCGGCCTCTGGCGGACGGTCGACGCCGGCGACTCGTGGACCCGCCTCGACCGCGGCAACGACTTCTCGTACATCCGCCGGGTGTTCGTCCACGACGGCCGCGTGTTCTTCTGCGGCGGCGAGGAGGCCCCGCCCGCGTGGGTCGAGGACGAACACGGGGTGGCGCTGTTCGAGTCGACCAACTTCGGCCGCGACTTCGAGCGGGTCGAGTTCCCCGGCGAACCCCACGAGGTGATCGAGACCTGGGCGGTCTACGAGGGGAGCGTCGTCTGCGGGTCCGGGCTGTTCGACGTGCCCGACGCCCGCGACGACGTGCGCGGTCGCATCATGCGACGGACCGACGGCGAGTACGAGACCGTCGGTCGCGTCGACGCCAACGTCAGCCGTATCGAGGCGATCTGATATGGGGGACGCAGACGCTCCCGCCGCGACCGCCGGAGCCCCCTCGGCGCTCGGCCGCCTCCTCTACAGCGGCGTGCTCGCCTACATGGCGCTGGACGGGTTCCGGAACAACGAGAAACGCGTCGCGGTCGCCGAGGAGAGCGGCGTCCCGATGCCCGACGTGATGGTCCCGTTCGTCACCGGGATGCTGTTCGTCGCCAACCTCGGGATCGCCCTCTGGAAGTACCCCCGCGCGTCGGCCGGCGCACTGGTCGTCTTCTTCCTCGGCACCACGCCCGTCATCCACAACTTCTGGACGATGGAGGGCGCGGAGCGCCAGGGCAACAAGATCAACTTCCTGAAGAACCTCGCCCTGCTCGGCGGCGCCGTCGTCCTCCTCGAGGCGGCCGACCGCCAGCAACGCGAGGCGTGACCGGCTGACGGCCTCTCGACACGCCGTTCACGACCGTTCGCAACGACCTGACCGCCGAACCGGCTGCGATTGCCGGTTTTTACTGGATGGTAAAACATATCCCGCGACGGTCCGCAGGGTCGGGTATGGTAGACGTAGCAGTCGTCGGCGGCGGCCCCGCCGGCCTGAGCGCAGGACTGTACGCGGCGAAAAACGACCTGGAGACCGTGGTCTTCGACACCGACGAGTCGTGGATGCAGAAGGCCCACCTGTTCAACTACCCGGCGATCCGCTCGATCAGCGGCGACGAGTTCCTCGAAGTCACCCGCGGGCAGGTCGAGGACCGCGGCGCTCGAAGCGGCCGAGGTGACGGCCGTCGAGCAGGACGGTGACGGGTTCGCCGTCCACACCGACGACGCGGAGTACGCCGCCGACTACGTCGTGCTGGCGACCGGCGGCGACCGGAGTCTCGCGGAGGACCTGGGCTGCGAGTTCACCGACGAGGATACCGTCGACGTGACCGTCGACATGGAGACCTCCGTCGACGGCGTCTACGCCACCGGCGCGATGGGCCGCGCCGAGAAGTGGCAGGCCGTCATCGCCGCCGGCGACGGCGCCGCCGCGGTACTCGACATCCTCTCGAAGGAGAAAGGCGAGTACTACCACGACTTCGACATGCCCTCGGACGTGCCCGACCTGTAGTCGGTCCCCTCCAGTCCTTCCGCCCTCCCGCCTCCCCCGCCAGCGCCCCGTTCGACCGCCCAAATTTATCATCGTCGTCCGTGAACGTAGCGTCATGACCGAACTCGTGGTCGGGACGGACACGGTCGAATCGAGCGAGGCGCTGTCGTCGTACCTGCGGCGGGTCGTCGAGCCGGACGACACGATCTACGTCGTCAACTCCCTGGAGGGCGGCGAGGACACGAGCGGCGAGGACGTGCGCGCCGGCGAGGACGCCATCGAAGCCGTCGTCGACGCCCTGGAGGACCTGGCGGTCACCGTCGAGACCCACCAGTTCGTCCGCGGGAACGAACCCGTCGAGGACCTGATGACCTTCGCTCAGGAGGTCGACGCCGACGAGTTCGTCGTCGGCATCCGCAAGCGCACCCCGGTCGGGAAGGTCGTCTTCGGCTCGACCGGCCAGAACCTCCTGCTCGGGACCGACCGCCCGGTGCGCTGTGTCCCGCTGGTCGAATCGTAAGGCCCGGGGACCGGCGGGCCCGCAACGCACGAGACGCGTGCGGGCAGCGCCGACGCCGCGCCGCCGGGCTCGCCCCGGTGGCCACAAGACTGATTCCGCGGTTCTCCGAAGCGGTGACCACGCCGACACATGCCCTCCGCTCCCCGGTGGTTCCCCGGCGACTGGCAGGTCTGGCACGCGGCGACGCTGGTCTCGCTCGCGACGTGGGTCCTCGTCTACACGAACCGGTTCTGGCTGATGAGCCGCCTCCAGGCGCTGGCCTGGTCGCTCCACGGGACGGTTCCGGGCGTCCCGCAGGCGGGTCTGGACCAGGTGCGGCCGGTCGTGGAGGCCCTCGTCGCGATGTGGTTCCCCGCTGCCCTCTGTACGTTCTTCATCGGATTCTTCGCGTTCCACGCCGAGGCCGAGCGGCGCCGCGCGGCCGACGAGGAGCGGTGACCCCGTCCGAAGACGTTCTCCGCAAGGATTAGGAGGACCACCCGTGAAGCGTCGCGTATGACACGCGAGAACCTCGCGGACGCGAGCGACACCCTCGAATCGGCGGCCGACGAGACGAGCGACGACGACGCGGCCGAGCGCCTGTCCAGTCTCGCCGACCAGCTCGACACGCTGGCCACCCGCGACCGCGACCCGGACCACGGTCGCCTCGCCCGCATCGAGAACGCCCTCAACGACCTCGAAGACTCCGACGTGGGTGACAGCGTCGAGTCTGCCCACGAGTCGGTCGTCGCCTTCCGCGAAACCGTCGAGGGCGTCTAGAAACCATCTTTTTCGCGGAGGGGTGGGCAAACCGCGCCCATCCCTCCATCAAAAACATGGGTGAAAAAGGCCGCCTCAGCGCGGTTTCACCCCGCTCCGGCGGTTGAACCGCGCGCCTGCGGCGCGCGGATGTTCAGTGCAGGCGGTAGCTGTTGCAGTGAGCGGTCGCGGTGCGGTCGGCGCGCGCTGTCGCGAGTCTCGTCTGCGACAGTAGCCGCGCGAGGTCTTCTCGAACTCGTGAGAGAAGGCTCGTCAGAGCTTGTCTCTGACGGTGGATGAGCATCGCAGGCCGAAGGCCGAGGAGCGCAATCGGGTGGGGAGGCTCGTGGCCCTCTGCGGTGCTGTGCGGGGCGGTCCCTGGTGTCCGCGCGAACGTGTGAGCGCGGGCTCGGGAGAGGGTGCTCTCCCGGCGGACTGAACGGGCGAGGCGCGCTCGCTGTCCTCTGTGGTCGAGTCGACTGCGAGCGAGCGCGGCGAGGGCTTTCAGCGCTCGCTGTCGAGTGCGGTTGTCCTCACAAGACTTCATTTCACGACACGTTCGACAGAAACATCCACTCAACGAACACGCCGTACTGAACGTCGTCGACCCCCTCTTTTTTCGTGGGGGCGGACCCAGCGCGCGGTATGGCCGACTACGACCCCCTCCGTCCGCTGGTCCCGCCCGCCGTCGGGCTCGCGGCCGTCGTCGTCGCGTTCGGCGGCGTCGTCTACGCGATGGCCGCGGCGCCGTGGTTCTCGCCGCTGTACTACGCCCTCTCGGACCTGGGCGCCCGCGGCGTCCCGACGGCGCCGATCTTCAACGGCGCCCTCCTCGTCGGCGGCGCGCTCGGCGCCGGCTTCGTCGTCGCCGTGCTCGCAGACACCGACCACCCGGTCCGGCGAGCGGGAGGTATCTTCGCCCTGCTCGCGATGCTGTTCATGGCGTTCGTGGGCGTGTTCCCGCTGCCGCACCCGCTGCACGGCGTGGTCGCGGTCCCGTTCTTCCTGTTCCTGACGCTCGCCGTTTTCCTGTGGGGCGGCGGCGACTACGCCGCCGGCCGGGAGCTCCGCGGACTCGTGCTGGTGTTGCTCGGCGTCCTGCACGTCGTCTCGTGGGCCTGGTGGGCGTTGTTCCCGTGGTTCCCGCCCGGGATCGCCATCCCGGAGCTGTTCGGGGCGGCCGCCTTCGCGGTCTGGGGCGCCTGGCTCGCCGCCGCGGAGTTCGATCGAGTCCGCGTCGACCGCGACCGGCTGTGAGCGGTCTGCGCGGTCACCGGACCACTCCGGCCCGCGGACTGTCGGGCCGCCGACTCACTCCGACCCGCGGACCGCCGCGGCGCGCTCGACGTAGGTCTCGGTGAACGCCGGTACGTCCTCGCGGGCGCGGAGTTCGTCGAGCGTGAGCCAGTGGACCGCCGCGACCTCCTCGGGGTCGCGGACGCGGGCCTCGCCGCCCTCGTACTCGCAGCGCGTGACGACGTTCAGACACTGGTGGCCGGTGTCCGTCTCGAACGTGCCGCTACAGACGTACGCGACCTCGCCGGCGGTGACGCCGACCTCCTCCGCGATCTCGCGTCTGACCGTACTCTCGAGGGCGTGGTCGGCGCCGGGTTCGGGTTCGAGTTTCCCGCCCGGGAGGCCGAGCAGGCCGGCCGCGTGGTCCTCCTCGGCGCTCCGCTCGATGACGAGGAACTCGGGCGTATCGTCGCCGGAGTCGTCGTCGCGTTCCCTCGCGACCACCCCGTCGACGTTGACGACGTGTGTGTACTCGTCCATGGTGTGTCACGTGGTTGATCTCGGCTTTCGCTCTTTCGAGTCGGCGTGGCTCGAGTGGGTGCTGGCCGGCGTTGGGCTCTCTCGACGCGCTCGCTCTGAGTCGGATCGACTGCATGCGACGGCAAGCGCTGAAAGCCCTCGGCGCGCTCGCTCGCTGGAGATACTACCGCACTCGACAGCAGGCGCTGAAAGCCCTCGGCGCGCTCGCGGTCGCTGGAGATACTACCGCACTCGACAGCAGGCGCTGAAAGCCCTCGGCGCGCTCGCGGTCGCTGAGCGACATATCCGCGCTCTCGGCACCGCCCGCGCGGATAGGGCTCGCTCAGGCGACTGAAGTAGACGCGAGCGCGCCTCGCCCGTTCAGTCCGCCAGGCGGGATCTCGTCACGGTGGCCTCAGAAGACGGCTGGCCGGCCAGCCGTGAACCTCACGCCTCCCCAGCCTCCTGCGATGCTCGCTTCGCTGCGCGTCTCGTCCACCGTCAGAGCAAGCTCTGACGAGCCTTCGCTCGCAGGCTCGCGAAGACAGCGAGGGACCGGCGGTCCCTCGGGCCGTGCGGGCGACGACCGGGTCGCCCGCAGACCTCGCGCGGCTACGGTCGCCCGCAGACCTCGCGCGGCTACGGTCGCGCGCATGAACGCGCGCGACAGCGCGCCGATTCGGAGATCCACCGGTCACAGACCGGCGAGGTTCTGTCGGAGTTTGATGGTGGCGGTCATGAGGGCGGTGGCGGTCATGATGACGAAGACGATCTGGACGTGCATGACGACGACGCGGTCGAGGCCGGCGACGGTGGCCAGGTCGACGGCGGGGACGAGGGTGGCGAACGCGAGCACCGGCAGGAGGTGCCGCAGCAGCGAGTCGATCATGGTGCCCTGGACCATCGCGGCGGCGGTCTGCTTGCGGCCGAACCAGAAGCCGTAGCCGGCGAAGGCCAGCGCGCCGACACCCTGGAGCGCCAGCAGCGGCCGGCGGAGGCCGAAGACGGCGATCCCGAAGACGACGGCGGCGACGACCGCGACGAAGGCGACTTCGACGAGGCGCCGCCCCGTGAAGACGCGGTCGGCGCCGGTCGTCGAGAGCGCGGCGTTGAAGTAGACCTCCCGGACGGCGAGCGCGAGCAACAGGACGACCGCGAGCATGAGACCGGCCTTGTAGGGGGTGCGGACCGAGGAGACGATCTCGAGGATGCCGACGACGCCGTAGCAGGCGGCGACGAACCCGACGTACAGCAGGTACTCCCAGAGGACCCGCTGGGCGTCGACGCCGGTGGCGCGCATGTTCAGGTAGGCGTAGGCCCCGAAGCGGGCGGCGATGACCGTCAGGAGGACGAGCCCGACGAAGACGATGAAGGTGAGGCTGGGGTCGTCGGCGAGGAGGTAGAGGCCGAACTCCACGTCACCGGCCATCGCCGACCACTCCCTGCAGCTCCTGCCGGAACCCCGTGACCGTCTCGTACCTCGTGAGCTTCCCAGTCGCCGTCGCCTTGCGGACTACCTGGTCGAGCCCGTCGGGGAGGTCGGGGTCGACCTCGCTCGGCACGGGCGTCCGGTCGGAGCACACGCCCGCGCGGACCTCCTCGACCGGGCCGTCGTAGGGCGGTTCGCCGGTGACGAGTCGGTAGAGCAGGGCGCCGAGCGCGTACACGTCCGTCGCGTGGTCGACGCTGCCGAAGCGACCGGAGTAGTGCTCCGGCGCGGCGTAGCGGGGGTCGACGACGGTCGCGAGGCCGAGGTGGTCGGCGTAGACGCGGGCGAGGCCGAACCCGGTCGCGCGCGGGCGCTGGCGCTCGCGCTCGGTGAGCCGGGCGCCGGGGTAGGCGACGGTCGCGGGGTCGAGCGCGCCGTGGACGACGCCGCGCTGGTGGGCGTGGGCGACCGCGTCGGCGAGCTCGACGGCGTTCGCGACGGCCTCCTGCGGGTCGAGCGCCTCGCCGTCGCGGTCCGCCAGCGTGGCGCCGGTGTGTTCGAGCGCGGCCCACGGCCGCGGGCGCAGGCCCCAGTCGTGGACCGACACCACCGAGTCGTGGTCGTCGACGCCGGCCCACGCGTCGAGGGCGTCCCGGAGTCCGCCCGCGAACGCCGCCCGGTCGTGGTCTGGTACCCGGAAGACGACCAGCGCGAGCGGCGCCTCCTCGTCGGCGACGGTCCCGACGGCGCGGTAGCGGTCGCCGAACCGCCACTCGCCCCGGTCCGAGAGCACCGACAGGTCGTCGAAGCGGCTCCGCTCGATCACCGCCGAGAGCCGGCGCGTCACGAGCGCCAGCCGCCCCCGCGTCAGCTCCCGTCGGTCGTTGTCCGGATCGTCCTCGCCGACCTCGGTGTCGTCGCCGGGCTCGTCGCGCTCCGGTCTGTCCTCGTCGCCGCCCTCGGCGAGCGTGGAGGGGTCGAAGTCGGCCCCGGGCGAGCGGTCGGTGTAGACGCGCTGGCCGCCGCCGTCGTCGCCCTCGGCGCCCGCCACGCGGGTCCGGCCGACGCCGCGGTCCCCGGGGGACGGCGAGAGGTACTCGCTGCGGGCGAACCCGCCGCCGGACTGGTAGAGGTGCTCGCGCGCCCGCAGTTCCCGCTCCTCGTCGAACTCGGTGATCACCTCGTCGACGGCCCTGGGCCGGCGGGCCGCGAGGTAGTCGAGCGCGTGGGGCACCTCGACGGGCGGGTCGCCGTCGAGCCGGTCGACCAGCCGGCGCACCACGGGGTCGAGCAGGTCCGGGTCCGCCTCGATGACGAGACAGAGCGCGAGCGCCGCCCGGAGCCGCTGGGCGCGGTCGTCGCCGTCGAGCGCGCCGAGCAGTTGCGGCAGCCGCTCGCCGCCGCGAGCGGGGTCGGCGACGACGGGCACGAGCGGGTCCCCGGCGTCGTGACCACGGTCGGCACCACCGTCGCCACTGCGACCCTCGCTGCTGCGGTCCTCGTCCCCGCCGTCGCCGCCACCGTTGCGGCCGCTCCCGTCGGCGCCCGTCCCGGCTCGGCTCGCCCCGTCGGTGTCTTCGGCCATGTGGTCGGTCGCCGCGCCCCGCTGCGCGGTACGTCTCGGATAGTTTACCGATCATCTACCAAGACTGTTTGGGTCCGCGTGCGGAGGGGTGTGGAACCCGCAACGGGCGGCGTCAGTCGTCGGTCGCGGGTTCGGCGTCGGGGTCGGGCGAGGGGCCGACGCCGGGGGCGGTGTCGGTGAGCGAGGCGTCGCGCCAGGTGCCCCGGGAGTACCACGCGAAGGCGATGGCGGCGCCGGCGACGTTGGAGACGGCGAACGCGAGCCAGATGCCCTCGTAGCCCATCTCGCCCGAAGCGAAGTAGGCGACCGGGAGGCGCACGAGGCCGAGCATCGTGATCGAGATGGCGGCGGCGGTCAGCGTCTTGCCGGCCCCGCGGAACCCGCCCTTGTACGAGTGGAAGATGCCGGTGAAGCCGAAGGTAGGGGCGACGTACCGGAGGAACAGGCGCCCGATCTCGACGACTTCGGGGTCGTCGGAGAAGATGGCGACGATGTTGGGGGCGCCGAGCCAGGTGAGCACGCCGACGGCGGCGAGGGTGCCGAACATGGCCTTGGCGGCGAAGTTGGTCGCGCGGCCGGCCCGCTCCTGCTCGCCGGCGCCGATGTTCTGGCCGGCCATCGTCTCGACGCCGCGGCCGACCGCGATGGCGGGCAGGAAGATGACCGAGAACATCCGGACGCCGACGGTGTAGGCGGCGATCACCGTCTCGCCGAAGGGGGTGACGATGGTCAGCATCAGCACGACGGCGATGGAGTTGCCGGTGTTCTCGATCGAGGCGGGGACGCCGACCCGGAGGATCTTCCGCAGGTACCCGAGGTCGGGCCACATCTCCGAGAGGTGGATCTGGACGCCGCGGTTGCCCCGGAACATGATCGCCATGCCGATGACCGTCGCGAGCGCCCGCGAGAAGATGGTGGCGTAGGCGGCGCCCTCGATGCCGAGCTCGGGGAAGACCCACCAGCCGAAGATGAGGAACGGGTCCAGCACCATGTTGACGACGACGGTGACGAACATGACGAGCATCGGGGTGATGGTGTCGCCGTAGCCGCGCATCAGCGACATGAACACGAAGAACGCGAACATGAACACCATCCCGAGCGAGATGATCTGCAGGTAACCGGTCGCGCCGGCGACGACGTTGGCGGGCCCGCCGATGAGGTTCAGCAGCGTCCCGACGTTGAGGTAACCGAACGCGCCCAGCAGCAGCGACGCGATGATCGCGAAGGTCACGGTCTGGGAGGCGGCGAACTCCGCCTGGTCCTCGTCGCCGGCGCCGATGTTCTGCGCGACGAGGATGCTCCCGGCGATGGAGATGCCCAGCCCGAGCGAGATGAGGAAGAAGACGAGCGGGAACGCCATCCCGATGGCGGCCAGCGCCGTCTCGCTGTACTGGCCGAGCCAGATGGTGTCGACCAGGTTGTACGCCGTCTGCAGCAGGTTCGTGACGACGATGGGCAAGGAGAGGTAGAACAGGGGCCGGGGGATGTCGCCCGAGGTGAGGTCGAACTCCTCGCGGTCCTTGAAGACCATGTTTACCCGCCTGCGGACACCCGCGACGAGGCGGTCCAGCGACGAGTCGGCCATCAGTCGTCGCCTCCCGTGGCGGCCGTCGGCGCGCTGTCGTCGGTGTCGTTCCCCGCCTCGCCGTCGGCCTCGTCGCCGTCCGTATCGCCGTCGGCCTCGTCACCGCCCGCCCCGCTGTCGGCCTCGCCGCCGAGGTCGACGGCCACGTCGGCGCCCGGGGCGACGAGGTTCTCGCGGACGTACGCGAGGAAGGTGTCGCGGACGCTCCCGTCGGTCTCGCCGAGGGCGACCCGGCGGGTGTTCACGCCGTCGACGAGCGTCGCGACGAAGGCGGCGGTGTCGTCGGGGTCTACGTCCGCGCGGACCGTCCCCTCGTCGATCCCGTCGGCGACGATCTCCTGGACGCGCCCGCGGACGAACGCGTCGACCCGCTCCAGTTGCTCGCGGTAGGCCTCGACGTAGGGCCCCTGGGCCTTGATCTCCAGGAGAGCGGTCTGGAATTCCTGGAACTCGTCGGTCTCGTCGTTCGTGTCGTCGTCGCTGGCTCCGGCATCGCCCGACGATTCGCCCTCCGGCTCGTCCGCTCGCTCGGCCGGGCAGAGCAACTCGTCGACGAACGTCACGAGCCGCGCGACGGCGTCGTCGCCGTCGGGGTCGGCCACGTCCTCGGTGAAGGCGTCGTAGAGGTGGTCGAGGAAGGCGAGCAGCAGCTCCTCCTTGGTGTCGTAGTGGTAGTGCAGCGACGCCTTGCTGCGGTCCGACTGGTCGGCGATGTCCTGCATCGTCAGGTCCGCGTAGCCGTGTTCGCACAGCGCGCGGTAGGTGGCCTCCATGATGGCCTCCGGCGTGGAGCCGTCGGCCGCGGCGCTGTCCGTCGTGCCGGTCATTACCGATCTTAACTGACCGGTCAGTCAAAAACGTTCCGAACTGACTGACTGGTTAGTCAACGGATCCCACGGCCGGGCGACAGCGACGGGTGGGTCGCTCCCGGCGGACGGGAATCGGGACGGCGATTGAAATGGCTCGGTGCCGTCGTCTGAGGTGGAGGGAACCCCGTGACACACCACCCGGACCACGAGGTCGAACTGTTCAGAGACGAGGGCGCCTACGAGGTGTACGTCGACCTGCCGGGGTACGACCGCGCCGACGTCGACCTGCGCTGGCACGACGGGCGGCTCCACGTCACCGCCGAACACCGGACCGACGAGGGCGAGACGCGCGTGTTCAACCGCCACGTCTCGGTCCCGCGGCGGATCGACGCCGACGGGATCACGGCCACCTACCGCGACGGCGTGCTGAACGTGCGCCTCCCCGTCTCCGACGACGACGCCCGGCCCGGGACCCGGATCGAGGTCGAGGAGTAGGGCGCGACCGTCGGACGACCGACCGGCAACCAGCGGGCGGTCACCCGCCGGTCCCTCGCCCGCGTTCGCCGGGCCGTCTCACACCCAGTCGAGGTCGGGGTCGATCCGGTCGGGGGGCGCCTCGCCGGCCAGGGCCGCCCGGACGTTGGCCGCGACGGTCTCGTGGAGGTCCGCGCGGGCCTCCTCGGAGTACCACGCGGCGTGGGGCGTCAGGACCGCGTCGTCGCGGTCGAACAGCGGGGAGTCCTCGGGGGGCTCCTCTGCGAACACGTCCAGCCCGGCGGCCGCGACTTCCCCGCGTTCGAGCGCGTCGGCCAGCGCCCCCTCGTCGACGACGCCGCCGCGGCCGGTGTTGACCACGACGGCGTGGTCGGCCAGCCGCTCGAAGGCCGCTCCGTCGACCATGTCGCGCGTCTCTTCGGTCAGCGGCGCGTTGACCGAGAGCAGTGCCGTCCGGTCGAGCAGTTCCTCGAAGTCGACTTTCTCGACGCCGTCCTCGGCCATCTCTGCGGCGTCGACGTACGGGTCGTAGGCGACGAACTCGGCGCCGAACCCCTCGGCCAGCTCGCGGACGCGGCGGGCGATGGGGCCGTAGGAGACGAACCCGAACGTCAGCCCCGACAGGCGGTGGATCTCGCCGCCGGCCCGCCAGTCCCACCCGCCCGCCTTCACGTCGCGGTCGTAGCGTCCGAGCGAGCGCAGCGCGGCCAGCGCGAGCGCCACGGTGTGGGTCGCCACCTCCTCGGTGCAGTACTCGGGGACGTTCGTCACGACCACGTCGCGCTCGGCGGCGGCTTCCACGTCGACGGTGTCGATACCGACGCCCGCCCGGGCGACGATCCGCAGGTCCGGGCACGCGTCGAGCACGTCGGCGGTCACCGGCGTCGACACGTTCGCGACGAGCGCCTCGGCGTCGGCGGCGGCCTCGCGGACCGCCTCCTCCGTGCCGGTTTCGGCGACGGTGACGGTCACGTCCTCGCCGAGTTCCTCGGCCAGCAGTCCCGCGTCGATCATCGGGTCGTCGCTCGCGACGACTTCCATACCGGGCCACAGGGCCGAACCGAAATAAGGGGGTCGGCCGTTCCCGCTCGCCGGGGATCGGCGGTGGCCGCCGTCGTGGTGGAGATCGGTGGGGCCCGAACCGCTCGCTTCCGCCTTGGGAGCGTTCAAGTAGCGGCCGGGAGAACCGTGGGGCATGACACGCGACCCCGACGCCCTCGCCGAGGCGTACCTGCCCCGACTCCGGGAGAACCTCCGCGAGACGGTGATCGACTTCTGGTACCCCCGCGCGGTCGACACCGAACACGGCGGCTTCCTCACCAGCTACGACGCCGAGGGGGCGTTCGCCGGCAACGACCGCAAGATGGTCGTCACCCAGGCGCGGATGCTCTGGTTCTCCGCCCGGCTCTACCGGGCGGGCTACGGCGACGAGTTGCTCGACGCCGCCGAGCGCGGCTTCGACTTCCTCACCGGGGAGATGCGCGACGAGGACAACGGCGGCTACTACTGGGAGGTCGAACGGGACGGCACCGTCCGCAAGCCGAACAAGCACATGTACGGCCAGTCGTTCGTCCTCTACGGTCTCTCGGAGTACTACCGGGCCAGCGACGACGAGGCCGCCCGCGAGGCCGCCGTCGACCTCTTCGAGCGGTTCGAGGAGCACGCGTACGACGACGACCACGGCGGTTACGTCGAGTACTTCGAACCGGACTGGACGCCCATCACCGAGGGCGGCACCTACCTCGACAACATCGAACCCGACTGGTCGCCCAAGGAGGACGTGGACGCCGAACTCGACCCGACGACGAAGCTGATGAACACTCACCTCCACCTGATGGAGGCGTTCACGACCTTCTACGAGGCGACCGGTCATGATCTCGGCGGCAAGCGCCTCTCGGAACTGCTCACCATCAACACCAACACCGTCGTCCGGAAGCGGCTGGGCGCCTGTACCGACAAGTACGCCCCCGACTGGCAACCCCTGCTCGACGACGAGAACTACCGGGTCGTCTCCTACGGCCACGACGTGGAGAACGTCTGGCTGACGATGGACGCCGCCGACGCGCTGGACTCCTCGCTCGACTACTACCGCGACCTCTACGAGACGCTGTGGGACTACTCGCTGGAGTACGGCTACGACGACGACCACGGCGGCTTCTACTTCTACGGCCCCTTCGAGGAGCCCGCCACGAGCCGGATCAAGGCGTGGTGGGTCCAGGCGGAGGCGCTGACGAGCGCGCTCCGGATGTACGAACTCACCGGCGACGACCGCTACGCCGACGTGTTCGCCGAGACCTACGACTTCGTCGACGAGTACCACGTCGACAGGGAAGTCGGCGAGTGGCACTCCGGCGTCACCGAGGACCTGGAACCCGTGGGCCGCAAGGGCGCGATGTACAAGGGCGCCTACCACAACGGCCGCGCCCTGCTGGAGTGCATCGAGGCGCTGGAGCGGTTGCAGGACGGGTAGCGGGCGACGCTGTCGCTCCGGGGAACGGGTGACCACCGGCGGTACGTCGAAACGGGAGGCTCATGTGCGAGCGTCCGATAGAGTCGCCCATCCCCGACGGGAGCCTACTATGACACGCGAGGGACGACGATGACACGAGAGACGCGCGGAAGCCCGTACGCGCCGGGCGACGCGGCCGACACCGAGGCGATGCTGGACGCGGTCGGCGTCGACGACGTGGAAGAGCTGTTCGACATCCCCGAGCCGGTCCGCTTCGACGGCGAGTTCGGCATCGAGGCGCGGGGCGAGCGCGACGCCGTCCGCCTGGTCGAGCGGACGCTGGGGCGCAACGACGACCTGACCGAGTTCATGGGCCGGGGCCACTACGACCACTACGTCCCGGCGCTGGTCGACGACCTGGCGAGCCGCCAGGAGTTTCTCACCTCCTACACCCAGTACCAGCCCGAGATCGCCCAGGGCTTCCTCCAGGCGCTGTTCGAGTACCAGTCGATGCTGGTCGAGCTCACGGGGCTGGACGTGGCCAACTGCTCGATGTACGACGCCGCGACGGCGCTGGGCGAGGCCGCGACGCTCTCCCAGCGGGTGCGGTCGGTCTCGGGCGACCGGATCCTCGTGCCCGACCAGCTGCGCGAGGGCAAACGCGAGGTGCTGGAGGCCTACGCCGACGGCCCCGACCTCTCGGTGGAGACGTACCCCACCGCCGAGGGAACCGTCGACACCGATGGCCTCGCCGACGCGCTTGACGACGACGCGGCGATGGTCTACGCCGAGAACCCGACGGTCTGTGGCGCAATCGAGCCCGAACTGGGGACGGTGGGCGAGTTCGCCGACGAGCACGACGCGCTGTTCGTCCTCGGGTCGGACCCGGTCGCGCTGGCGCTGCTGGAGCGGCCGGCCGACGCCGGCGCCGACGTGGTGGTCGGCGAGGCGAGCGCGCTCGGCGCCGGCACCGCCTACGGGATGGGCGCAGGGCTCTTCGCCACCCGCGAGGAGCACCTCCGGCAGGTGCCCGGCCGGCTCGTGGGGGTGGGCGAGGACGCGACCGGCCGGCGGGCGTTCACCCTCACCCTGCAGACCCGCGAACAGCACATCCGGAAGGAGCGGGCGACGAGCAACATCTGCACGAACCAGGCGCTGCTCGCGCTCCGGACGGCGATCCACGCCGCGACGCTGGGACCGGGCGGTCTCGTCGACCTGGCGGAGGACTGCGTCACCCTCGCCCGTGACCTGGCCGCCCGGCTGGACGAAGTCTCGGGGCTCCGGGCGCCCGTCAACGACCGCCACCACTTCCGGGAGTTCCAGGCCCGCACGGACCAGCCCGCCGCGGCGGTTGCGAGCGACCTCGAATCGGAGGGGTTCGCCGTCCACGTCGTCGGCGAACACCGGATCCAGGTCTGCGTGACCGACGCCAACGAGCCCGCCGTCGACCGGTTCGTCGACGCGGTCGCGGAGGTGGCCTGAGATGAGCGAGGAAGACCACGCCCCCGAGGCGGGGACGCTGTACGACCAGGCGCGCTGGACCGACGACGGCGAGTACGAGCCGCTGCTGGCCGAGAAGGACACCACCGGAGTCGAGATCGGCGACGACTCGCCGCTGCCCGACGACCTGACGCGCGACTCGCTGGAGTTGCCCGACCTCGCGGAACCGGAACTCGCGCGTCACTACACCCGGCTCTCACAGATGAACTACGGGGTCGACAGCGGCCCGTTCCCGCTGGGATCGTGTACGATGAAGTACAACCCCAAGTTCACCGAGCAGGTAGCGGGCCTGTCGGACGCGGCGGTCCACCCCGACAGGTCCGCGGGGAGCGTCCAGGGCACGCTCGAACTCCAGGCGCGATTGCAGGACTACCTCGGGCGGATCGGCGGGATGGACGCGGTGACGCTCCAGCCGCCGGCCGGCGCCGCCGGGGAGTTCACGGGCATCCGGATCGCCGCCGCGTACCACGAGGCCAACGACGAGGACAGGACCGAGGTCGTCATCCCGGACAGCGCCCACGGGACGAACTTCGCGACGGCGGCGATGGCCGGCTTCGACGTGGTCGAACTCCCCAGCGGCGAGGACGGCCGCGTCGACATCGAGGCACTGGAGGCCGCCGTGGGCGACGACACCGCGGCGCTGATGCTCACCAACCCCAACACCCTCGGACTCTTCGAACGGGACATCGAGGCGGTCGCCGAGGTCGTCCACGACGCCGGCGGGCTGCTGTACTACGACGGCGCGAACCTCAACGCCCTGCTCGGCCGGGCGCGGCCCGGCGACATGGGCTTCGACGTGATGCACTACAACGTCCACAAGACGTTCGCGACGCCCCACGGCGGGGGCGGCCCCGGCGCCGGCCCCGTCGGCGTCGCCGAGGAGCTGACCGAGTTCCTGCCGACGCCCCACGTCCGCGAACAGGCCGACGGCAGCGGTTACGAACGGTACGAGCCCGAACGGTCGATCGGCAAGGTCCACGGGTTCGCCGGCAACTGGCTCGTCCTGGTGCGCGCGTTCGCCTACATCGCGCGGCTGGGCGACGCGGGGCTGGCCGACGCCAGCGCCCGGGCGGTGCTCAACGCCAACTACCTCGCGAGTCAGATCGGCTACGAGGTGCCCTACGGACCCTTCCACCACGAGTTCGTGGCGAGCGCCGGCGAGCAGGACGCGGCCGACGCGGCCAAGCGGATGCTCGACTACGGCGTCCACCCGCCGACGACGAAGTGGCCCGAGATCGTCGACGAGGCGCTGATGACCGAGCCGACCGAGGCCGAGACCAGGGAGTCGCTCGACGACCTCGCCGCGGCATTCAATGCTGTCGCCGGGGAGGACGACGCGACCCTGGAGGCGGCGCCCGAACGGACCGCGGCCCGCCGGATCGACCAGGTGCGCGCCGCCCGCGAGCCGCGGCTGTCCTGGCAGGCGCTGGACGACTGATACGGATTATTGCAAGCGTTTACCGGGTCGACCGCACGATTGCGTGCGGTCGATCCCGAAATGACTTGCAATAATCCGTATGAGCCGCTCGGCACCGCTCGTCTCTCACTGCGCGCGTCCGGCCCGGGGAGCACCGTTCCCGCTCGCGCCTCAGTTTCGATAATCGGGGGGAAGCGGATTTATGGGGGGATCGCTTTGATCCGGGTCACGAATGGGAGCCACGGTGCTTGCGGTCGGTCCCTCGGGCGACCGCCCGTGGGTGGAGGTGCTCGAAGCCGACGGGTGGGACGTAGCCCGGGCCGGGTCGACGCGGGCCGCGCTCTCGACGCTGGGGTCCGAGGACGTGCGCTGTGTCGTCGTCGACGGCGACGCCGACGGGGCCGTCGACCCGCTCGACGCGCTCGCCGGTGTCCGCGAGTTCGGCTACGACCAGCCGGTCCTGCTGACCAGCGGGGAGCCCGACGGCGAACTCGCGGCGGCCGCGACCCGACACGGCGTCACGGAGTACGTCTCCCGGGCGACGACCGACGGATCGCTGGCCGACCGCGTCCGAGCGAACGCCCCCGAGGGTGGACAGGCGGGTGACCGAGCGGCCCCGCCGACTGGACGCGAGTCGGACACGTCCGGCGTGGCGACCGCCCGGTCGGCCGACACGGGGAGCGCCGACGAGGGTTCGGAGAGTACGCTCGTGGAGATGCGGGACGCGGGCGTCTCTGCGGCAACCGCCCGGGAGGCGGCCGCGGCGCTCGACGCGGTCGACGACGGGCTCTACGTGCTCGACCTGCAGGGACACTTCACCGTCGTCAACGAGCCGCTGGCGGAGATGGCCGGCCGCGACGCCGACGAGCTCGTCGGCGAGCACGTCTCGACGATCACGACCGAGGCGGCCGCCGAACGCGTCTTCCCGGCGGTCCGACGGGTGGTCCGCGGGGAGACAGCCTCCGAGACCGTCGAGACGACGGTCGTCCCCGCCGAGGGCGAGCCGTTCCCCGCCGAGGACCACCTGACAGCCGTCGAGGAGGACGGCGAGGTGGTCGGCGTCGCGGGCGTGCTCCGGGACGTGTCGGACAAGCGCGAACGGACCCGCGAGCTCGAACGCTACGAGTCGATCATCGAGGCGGTCGACGACGGCGTCTACGCGCTCGACGACGAGGGACAGTTCGAGGTGGTCAACGACGCGCTGGTCGAGCTGACGGGCTACGACCGGGCGGAACTGCTCGGGGAGCACACCTCGATCGTCAAGGACGACGAGACCGTCCAGCGGGCGGAGAACAAGCTCCGGGACCTGATCCACGGCAACGTCGTCGAGACGACCTTCGAGTTGGACCTGGTCCCGGAGTCGGGCGAGCCGGTCGACGCGGAGGACCACATGGTGATGCTGACCGACGAGGACGGCGAGTTCGCGGGGACGGCGGGCGTCATCCGGGACATCACCGACCGGAAGGAGCGGGAACGACAGCTCCGGGCGGCCCGCGAGCAGTTCGCCGAGCTGCTCGACACCGCGCGGGCGCTGCTGGGCGCCCACAGCCCCGAGCGGGTCGGCGAGATCGTCGTCGACGCCGTCGCGCACACGCTGGGGTTCGACATGAACGTCGTCCGCATCCACGACGCCGAGCGCGACCGGCTGGTCCCGCTGGCGGCCTCCGCCAGCGACGCGGTGTCGGTCGCCGACCGGCCGGACTACGCGGTCGGGGAGGGCGGGCCCGGCCGCACCTTCGAGGCCGGCGAGATCCGCCACGCGCCGGCTGACCTGGCGGTCCGGCCGGCCGAGCTACCCGGCGACGCCGTCGAGACGCTGTACGTCCCGCTGGGCGACCAGGGGGTCGTGAGCATCGGCGCGACGGAACCGGGCGCGTTCGACGAGCGGGCGCGCGAGCTGGCGGAGATCCTCGCCTCGAACGCGGCCGTCGCGTTCGACCGCGTCGCCTACGAGGCGGAGCTGGCCCGCTACCGGACCGTCATGGAGAACGTCCAGGACATGGTGTACGTCGCCGACGAGGACGGGCGGTTCTCGCTGGTGACCGACCCGCTTGCGACGTGGCTCGGGGTCGACCGTGCGGACCTGGTCGGCCGGCCGGTCGCCGCGGCCCTCGCCGACCCGGATGCGCTCGACGAGGCCGTCGACGCCGTCGGCGACGGGACGGACAGCCGCGTACTGGAGGCTGACTTCGAGCGGGCCGACGGCACGTCGCTCCCCGCGGAGGTCGAGGTGTCGTCGCTCCCCGCCGACGAGACCGTCTCCGGGACAGTCGGGGTGGTCCGCGACCGCACGGAGCTGGTCGAGACGCGCGAGCAGCTGGAGACCCAGCGCGACCGGTTCACCTACCTCTTCGACAACCTCCCGGACGCCGTCGTCGAGGCCACCCACGCCGACGGCGAGCCGGTCGTCACCGCCGTCAACGACGCGTTCACCGACGTGTTCGGCTACGACGCCGCGACGATCAGCGGCGAGCCGCTCAACGACTTCGTCCTCCCGGACGACGACTACGAGAACGGCCGCGCGCTCGACCGGCGGGCCGCCGAGGGCGAGACGGTCCAGAGCGAGGTCCGCCGCCGGACCGCCGACGGCTATCGCGACTTCCTCTTCCGGGGGATCCCCTACGACACCGGCGACGGGACGGTCAACAGCTTCGGCATCTACACCGACATCACCGAGCAGAAGGAACGGGAACGCAGGCTCCAGGTCCTCAACCGCGTCCTCCGGCACAACCTGCGCAACGACCTCAACGTCGTGCTGGGCTACGCGGAGATGATCGCCGCCCGCGTCGACGACGACACCGTCGACGAGTGGGCGGAGACGCTCATCGAGACGGCCTCGGAAGTGGCGTCGCTCGGCGACCGCGCGCGCTCGCTCGACCGCACGATGCGCGAGGGGTCGCTGCGCGACCACGAGGTCGACCTCGGGTCGGTCGTCGACGCCGCCGTCTCGGAGTACCGCCGCGAGCACCCCGACGCGCGCATCGAGACCGACGTGGACGACCTGCGGGTCGTCGGCGACGGCCGGATCGAGCTCGCGCTGACCGAGTTGCTCGAGAACAGCGTCGAGTACGGCGGCGAGGGCGTCCACGTCCGCGTCGCGACCGACCGTTCGGACGGGCGCGTCGCCCTCCGCGTCGACGACGACGGCCCCGGGATCCCCGACTACGAGCGGTCCGTCGTCGACGAGTCGTCGGAGATCACCCAGCTCGAACACGGCAGCGGGCTCGGGCTCTGGATCGTCCGCTGGGTCGCCGACTCCTGCGGCGGCCGCCTGCGGTTCGAGGAGAGCGACCTCGGCGGGACCGCCGTCGTCCTCTCGCTGACGCCCGCCGACACGGTCGACTGACCGGCGGGCGCGGCCGACGGGCTGTCCGCCGACGCGGAAGACGAGTGACTGAACGACCGACGAGCGACCCGCCGGCGCGGTCGCTACGGGGTCGACGATTCCGGGACGGGCCGTGAGAACCGCCTACGCGGAGGCTTCGCTCGTGTCGACGGTGTGGTCGATGCGGACGAAGCCGTAGTCGCAGTCCCAGCAGTGCCACTTGACCTTCTCGCCGATGTGGACCTGCATGCTGGCCGCCTGGTAGAACTCCTTCTCGGCGTCGCAGTTCGGACACTCGTGGGTGATGACCTCGCTCATGCGTCCGTCTTCCGGGCGACGGTAATTTAACGTCCCGATTTTCGACCGGCCCGCTCGTCGTCCGCCCGTTCGGACCCGGAGTTAAGTCGCTGGCCGCCCGAGCGGCGGACATGAAGATCTACACCGGCCGCGGCGACGAGGGCCAGACGGACCTGCGGGACATGTCCCGCGTCTCGAAGGCCAGCCCGCGCATCGAGGCCTACGGCACCGTCGACGAGGTCAACGCCATGGTCGGGTCGGTCCGCCCCACCGGGTACGACGACGTGGACGACCTGCTGCGCGAGGTGCAGAACCACCTCCACGTCGCACAGGCCGACTTCGCCAACCCCGACCCCGACGAGGACGACCCCCGCGTCCGCGAGGACCACGTCGAGGCAATCGAGGACAGCATCGACGAGTTCGACGCGGAGCTCGAACCCCTGGAGAACTTCATCCTCCCCGGCGGGTCCGAACCCGGCGCGCGGCTCCACCGGGCGCGGGCGGTCTGTCGGCGCGCCGAGCGCCGCGCGGTCGCGTTCGCCGAAAGCGAAGACGGCGTCAACGAGACGGCCATCGTCTACCTCAACCGGCTGTCGGACCTCCTCTTCACGCTCGCCCGCGTGGTGAACCAGCGGGAGGGCGTCCCCGAGGAACAGCCGACGTACTGACTCGTCGACTCCGCTGGGGCCGGTCACCCGGTCCGCTCGTAGACGATCTCGCCGTCGCGCTCGGTTGCGGTCGCGCGGCCGGCGGCGTCGAGCACGTCGAGGTGGCCGACCGCCTCGCTCATGCCCGGGAACTGCTCGGTGACCGGCAGATCGTCGAACAGTTCGTGCATGACCGCGACCGGCGTCGTGGGCTCGTCCAGCAGGTCGGCGACACGCTCCGTGCGGTCGTCGTGCTCGGCGAGGATGTCGTCGATCCGCCCGGCGGGGTCGTCGATCCGGCTCCGGTGGCCGGGGTGGAGGCGGTCGTACCCCGCCTCGCGCAGGTCGGCGAGACAGTCGTTGTACGCCGGGAGGACGCGCGGGCGGTCGGCGCCGGGGCGGGGCGGCGGCTGGAGGAACGGGTTGGGCGTGATCTCCGCGAGGACGTTGTCACCGACGAGCGCCTCCCGGCCCGCGGGGCCGTCGAAGGCGAAGAGCACCTCGCCGGTGGCGTGGCCCGCCAGGTCGTCGACCAGCAGCTCGACGCCGTCGACGGTGACGGTATCGCCCGGGGCGACCTCGCGGTCGACCGGCACGCTGGGCGCGTAGTGGACGAACGCACCCGGGAGCTCGGTGACCGTGTCGGCCGTCGAGGGCGCCATCCCGCAACGCTCGAAGAAGTCGCGGAAGAAGGCCTGCTCGGCGTCGAGCCGGCCGGGGAAGTCCGCCACGATCGACGCCGCGTCGGGGTGGGCGACGACCGTCGCGCCGCGCTCGCGGAACCGTTTCGCGAGCCCGAAGTGGTCGGGGTGGGGATGGGTGATCAGCAACTGCTCGATATCGTCGGGGGCGAGGTCGCGCTCGGCCAGCGCGTCCGTGAGGTGCGACCAGGCCTCCTCGCTGTCGGGGCCGGGGTCGACCAGCGTCCGGCCGGCGAGGTAGGCGTTGACCGGACCGACCTGGAACGGCGTCGGCACCGACACCTGTTCGAACATGGCCGCCGCTACAGGGCGCGAGTGTAAGGGTGTGGCGGGTGGACGCCCCCGTTCGACCCCAACCGGCCGCACACGGCGATGCCCACCGTCGCGTGCAAGCCTGACAGTATGGGACAGACAGCGGCGCGGGCCGGAACGGCCCTGCGCCGACGTGTTTTAGGTTGACCTAAATCAATATAAACGTTGCGATGGGGGGAGAAGGCATATATCCGTTGGACGCGAAAGGACAGATATGAACAGGCACTTCGAGGACACCCTGTACTACCTGAAGCGAGCGGGCCGGACGGCCCGAGACGGCGTCCGAGAGGCCCTTTCCCCCGCGGAGGAGCGGGTCAGGGAGCTGGTCGGCCGCGAGCGCGAGCCGGAACCCGGGCGGGTCGAGTCCCTCCGGTCGAAGCTGGAGGCGGTCCCCGCTCGGGTCCGGAGCGAAGCCGGGGACGCCCTGGCGGCGGCGCGCGAGGCGGTGGACTCGTTCCGGCGCCGCGGGACCGGGTCACAGTAGCGCCGCGGAAAGCAATTCTTAAGGGCGGTGCTGGATTAGCGACGAGTGGCCGGGTTGGTGATCTAGTCCGGTTATGATACCTCCTTCACACGGAGGAAGTCGGCGGTTCAAATCCGCCCCAACCCACTTCTACTGACGCACGTTCGCGAGCGGCTGCCCTGCCGCTCGCCACGGCTTCAGTCGGACTGGCCCGGCGGATTGGAACCCTGGCAGTCGCGCGCAGCGGGGCGAGCACGTTTGCATCCGGTTCAGATCCGCGCCAACCTGTCCGCTCACCTCGTTCGCTAAAGCAACCTTCTGCCAGCAGTCGCTACAGTGAGTGAGGCGGGAGAGCAGGTCCGCATTTCGGACCGAACGGTATCGACAGTGCGGTCGACACGGCCGCTCCTCGGGAGCACTCGCCTATCGAAACTGGCGGGAAGGTAGTTACCGCATCTGGTCGAGCGCGACGACCGTATCGGACATCAGATAGGCCGTGTCGCTGTCCTCGCGCTCGATGCTCAGCGCGTAGAACGAATCACGGCCGCCGTCGACGGTGACGTGGTAGGCGGCAGTCGTCAGCGGATCCAGCTCCGCCGGATCCTCGGTTTCGGTGGAGGTCACACCCACTCTCACCGATGGCCACTGATAACCGACTCGATCTCCGATCCTCGGTCGAGTCGACAGACATATCTGTTTTTATCTCATACTTTGAATACGTATACAACGAAATACCGGTTCGAGAAACTCGAAAACCGGCCAGAAAGCGCTATATTACCGAATTCCAAAACCGTAGATAGTGCGGCCTTGTCGAGCCCGATCGATATACTTCGGCAAGACGCCGTCAAAAGACCAGATACACCAATTTCGGTCTTGAGTGGCAATTCATATAAGATATAATCTACTATCGACTAAATATACGAATTAGATACTGTATTTTTGGATTCCATTTAATCGTCGGAGATGGTCGCAGTCCGGGGGTTGAGGGTCCCGGTGAGAGAGTAGACGCCGCCGACGAGCAGGCCGCCGGCGACGAGGGGGATCAGGGCGCAGGCGGCGTAGACGGGGGCGAAGCCGACCGCCTCGACGACCGGGAGCGAGACCATCGGGCCGAGGCCGCCGCCGAGGTCGCCGAGGACGTTGTTGGTGGCCATCGCCCGGCCGGTGCGTTCGTTCGGCGTGAGGTCGGCGAGCAGCGCCATCAGCGGGCCGTTGGTGCCGCCCTGGCCGGTCCCGATGAGGACGCAGGCGACGACGAGTCGCTCCAGCGACGCGGCCGTCGAGAGGGCGAGGAAGCCGAGGAAGGAGACGACGAGGAAGCCCAGCAGGGTGGGGACGCGCGCGCCGAGGTCGTCGCTGAGTTTGCCGCCCGCGAGGGTGAACACGGCCGCAGCGAGGACGGTCACGGCCATCAGCAGGCCGGACATGCCCTGCGGGCCGTAGCCCCAGACGCCGATTCCCTCCGCCTCGACGAAGAGGACGAGCGTGGCGAAGAGGGCGCCGAGGTAGGCGAAGAAGAGGCCGAAGTTGACGAAGCCGACGGTCAGCGTGGGGAGCGCGGTGTCGATCTCCCAGGGCTTGACGGCGGTGCGTTCCTCGTCGACGTGCGTTTCGGGGATGGTGCGGTAGGCGACGGCGCTGGCCAGCAGCGCGAAGCCGGCGGCGACGGCGAAGGCGGCGAACACGGAGTAGGCGTCGCTGACGACCCCGCCCATGACGAGACCGGCGGGGAACCCCAGCGTGATGCCGCCGCGGACGACACCCATGTTCGTGCCGCGGTCGCCGCCGTCACTCACGTCGGCGGCGATGGTGTAGGCGGTGGCGAACACCAGCGCGCTGCCGATCCCCCAGAGGACCCGCGCGAGGAGGAACCACGCCTCCGGGAGCGGGGCGCGCAGCGCGACGACGTAGCCGGCCGTCGCCAGCCCCTCGACGAACAGGCCGACGACGAAGGGGGTCCGGGTGCCGACACGGTCGACCAGCGAGCCGGCGGGCGCGTTGGCGAGGATGCGCGTGAAGCGGTTCGCACTGAGGATGAACCCGACGAGGAACGGCGAGATGCCGAGGACGGCGCCGAGGTTCGGCAGGATGGGGAAGACGACGCCGCCGCCGAGGCCGACGAGGAACGTGCTGACGATGACCGACCCGACGACCGTCCGGCGGCGTTCCATGACCCCAGTGTGGCCGCCGGGCGAATAAGGACTGGGAGTCCGCCCGGGCGGACGCGGAACCTGTTGCGCTCGCGAACCGTCCGCAGCGGCGTCGAACGGTCGGTTCCGTCGCAGTCTTTTTGTCCGTCGGCGCGGTGCGTCCACGCATGACACCACCCGAGGTCGGCGAACTCACGGTCCCGGACCGGACGCTGATGGGCCCCGGCCCGAGCGACGTGCACCCCCGGGTGCTCCGGGCGATGAGCACGCCGCTGGTCGGGCACCTCGACCCCTCGTTCGTCGAGATCATGGACGAGGTCCAGGAGCTGCTGCGGTACACCTTCCGGACGGACAACGAGTGGACCATCCCCGTCTCCGGGACGGGCTCGGCGTCGATGGAGGCGGCCATCGGCAACCTCGTCGAACCCGGCGAGACCGTGCTCGTGCCGACGAACGGCTACTTCGGCGGCCGCATGGAGTCGATGGCCGAACGCGCCGGCGGCGAGGTCGTCCACGTCGACGCGCCGTGGGGCGAGCCGCTCGACCCCGCCGACGTGGAAGCGGCCTTCGCCGAGTACCAGCCCGACGTGTTCGGCTTCGTCCACGCCGAGACTTCCACGGGCGTCCGCCAGCCCGACGTGCCGGAACTGACGAGCATCGCCCACGAGCACGACGCCTACGTGATCGCCGACTGCGTCACCTCGCTGGGCGGCGTGGAGCTGCGCGTCGACGAGTGGGACATCGACGCCGCCTACTCCGGACCCCAGAAGTGTCTCTCCTGTCCGCCGGGCGCGAGCCCGCTGACGCTGAACGACCGGGCGATGGACAAGGTGCTCTCCCGCGAGGAGCCCGCGCGGTCGTGGTACCTCGATCTGTCCCTGCTGGAGGGGTACTGGGGCGACGAGCGGGCCTACCACCACACCGCGCCGATCACGAACGTCTACGCGCTCCGGGAGGCGCTGCGCCTCGTCGCCGAGGAGGGCATCGAACGGCGGTGGGCGCGCCACCGGCGGGTCGCGGCCGCGCTGAAGGACTCGCTGTCGGCGATGGGGCTCGCGCTGAACCCCGACGAGGCCTACTGGCTCCCGAGTCTCAACGCGATGGAGGTCCCCGCGGGCGTCGACGACGCCGCGGTCTGCGAGTACCTGCTCGACCGCTACGACCTGGAGATCGCCACCGGGCTGGGCGACCTGGAGGGGGAGATCTTCCGGATCGGCTGCATGGGCCACTCGGCGCGGCCGGCGAACGTGACGCTGCTCGTCCCGGCGCTGGCGGAGGCCCTGGAGGCACAGGGCGCCGACATCGACCCCGACGCCGGGCTATCCGTGCTCCGGGACCGGCTGGGAGAGGTATAGGGAACGGCGAACTGTCGGTCGGACGGCAGCGTCGGACCGGGGACGAAAGGAAATGGGTGTCCGGGTCCGCGGGCGACGGGCCCGGACGGGCGAACGGGACCGCCCCGCGGGCGACGGGGCGGTCCGGAACGGGCGGCGGGCGGCCGCCCGCGTCGGGTCGCGGGTGGGGTTGTCGGGTACGCGGTTGGCCCGCCAGGTGGAGGGCGCGCCGACCGCATTCGACGTGTGGGGTCCCGCCACAATAACACCACCTGTGACTAAAATAACGATTTAACTTTCGACAGAACTCGCGGGAACGAGCCGGTTCCGGCGACCGGGTCTCGAAGCGGCGAGTCGTCGCCGGACTGCCGACGGGTCGTCGCCCCGTTCCCTGCGAGTCGTCATCGTGTCGCTGCCGGGTCGCCGCGACGTGGTCGCCGACTCACTCGTCGTCCGGCGTCGGCGTCGAGACCGGTTCGTCGGCGTGGTCCGGCTCGCCCGTCGCCGACTCGTCGACCCCGCGGTCCGTTTCGAGGCCGACCGCGACGGAGTCGTCGCCGCCCGCGACCCGCCGCGCGACGAGCGTCGCGGCCACTGAGACGACGACGCTCGCGACCGCTAGCTTGACGAACCTGCCGCGGCCGCCCGACGAGTCGGCCGTCTCGCGGTCGTCGTCGGAGTCGGGCTCGGGGAGCGCAACGTCGGCGTCTCGCTCGTCGGAGCGACCGGCGTCGGTGCCGAACTGCGCGTCGTCGAGGTGCACCTCGAACAGTGTGAGGTTCTCGAATACCATGAGATACCTACCACCGCTGACGGCTTAACTCCCCACTGAGCCGTGCTGACAGGGCGGCCGCGAGTGGCAGGCCGGCGGGGAGCGTGGCTGTCGAGGGGACGTGGCCGACGAGCGACTGGCGTGACCGCCCGGGCGACCGCGAACCTATCGACGGACCGACCAGAATCGGACCTATCGACGGATCTACCAGAACGGTTAACCGCGAGATGGCCCAACTCCCGGGCGATGAACCGACGGAGATTCCTCCACTCCGCGACGGGCGCCGCGGCGGTTTCGGTCGGCCTCGCCGGCTGTCTCGGCGGGGGGGACGCGACCGAGACCGCCCCGTCCGACCCCGAACCGACGACCGAGCCGCCCCGGTCCCCGACCGACAGCCCGACGCCGACCGCCACGCCCGACGGCCCCGGCGGCGTCTACGTCCAGTCGTTCCGCGAGACGATGGTGATGTCCGGAACGGCGACGGCCGGCGACTACCGGGTCGCCCTGCTGCTCGCGGTCCCCCACCGCTTCTGGACGGTCACCCTCGACGAGCGCTCGGTCACCGAGATCGAGGACGGCGACGACGTCCACCTGATGGCGACGGTCTGGGACCCCGAGACCCGGACGGTCCTCCCGGGCGCGAACCTCTCGGTCGAGGTCACCCGCGACGGCGACCTGGTCACCCAGGAGGTCATCTACCGGATGCTCTCCCAGCGGATGGGGTTTCACTACGGCGGCAACTTCCGGCTCGACGGCGACGGGACCTACACCGCACGGCTCGGCGTCGGCGGCGTGAGCGCGCGCACGACCGGCGCCTTCGCGGGCCGGTTCGACGAGAACGCGACGATACCCGTCGAGTTCGAGTGGTCCAAGCGGGTGCGCGAACAGCTCAAGACCGAACAGCTGGACCAGGCGGGCCAGCGCGGCGCGCTCCGCCCGATGGAGATGGGCGATCTCCCCCAGCCGCGCGCGCCGAAGCCCGCCGACCTCCCCGGGACCGTCCTCGGCACCGGCCGCAGCGACGACGCGAAGCTCGTGACGCTCCAGCTCCCCGCGGCCGACGCCGGCCGGTTCACCGACGGACAGCCGTACCTCGCCGTCTCGGCGCGGACGCCGTTCAACCGGCTGGTCCTCCCCGCGATGGGGCTGTCGGCGTCGGTCGCCCGCGACGGCGAGACGGTCGTCGAGGGGTCGCTCGACGCCACGCTCGACCCACGGCTGGGCCACCACTACGGCGCGGCGCTGCCCGAGCGGGTCCGGTCGGGCGACGAAGTGACCCTCTCCGTGGGGACGCCGCCGCAACTGGCCCGCCACGAGGGCTACGAGCGCGCGTTCCTGCAGATGGAGCCCGCGACGATCACCGCCTGAGATGTCGGGGATCGCATCGCGTCGGGTCGTCGCCGCCCTGGTGATCGCACTCGCACTCGCCACGCCGGTGGCCGTCGCGACCGTCCAGGCCCACGGCAACCACGTCGCCGCGGACTCGCAGGTGACCGACGACGGCACCGTCCTCGTCGAGGCGGTGTCGTCGATCCGACCGGGGTTCGTCGTCCTCCGCGCGGACGCCGGGGGCCGACCCGGCGAGCCGCTCGGCTCGGTCTACGTCGGCCGGACGCCGGACCTGACCTACCGGACGAGCGTCCCGGTCCCGCTCGACGAGTCCGTCTGGACCGGGTGGGAGGGCAACCGGACGATATGGGCGGTACTCCACGGCGACGCCAACGGCAACGAGGAGTTCGACTACGGGACCGACCTCGCGGTGACGAACATCAACCCCGCGGCGAGCACGCGGGTTACGGTCCGCAGGAGCGAGTCCGGCCGGGCCAGCGTGCTCGCGGCCGGGTTCGACCCCCAGCCGATAGACGACGGGACGATCACGGTCCGCCGGGCCGACCTGCCGACGGCGGGCCACCTCGTCGTCTACCCCACGGGAGGCAACCGGTCCGTCGGCTCGCGGTCGCTCCCGGCGGGGACCCACCGGAACGTCACCGTCCCGCTGAACGAGTCGTTCCTCGCCGAGCAGACCCGCGACTTCCGGGTCCGGGTCGCCGCCCACCGCGACCGCGGCGACGGCGTCTTCGGCCCGTCGGACCCGCCGGTCACCGCCGGCGACCGGGTCGTCGACACCTACTTCGCCGTCGCGCCGGAGAACGCGACCGACGACCGGCCGCTCGTCAACACCCCGACGGTGACGACCGCGCCCGAACGGTCGGCGACGGACGGACCGACCGCGGAGGGCGCCGCTCCCGGAACTGGTACGGACGCCCCGACGAGCGCGCCGGCCGGCGGACCGACTGACTCGGCGCCCACGACGGACGGCACCGCAGGTTCGGGGACAGGCTTCGGCGCCGCGCTCGCCGCGCT
Organism: Halosimplex halobium; assembly: GCF_051414055.1. Lineage (NCBI taxonomy): Archaea > Methanobacteriati > Methanobacteriota > Halobacteria > Halobacteriales > Haloarculaceae > Halosimplex > Halosimplex halobium. The sequence continues at coordinate 62,412 of NZ_JBLKNX010000015.1, forward strand.
CGCGGTCGGGTTCGCTGCGCTGGTCGCGGTCGTTCGGTCAGCGAGTCAGAGGTAGTCGCCCTCGACGGTCACCGTGACGGCCTCGCCGTCGACCACCAGGTCGTAGTCGCCGGCCTCGACGCGGTGGCCGTCGCCGGGCGCGTAGACGCCAAGCCCCTCGACGGGAACCTCGACGGTGACGGTCGCCCGCTCGCCGGCGTCCAGCTCGACCCGCTCGAACGCCTGGAGGCGCCGCTCGGGCATGACGAGCGTCTTCGACTCCGTCCGGCTGTACACCTGGACGACCTCCGTCCCGCGGCGGTCGCCGACGTTCTCGACGGCCACGTCGAGTTCGACGGTGTCGCCCGGCCCGACGACCTCCTCGTCGACCGAGAGCTCGCCCGTCTCGAACTCGGTGTAGGAGAGGCCGTGCCCGAACGGGTAGAGCGGGTCGTAGGAGTCGGGGTGTTCGGAATCGCCGATGGGACGGGGCTGGTGGAGGTGGTCGTGGTGGGCGTCGACCTGGGTGCCCGAGCGCGGGACCGTCACCGCCAGCCGGCCGCTGGGGTTGTTCTCGCCGACGAGCGTCTCGGCGACGGCCTTGCCGCCCATCGTCCCGGGGAAGTAGGCCATCAGCACGGCGTCGGCCCGCTCGTCGAGGTGCTCGACCGCCAGCGGGCGCCCGGTGACGAGCACGCCGACGACGGGCGTGCCCGTCTCGACGACCGCCTCGACCAGTTCCTGCTGGGCCTCGGCCAGCGCGATCCGCTCGCGGGTGGGGAACTCGCCCGTCTCGGTGCGGGGGTCGCCCGCGCCGAACTCGTGGAGGTACCACCCCTCGCCGAGCGCGAGGACGGCCACGTCGGCGTCGGCGGCCTTCCGGGCGGCCGCGTCCACGTCGAGAGTCTCGTTGTGCGTCGCCCCCTGTTCGTGGGTCACCTCGCCGTCGACGTGGGCGCCGACCTCCTCGCGGATCGTCGTCCCGTCGACGTGCTCCTCGGACTCGACCGACCAGCCGCCGACCTGACTCACCAGGTCGTCGGCGTTCGGGCCGCCGACGAACACGTCCTCGTCGCCCGAGAGCGGGAGGACCCCGTCGTTCTTCAGGAGCGTCATCGCCTCCCGGGCGGTGTCCAGCGCGGCCGCCTGGTGGTCGTCGGACCCGACCGTCGCCAGGGCCTCGTCTTTCTCGACGTAGGGGTCCTCGAACAGCCCCATGCGGAACTTGCGTTCGAGGACGCGCTCGACGCTCGCGTCGAGCACCGACTCGGCCAGGTCGCCCGACTCGACGAGGTCGACCAGCTCCTCCTGTTCGAGGTCGTTGCCCACGGAGGCCACGTCGAGGCCCGCCGTGCGGGCGTCGTAGGTCGCCTCCCGGAGGTCCGCCGCCGTCTTGTGGTCGTCGGTGAGGTGGCGGACGCCGCCCCAGTCCGAGACGACCGTGCCGTCGAAGCCCAGGTCGCCCCGGAGCAGGTCCGTCAGCCAGCGCTCGGAGCCGTGGACGGGCTCGCCGTTGATGGAGTTGTAGCAGGGCATCACCGACTCGACGCCCGCCTCGAGGGCGGCCTCGAACGGCGGAACGAACGTGTTGCGGAGCTTGTACTCGGAGACGTCGACCGGCGCGGCGTCCTCGCCGCGCTCGGGCTCGCTGTAGGCCGGGAAGTGTTTCGCCGTCGCGACGACGGTGTCGTCGGCCTCGATCCCGTCGCCCTGGTAGCCCCGCACCTTCGCGGCGGCCAGCTCGGCGACCAGCCGCGGGCTCTCGCCGAACGTCTCGAACACGCGGCCCCACCGGGGGTCCCGCCCCACGTCGCAGGTCGGCCCGTAGTTCTGGTGGGCGCCCGTGGCCGCGACCTCCGTCGCGGTGACCCGCGCGCCGGCCTCGACCAGGTCGGGGTCCCAGGTCGCCGCCGCGCCCAGCCCGTTGGGGAACACCGCCGAGCCGGCGACGTAGGCGTGGCCGTGGACCGCGTCGACGTTGAAAAAGAGGGGGATCCCGAGCCGCGTCTCCTCGGTGGCGACCTCCTGGAGCTCGTTGACGATGTCGACGATCTCGCCGACCTCGGTCCCCGCCGACCCGCCCCACCCGAAGGGCGCCGCGCAGCCGATGTGGTGCTCGCGGACCAGGTCTTTGACCTCGGCCACGTCGACCTCGCGGTGCATCTCGCCGGCCCACGTTCCGACTAGCTGACCGGCCTTCTCCTCGACAGTCATCCGATCGAGCAGATCCGAGACCCGCCGGGGTACCGGGAGATCCGGGCGTTGATACTCGGGATCCGCCTCGTTCGATGGCATGTTCGGACTGATTTCCGTTGCCCACATAAACATTGCGAGGCGAATGTCGGCCCGGCTCGTCCGTGTGAGCCGAACGACCGTCCGTGGTATCGATATCCACACGTATTTGTCGCTCGGCGGGCTGGACTCCTGTATGACCGACGAGGACCAGGTGTCCACGCCGCTGGAGGGGGTCGACATCGAATCGGGAGAGCTCGACGACACGGAACGCGAACGGGTCCGCGAGGCGCTGACTTCGGAGACGAACATCAGGCGAAACGAGGGCGTCCAGACGGTTGCGCGCCTCTCCGAGGAGGATCCGTCGGCGGTGCGCCCGTTGGTCGACGACCTCCTGGCGCTGCTCGACGACGAGCGGACCACGATCGCACAGCAGGCGGGGACGGCGCTGCTGGCCGTCGCCCGCGACCACCCCGAGACGCTGGCCGACGACGTGTCGCCGGTGTTCGCGCTGGTCGAGCACGAGGCCAACGCGCTGGAGCTGCTGGGGACGCAGATCCTCGTCCAGGTCGTGCTGGAACGCCCGGAGGCGGTGGCGCCCCACCTCGACCGCATCGCGGGGGTCCTGAAGGGTCGGTCGCCTGCCTACGAGCGTGGCGAGGGCATCGACATGGTCGACGACGAGGAGGCCCGACAGACGATGCTCGAACACGACAAACAGGAACACCAGCTGCTCATCCAGTCGCAGGGCCGGCTGGCGAACGTGATAACCGCCGCCGCCGAGGGCGCCCCCGAGGCGGCCGCCGACCACGTCGACGCGCTCGTCGCCCTGTTCGACACGCCCGACGTGACGGTCGTCGGCGCGGCGGTCGACGCCGTCGGCGAGATCGCCCAGGCCGACCCCGACGCCGCCGGCGGCGCCTACGACGCGCTGGTCGCCTGTCTCAACCACGACCGCGAGACCGTGCGGGCCCGGGCGGTCCGCGCGCTGGGCCACCTCGGCGACGACCGCGCGGTCGACCCGCTCGAGGACCTCGCCCGCGTCGAGGACGACGAGGACCTCGCCGACCTCGCCGCCGAGACAGCCGCGTTCCTCGACGAGCAGTAGGGCCGGTGCAGTCGGGTTCCGCGACCCGACCCGCCGCGCGTCGTTCTAGTCGTCCATCGCGCGCTTCGTGCAGTAGTAGTACGTCACGAGAAAGAAGGCCGTCGACCCGACGATCAGCACCGCGTCCATGACGAGGATCGGGAACGACTCGTCCGCCGGTGAGATGAATACCAGCGAGAACAGCAGCAGGAACCCCATCGAGATCATAACCGCCAGCGCTATCGGGATCTGGTCGCGCTGGCTGCAGACGAAGTCGACCGCCGTCTTTCCACCGGACACGTTCGGAACTGTCGACCGACGGTATTCAAGCCCCCGGTTGTCGCCCGGGGCGTACACCGCGGTGTGGATCGGGGGACGTATCCGGTGCCCGAACCCGCGAGCGCGGACCGGGACCCGGAACCCGCCGGGAACGCCCTCCGTTCGTCAGCCGTAACGCGCCGGCGGGGTCAGTCGCCGGCGCTCCCGGCGCCGAACTCGCCGGTGGTCTGGCTGGTGTCGAACTCCTCGTCGGGGCCGACCCGTTCGGCGCCCTCGAGGGGCTCGCTATCCCAGTACTCGTGGTCGGGGTCCTCGCGGAAGCAGGCCGCGCCACTGCCCTCGCCCTCGATGTCGTACAGCGGCGGCTGCTCCTCCGTGCAGGCCTCCCTGGCGACGGGGCATCGCGTGTGGAACCGACAGCCCGACGGCGGGTCGACCGGGTCCGGCACGTCGATAGAGCGCATCGGCGGCTCGCCCGCTTCTACCGCGTCCAGCTGGAGCGACGGGGTCGCCCAGCGAAGCACCTTCGTGTAGGGGTGGCGCGGGTCCTGGATGAGCCGCTCGGCGCTGCCGATCTCGACGATCTCGCCGAGGTACATCACCGCGATGCGGCCGTCGCCGTGCTCGGTGAAATAGCGGGCGTTCGAGAGGTCGTGGCTGATGAACAGGAAGGAGGTGTCGAACACGTCCTGCAGTTCGAGCATCAGGTCCATCAGCTCGACGCGCAGACTCACGTCGACGGCGCTGATGGCCTCGTCGGCGAGGATCGCGTCGGGGTTCATCAGCAGGGCCCGCGTCAGCGCGACCCGCTGTTTCTCCCCGCCGGAAAGCTGGTGGGGATACCGGTCGGCGAAGTCGCCCGGCGGGTTCATACCGACGCGGTCGAGCAGCGAGTAGATCCGGTCGCGCCGTTCGTTGGGACTGATGTTCGGGTGGGTGTGGTGCAGCGGTTCCGAGAGGATGTCGATGATCCGCCGGTTCGGGTTGAGCGAACTCCCCGGGTCCTGGTGGATGATCTGCAGCGCCTGGCGGATCTCGTCGTAGTCGATGTCGCCGTTGCCGTCCTTGGCCTCCCAGATGTCCTGGCCGCGATACTTGACGCTGCCGCCAGTCGGCCGCTGGAGGCCGATGGCGGTCTTGCCCAGCGTGGTCTTGCCACAGCCCGACTCGCCCAGCAGCGCGACCACGTCGTTCTCGTAGATGTCCAGATCGACGCCGTCGACCGCCTTGACGATCTCGGGGTCGTCGCCGAAGATGTCGAACAGCCCCTGTTCCTCCTCGAAGTGGACCTCGACGTCGTCCAGCGAGAGGACGGGCTCCTCGCCGGTCCGCGCTGCCACGTCGCGGTCCAGGTTCGACCCGACCTCGGGGTCGGCCGTGCTCTCGCCGTAGTTGAGGCCGATCTCCTCTTGGGCCTGCTCCCAGTGGTGGCAGGCCGTCACGTGGTCCTCGCCGATCCCTTCGAGGGGCGGGTCGTCGCTGACACACTCCTCGGTCGCGAGCGGACACCGCGGGTGGAAGCTACATCCCTCCGGGACGTTGACCGGCGCGGGGCCCTCGCCCTCGATGGGTTGCATCTCCGACAGCGGCGCGTCGAGGTTGGGAGTCGCGTTCAGCAGTTTCCGCGTGTAGGGGTGGCCCGCGTCCGCGATGATCTGGTCGCGGGGCCCCACCTCGACGAACTGGAACGCGTAGATGATGCTCATCCGGTCGGCCAGCGCCGTGATCAGCGGCAGGTCGTGGGTGATAAAGGCGAGCGTCAGGTCGTAGCTCTCCTGCAGGTCGTTGAGCAACATCAGGATCGACCGCTGCATGAGCAGGTCGAGCGCCGCCGTCGGCTCGTCCATCACGAGCACCTCGGGTTCGAGCACCAGCGACAGGGCGATCAGCGCGCGCTGTTGCATCCCGCCGGACAGCTCGTGGGGGTAGGCGTCGAGCACGCGCTCCGGTTCGAGATACAGGTCCTCGAGCAGCTCGCGCGCGAACGCCATCCCCTCGTCGACGTTCGCGTCGTGGGCCTTCAGGGTCTCCTCGAAGTGGGCCCCGACCTTCATCGTCGGGTTGAACGAGGACATCGCCCCCTGGAAGACCATCGAGATCTCCTCCCAGCGGAACTGTCGCAGTTCCTCGTCGCTCTGTTCGAGCACGTCGACCGTCCCGCCGTCCTCGGGGTGGTAGAGGATCTCGCCGGTGAGCACGCCGGGGTCTGGGATCGAGTCCAGAAGCGCCGATGCGAACATCGACTTGCCCGAGCCGGACTCGCCGACGATCCCAAGTACCTCGTCGCGCTCGATGTCGAGGCTCACGTCGTCGAGGACGTACGTGTCGCCGCCGTCGAAGGTCACCTTCGCGTCGGTGACCTCGACGATGGGGTCCTCGACGTTCGACTGTGCCGCCGCGTTCGCAGTAGATCGTTGGTCGGTCGCCATCTAGATCATCCCCTTGGTCGTCGGCTCGTCGCCTTCGACGGTCGATTCGGACTCGCCGGCCATCCGGGTGCGGACCCGCGGGTTGAACACCCGGTCGAGGCCCTGACCCATGAGGATCAGCGCCAGCGCCAGACCGACGATGAAGATCATCGGCGCGATCAGCCAGTGGGCCGCCTCGGGTACGAACAGCGCGCCGTTAGCCTGGGCCCGCGCCAGCGTCACACCCCAGGTCGGCTGACTGTAGGGCAACACGCCCAGGAAGTACAGCCCGACCGACGCGAAGATGGTGTAGCGGGCGGCGAACACGAAGTTCACCGTCACGTACGGCATCAGATTCGGGATCACGTCCTTCCGGAGGATCCGGAAGGTGTTGGTGCCCATCGTCCGGGAGGCCTCGACGTAGCTGTCCTCGCGGATGGTCAGCACCTGCGAGCGCAGCGACCGACCCAGCCCGGCCCAGTAGTTGATCGTCAGGATGACGCCGACGAAGACCGGGTTCTCCGGGCTGAACGTGATCGCGAGGATGATCACCAGCGGGAGTCCCGGGATGGCCATGAAGAAGTCCGAGATGGACATCAACACGGTGTCGACCCGGCCGCCCTTGTACCCCGCGAGGGTCCCGACGAGGACGGCGAGGCCGGTCGCCCAGATGCCTCCTGCGAACACCATTATCAGGATGTCCGGCGTCGCGTAGACGAGCTCGGCCGTCAGGTCGACGCCCGCAGACGTCGTCCCGAGCGGATACGACCAGTTCTCGAACATCCCGATCAGCCGGGGCGCCTGGCTCGACGACGGTTCGCGCCAGAGGCCCAAGAGGGCGACTCCCGCGATCGCCAGGTAGATCGAGAGCAACAGGAGCCCGAGACGGGTCCGCATGTCGGCCCACGCGACGACCGCGGGCTCGTAGATGCTCCGCTCGTAGAACTCGCGGAGCCGGTCCCCTCGGGTCATGTCCGCGCCGCTACTTTCGCTCTGCCAGTCGAGCCCCTCCGTGGGGGAGTCGGATTCAGTATGTTTCACTGGAATCACCCGAACTGATCCGCGGGTCGATCTTGCCGTAGGTCAGGTCGGCGACGTACACGCCGAGGACCAGCGCCACCGTAATGACGAGGAAGGTACCCATCATCAGCGGGTAGTCGTTGGAGTTGACGGCGTCCAGCAGGTACAGGCCCAGCCCCGAGTAGTTGAAGATCTGCTCGAGGATCACGGTGCCGCCCAGCCGGAAGCCGAGCAGCAGCAGGAACCCGGTGTACATCGGCAGGATGGCGTTGCGCGCGACGTACCGGGTCGCGATCCGGCCGTCCGAGAGCCCCCGCAGCCGGGCGACCTCGACGAAGTCCTCGCCGAGCACCTGGATGCTGTTGCCCCGCATCGCCAGCGCCTGCCCGCCGATACCCACGATCGTGTACGACAGGACCGGCAGGGTCGCGTAGCGGACGACACTGACCGCGTATTCAAGGCTCCAGTGGTCCTGGATGTTGGGGTTGGCCGTCCCCCCCGGGGGGAACAGTCCCCAGCGGTACGACATGAACAGCACGAGCAGGATCGCGGCCACGTAGAAGGGGATCGACATCCCGACGATCGACAGCGACGAGGCGATGGTGTCGAACCGCGACCCCTCCCAGTAGGCCTGGATCGCCCCCAGCAGGATCCCCACCGCGAACATCAGTATCGTCGAGACGACGACGATGAGTATCGTCCACGGCGCCGCCTCGGCGACGATCTCGGCGACGGGACGGCTGTACTTGATCGACGTCCCCAGGTCGAGCTGGAGCGCCGATATCATGTAGTCGATGTACTGTTGCCACAGCGGCGCGTCCGGCCGGACGTTCTGCAGGTTCGCGATCTGCTGGTTGACCTGCTCCGGCGGGACACCCTGCCGGAGTAACTGCGTCCGCAGTTGCGTGAACGGTCCTCCCGGGAGCAGACGGATCAGCCCGAAGGTGAGCGACATGACCCCGAAGATCGTGACGAACACCCGTGCTGTCCGCCGCACGTAATAGTTAACCATGCGTCTTATGAGCGGTATTCACAGCCAGCACTCTAAGGTCTAACGACTCGCGTCCCCAGAAACGGTTCGGTGCGATACCGGACGATGCTCCCCACATCGAGACGTGTGGTGGGCGAGTCCGCTACTCCTTGGCGGACAGCTTGCCCTGACGCGGCCACCAGAACGGGGGCCACTTGATACCGCGGGCGGGGTCGCCCTCCTCGATGTCGACGTTCCACTCGTCGGTGGTGACCCACGACTGCTCGAACTTCGAGACCAGCGAGAGCATCGGCAGGTCGTAGTTGTTGTGCCAGGCCGCCTCCTGGACGAGCGGCTTGGCCTCCTCGGTGGTGGGCTTGGTCCCGATCTCGTTGACCTTCTCGAGCGGGTTGAACGACATCTCGCCGTCGCCGCTCATGGCCGGGATGGTCTGCTCGGACTCGGTGTCGTACTGGTGACCGCCGCTGAGCGCGTTCAGCGCGAGCTGGTGACGCAGCGGGAAGTACGGGAACGACGACCGGGCCTGGCCGGGCAGCCAGTAGAACGCGCCGACGCGGAAGTTACTGTCGATGAACGCGCCCTGCCAGTCGGAGGTGGGGCGGCTCGCGATCGACAGGTCGAAGCCGAACTCGCTGAGCCGGTCGACGACCGTTTCGGTCATCGTCGTCCAGTCGGTCCACCCGCCGGGCGTCAGGTAGTTGGCGCTGATGGGTTCGCCCTCGGGAGTCGTCCACGTGCCGTTCTGCTTCGAGTAGCCGGCGTCCTCGAGGATCTGGGTCGCCTTCTCGGTGTTGGTCGAGCCGACGCCGTAGTCCTCGAAGTTGCTCTTGGTGTCGCCGAGCCAGTTGTCGATGTCCCGGGGCGCGATCCCGCAGGGGACCGACGCCGGGAACTTCGTGCGCGGGCCCGCGTTCGCGACGAGCTCCTCGCGGTTGATGACGTGGGCGATCGCCTGCCGGACCGCGCGGTCGCCGAAGACGGGGTCCTCGTGGTTGAAGATCATCCCGTAACCCCACTTGGCCGGGATGGACCGGACCTCCATGACGTAGTCCTGGAAGGCGTTGACCGTCTCCGGGGCGGCGAACATGCTCCAGACGCTGTCGAAGCGCTTGCCGCCGGTGGTGAAGTCCTGCTGGGGCGCGGTGGCTTCCTGGTAGGCGTCGAACCGGAAGGTGTCGAAGTTGACGTTGTCGATGCTGTGCCACTCTTCGTTGCGCTCGAAGTTCCACTGCTGCTGGTTCTTGTCGACGTACGCCCACGCGCCGCTCGTGATGACCTCGGTGTCGCTGGACTCCCACTGCCAGGTCTGGACCTCGGCGGCGTCGGCGTCGACGAACTGCTCGAAGGCCGCCGCCGGCGTGTCGATCCACATGTTCGCCAGCTGGTGTTTGACCATCACCGGGTTGGTCGGGCCGGTGAGGTTCAGCTGGTAGGTGTAGTCGTCGACGACCTCGGTGCTCTCGACGTAGCCCCAGATGGCGCTGCCGGTCTTCTCGAGGATCTGGAACTGCACGTCGATGTCCTCGGTGGTCACGTCGCTGCCGTCGGACCACGTGAGGTCCTCGCGGAAGTGCAGTGTGACCGTGTCCTCCTCGAACTCCCAGTCGTCCAGCGCCGCGAGCTGGAACTCCCGGGTCTCGAAGGAGTACGCCGCGAAGCGGTCGAACGCCAGCCGGCGTGCCGGCTCCGAGGAGATCTGCGTGTTGTGCGCGTTCAGCGTGCGGTTGGTCGGGTCGGCCTGGAGACCGCTCGCGTGGGTCTGGTCGACGACGTTCGTACTTCCGCCGTCGCCACCGTCGCCGCCGTCTCCACCGTCGCCGCCGTCTCCACCGTCGCCGCCGTCGGATCCGGACCCGTCGTCGGTCGGTGTTCCGCCCCCGCCACCACACCCTGCGAGTGCAGCGGCACCGGACGCTCCTGCGAGTGTCAGGAACTTCCGGCGGTCTACGACATCGCTGTACTCATTGGTACTGTCAGACATGCCTCTGGTTGGTATACGATAACGGGTAATAAACGTTTTGGAAGAGGGCGGACCTGTCCGGCCGATTTCAGTCTCCGGCCGATCGGAGAAACGGACACGTGATGCTTCAAAACCCCCGGAATCGGGGGAACGACGTCCCAGTACTCGACGCCGCCGGGACCGCTGTCCGCAGAACCCGTTTCACCACCCCCCGTCGCCCCTGTTTCGGATAACGGAACCGTATCGACCCCACCCCCGCGCTCCCGGCCCCAGTCCTACACCGACGATCATCGGAATTCCGCGTCGCGAGGGCCGTCAGTCCGTGACTGGCCGGCCCGGCCGACACCACCGATCACAGAACGATCGTTCACCATAACTGAACAAGGGTGTGTTCCCAGGTAATGAAAGTTTCGCCGACGCGCTCGCGCGCGGGCGCTCTCGGAGCCAGAAGTACGGGCCGAACTGGCATCCGACAGTTCGACTCGAACTCGCGTCGTCCCCGGCGGACGTGCCAGCGGGCGCGACCGTTCGTGGAAGGGTTTTTCACCCGGAGCGACTAACCTCGTGCAAATGTCACCGGACAGCGAGCGCGGCATCGGCCGCCGCGAGTTCGTCGCGACGGCCGTCGCCATCGGTGGGGTGAGCGCGCTCTCGGCGTGTCAGGAACGGGAACGGGAGCTAGTGGGGACCGCCTCCGACTCAGCCGGGGCGGACGGGAGCGGCGACGGGACGCCGACCGGGACGGAGACGGAGTTCGACCTGTCGGTCCCGTCGGGCAACCCCGACGCGCTCTCCGAGCGCCAGCACGCCTGGAACTACGCGGTCGTCCACGACGCCCACGGCAACACCGTCATCCCGCAGCAACAGCTGATCCTCGGGCTCTCCTACGAGGGGTCGACGCCGCCGACCGAGGCCGAGCGCGAGCAGGTCGAGGGCGCCCTGCGGACGCTCGAGTCCGCCTTCCAGTGGGGAACCGGCGGGAACCCCTCGGCGTCGTTCGCCCAGGGGCTGCTCTTCATGATCGGCTACTCCGCGTCCTACTTCGAGCGGACCGGCGCCGTCCCCGAACAGCTGGTCCCGGCCGAGAACGTGCTCCGCGAGGTCGGCGAGGACCCCGCGAAGGCCGACGACTTCGACGCCGTCGTCCTGCTGAACAGCGACATCGGCTCGGTCGTCATGGCCGCCGAGGCGGCGCTGTTCGGCGAGATCGAGCGGGTCAACGGCGTCGAAGTGACCGACACTTTCGAGGGCGTCTTCTCGAAGAGAGCCCGGCGAACGGGGATGGTCGGCAAGGGCATCCCCGCCGACGTGCTCGACAACGAGGAGATCCCGGAGTCGGCCCCGCTGTCGATGGGGTTCAAGTCCGGCTACCGCGACAGCCAGCCCTCCGAGGACCGGATCACCATCCGCGAGGGCCCGTTCGCCGGCGGGACGACGATGGCCGTCTCCCGGCTCGGCATCGCCCTCGACCGCTGGTACGACCAGCCCCACGAGGAGCGGGCCGCCGAGATGTTCTGCCCCGCCCACGACACCGACGAGATCGGCGAGATCGGTGAGAAGCTCGGCGCCACGAGCGGGATCACCGAGGAGAACGCCCACAGCGTCGAGGAGTTCGCCGAGGAGTACGGCCGCGTCGGCCACACGCAGAAGGTCGCACGCGCACGCGACGACGAGTTCGTCCCGACGATCCTCCGGCGCTCGGAGGGGGTCGCCACCGACACCGACCGGACGGAGTTCAACTTCACCGGCCTCCAGCGCCACATCGACGACTTCGTCGAGACCCGCAAGGCGATGAACCCCGACCAGTACGACGACGACCTGCCGGCCGACGACCACGGCATCGTCGACTACCTGGAGACGCTCAACCGCGCGACGCTGCTCGTCCCGCCCCGTCCCCAGCGCGCGCTCCCAACGGGGATCGACGCATGACAGGGGACTCGCTCCGGCGGGTTCTCCTCACCGTCGCCGTCGCGGCGGCGCTGGTTGTCTCCGGCTGTTCGGCCGCCCCCGGTATCCTCGACGGCGGGAACGACGGGCCGGCGAGCGCCGATATCGGGTTCGTCGACGCCACCGACGAGGCCGGCCTCACGTACAACGGGACCGGCACCGGCGCCGCCGGCAACGGCAACAACGGCGTCTTCGTCGCCGACATCGACAACGACGGCTGGCAGGACCTGCTCGCCGTCGGCGGCGAGCGCCCCGCCCTCTTCCGCAACACCGGCGGCGCCTTCGAGCGCACTGGCGAACTCTCCGGGCTCGACCGCGAGTTCAAGAGCGCCGCGTTCGTCGACTACGACGGCGACGGCTGGCGCGACCTGGTCCTGCTCGCCAAGGACGGCCCCGCGGTCGCCTTCCACAACGACGGGGGGCGCTTCGAGCGGACCGAGGTCGGCCTCGGCAACTTCACGCACCCGCTCGGCGCGGCGGTCGCCGACTACGACGGCGACGGCGACCGCGATCTCTTCGTCTACCAGTCGGGCGACTGGGCCGACGAGCGCCCCGCCGGCTACTTCTCGACCAACAGGTCCGTCGAGGACGACAACGGCAACCCCAACGTCCTCTTCGAGAACACCGGCGAGTCCGGCGACGACCGCTTCGAGCGCGTCGACGACGCGGGCATCACGGGCGACCGCTGGAGCCTCGCGGCCAGCTTCGTCGACCTGACCGGCGACGGCCGCCCCGACATCCACGTCGCCAACGACTACAACAACGACACCGTCTACCTCAACCAGGGCGACGGCACCTTCCGGCAGATCCAGCTCGGCGGCGCCACCGCCCGCAACGGGATGGCCTCGGAGATCAACGACGTGAACCGCGACGGCCGGCCGGACGTGTTCGTCACCAACATCGACATCCCGGCCTCCCGGGAGACGCTCTCGCCGGAGCGCTACGAGCGGCTCAAGCGGTTCCTCCAGTACGTCATCCACTCCGGGCGGACGAAGGGCAACACGATGCTCGTCAACCAGGGCGACGGCGAGTTCGTCGACCGCGCCGACGCCTACGGCGTCCGCGAGGGCGGCTGGGCCTGGGCAGCCAGTATGACCGACCTCGACAACGACGGCGACCGCGACCTGTTCCACACCACCCAGGCGGTCGTCGCACTCAACCAGTCCGACCCGGTCTTCACGCTCCCGATGGTCTGGGAGCGCGACGGCGACAACTTCACCCGTCTCGATGCCTCCGAGCGGGGCCTCCGCGAGCAGGACGGCCGCGGGATGGTCACCGTCGACTACGACCGCGACGGCGACCAGGACGTGATCATCGCCGACTACCACGGCCCCTACGCCGTCTACGAGAACACCGTCCGGTCGCCCGACGGCGAGGGGCGGGCCGGCGAGTCGGCCCCCGCCGGCGCCGTCCAGTTCGAGATCGTCGACGACGAGGGCGCGGTCGCGATCGGTGCCAACGCCACGGTCACCGTCGACGGCCGGGAGACGGCCGTCTGGCAGAACTCCCGGACCGACTTCATCTCGCAGGGCTCACCGGTCACCCACGTCGGGCTCGGCGACGCCGACGCGGCGACCGTCGACGTGACCTGGCCCGACGGGACCGGGCGGACGGTCGAGCTCGACGCCGACCGCCGCTACCGGATCGGCCCCGACGGCGTGGAAGTGGTCGCCAACTTCACGGCCGCCGATACGAACTGAGAGCGGCCGACTCAGACCCGCTCGCTGTGCATGATCACGTCGTCGCCCCGCCCCGGACTCCACACGATCCGGACGATCGATCCTTCGCTCGCCTGGACGACCGTGCTCTCCGATTCGGTCACGGGGTCGCTCCAGTCGGTCGCCCGCCGGTAGCTCTCGACGCGCACGGTGAGGTCGTCGGTCCGCACCGGCTCGCCGCCGGCGTGGGTGATCCGGACCGCCGTGTCGTTGACCCGCTCGACCGTCCAGTTCACCTCCGGCGCCTCGGTCCCCCCGCTCCCGCCCGCGATGTTGAGCCCGACCACCACCAGCCCGCCGACCACGGCCACCACGATGGCCGCCCCGACCAGGTTCAGCATCGTGTCCCCGTCCATGCGCGCTACGTGGACGCCGAGCGGTATGAGCGTGTGGGCTCCCGGAGCGTCCTGTTCGGTTTTTGGCCGATCAATCGTCGTCACCGCGATACGCGTCGTCACCGCGTTTTCGGATCCGCAGGACGTAGAGGATATCTTCGGTGCGGTCAGCCCGACATCCGAGCCGAAACGGGCCGACGCGGAGCTTCTGGTGGGGCGCGCCCTGGAGCGGTTCGAGATGTTCGGGCGGTTCTCGCCACTGATCCGTCACGATCTCGTCGAGTTTGCTGGCGACCCGGTCGCGCGCGTGCTCGTCGAGCGCGTCGAAGTCCCGCCGTGCCGTGTCGGTGAGTTCCCAGTCCCACTCACTCATCGCTGTCGCGCGTCGTCCCGTCGAGACCGTACTCGGCCTTCACCTCGTCGCTGCTGTGCGTTCGCCCCTCACGGATCTCCGCTTCGCTGGTGAGCATCGCTTTCAGGTCGGCGCGGTTGAACTCGGGATGTTTGAGCGCGTCGCGGAGCACGGACCGGACGAACTCGCTTCGGCTGTTGAAGCCGTGTTCCTCCCACGTCGCGTCGACGTCCTCCAGAAACGTCTCCGTCATCCGGATGTTCACGGTCTTCTTCTCGGGCGAGGATTCCGCTTCTGCCATACTTCGTGTTGAATTTGTGTGTAGATAAGCGTTACGTCGGTGTCGTTCTCCCGTACCGAGCGTCGCAATTCGGGGCAACAGACGCGTCGTTCGCACCGGATCGGCCCCGTCGCTGGCAAGCGTTTTGGGGGACCCGCACCGACGATCAGGTATGCGCTGGGTGCTCCGCGGGCTGATGGTCGTCGTCGGCGTGCTGACGCTGGCGGTGTACCTGGCCGGGGCCTACCTCGTCTACGAGCTGGCGCGGGCCGTCTGGGCGGTCAGGCCGCCGCTGTCGACGCTGGCGCTGTACCTGGCGGCCCTGACGGTCGTGTTCGCGTTCGTCAGCTACCGGGTCGGCACCGCCCAGATCCTCCGGAGCCTCCGGGTGTGGGAACTGCCGGAGGGGCGGGCGCCGACCCTCTACCGGCGGCTGGCCGGGTTCAGCGACGAGATGGGCATCGAGCGACCGGACGTGCTGGTCGCGGAGATGGGCAAGCCCAACGCCCTGGCGCTGGGCGGTGGGTTCGGCCGCGGGCACGTCGTCGTCGACCGGCGGCTGTTCTCGCTGCTGACCTTCGACGAGCTGTCGGCGATCCTCGCGCACGAACTGGCCCACATCGAGCGCAAAGACAGCCTCGTCCAGACGTTCGGCTACAGCGTGTTGCAGACGCTGTCGGGGGTGGCGGTCCTGGCGCTCGCGCCGGTGCTGGTCGTCGTCGCGGGGCTGGCCCGCGGCGTGGCGTGGATCCGCGGGCGGCCGGAGGCGTGGACGCGGACGGTCCCCGGCAAGCTCCAGCGGGCGGTCGTCGGGGCGGTGTCGCTGGTCTTCTTCGCGCTGACGCTGGCGCTGCTGGCCCACTCCCGGCGCCGGGAGTTCGCGGCGGACGACCGCGCGGCGGCGGTGACCGGCGACCCGCTGGCGCTGGCGCGGGCGCTCCGGAAGATCGAACGCGCGAGCGAGGGGCCGTGGTCGCTGCTCTCCCCGCTGTACGTCAACGGCGAGGAGGAGGGGCCGCTGACGCGGATGCTGTCGACTCACCCCGCCACCGACGAGCGAGTCGAACGACTCCGCGAACGCGCCGAACGCGACCGGCGGGTCCGGGTCGAACGCGGCCGGCCCTGACGAGTACGTCGCGGCCGGCTCCGACCGGGCCCGTCGCGACCGTTCGGGGCGGCTGTGGCGACCGGGACCGCGGCGTTCGCCGGTGAACGGACGCGCCGCGTGTTCCGTATTCGAAAACCCTATACTCGTCTCGGGCGACAGTGCATTCAGCATGAGTGAATCCGACGAGGGGACCGTACGTATCGGTCTGAACGGCTTCGGCCGCATCGGGCGCAACGTCTTCCGCGCGTCGCTCGAGGACCCGCGCGTGGAGGTCGTCGGCATCAACGACGTGATGGACGACGACGACATGGAGTATCTCGCGAAGTACGACACGGTGATGGGGACGCTCGACGGCGTGACCCTCGACGAGGGCGTCATGACCGTCGACGGCACCGACTTCGGCGCCTCTATCCACGGGGAGACCGACCCCGCCGAACTCCCGTGGGATGACCTCGACGTGGACGTGGCCTTCGAGGCGACCGGCATCTTCCGCAACTACGACGACGCGAGCAAGCACCTCGACGCCGGCGCCGACAAGGTCGTCATCTCCGCGCCGCCGAAGGGCGAGAAACCGGTCAAACAGATCGTCTACGGCGTCAACCACGACGAGTACGACGGCGAGGACGTGGTCTCGAACGCCTCCTGTACGACCAACTCTATCACGCCCGTGGCGAAGGTGCTCCACGAGCGGTTCGGCATCGAGGCCGGCCAGCTGACGACGGTCCACGCCTACACCGGCTCGCAGAACCTCGTCGACGGCCCCAAGTCGAAGACCCGCCGCGGCCGCGCGGCTGCCGAGAACATCGTCCCGACCTCGACCGGCGCCGCCCAGGCCGCCACCGAGGTCCTGCCCGAACTAGAGGGGCGGCTCGACGGCATGGCCATCCGCGTCCCGGTCCCCAACGGCTCGATCACCGAGTTCGTCGTCGACCTGAACGAGGATGTCGACGAAACCGACGTGAACGACGCCTTCCGCGAGGCCGCCGCGGGCGAACTGGAGGGCGTGCTCGGCGTCACCGACGACGAGGTCGTCTCGACGGACATCCAGGGGACGCCCTACTCCTCGCAGGTCGACCTCCAGTCGACCAACGTTGTGAATGGCATGACGAAGATCCTCACCTGGTACGACAACGAGTTCGGCTTCTCGAACCGGATGCTCGACGTGGCGGAGTTCGTCACCGACTACTGAGCCGTCCTGTCGAACACCCGATCGTTTTTGCCGTCCGGTTCTAACTGCCGACAGCGATGTCCCTCCGAGCGAAACTCGGCGAGCGGCTCGAAGCGTGGAACAGCGCGGGACGGCTGCAGTGGGCGGTCCCCGGCGCCGGGGGCCTCGGCGGCGTCGCCGGCGCCCTGCTCGCGCTCGCCGTCGAACCGTGGGCGCTCTCCGGCGCGGTGACGGCCGGGCTGGGCGCCGGACTGGGCGCCGCCCTCGCGATCGTCCTCGCCGCCGCGCTGGACTGATCGCGGTCGGTCGCGACCGGTTCCTGTGGAACCGGCCGACCGGGCTTCGGTCCTGAGTCGTGTGACGATGTGACTCAATACCACACCTTATTCGGACGCAGCGTCTAGATCACGTAGTGCGACACCCGACCAGTCCTGACGAATCGACCGGCGATGCGGTGAGGCGAGCGGTGGGGGCATCCGAAGACCACCCCGTGGCGTCGGCCCCACTGCCGGGAGAAACGACCGACACGGGGTCCGTCGACGGGGCCGCCGGAAACGGACCGAACGCGGACCCGCTCCCCTCTCCCGGCACGGCTGTCTCGCTCGGCACCGACGACCCCGACACGGCAGCCGAGTTCGACAGCGAACCGAACTGAGGGTGTTCTCGGATGCCAACGCGCGACGGTTCGACGATCGCTCGGTGCGCCGACTGCGGTCGGGTGTACGCCTCGTACTACTTCGACGGCACGCTGAACACCCCCGCCGGAGACAGTTGCCCGAACTGCGGGGGGCGGAAACTGGTCGACGTCGGGGAAAGCGAGACGTGACCCGCCACGGTGCGCACCCGGTGCGCGAGCGGGCCCGCCGGGCCGAAATCGGGTGAACGCCGCCTCGCGAGCGAGCGGACGTTTTTTCTCGCCGCCGGGCGACGGATCGAACGACACCATGGCCTCGTTCAAGACGCTCGACGACCTGGCGGACGGACAGCGCGTGCTCGTGCGGCTCGACCTGAACTCCCCCGTAGAGGACGGCGAGGTACAGGACAACCGCCGGTTCTCCCGCCACGCCGAGACGGTCCGGGAACTCGCCGAGCGCGACTTCCGTGTCGTACTGATGGCCCACCAGGGCCGTCCCGGCCGCGACACGTTCGTCTCGCTCGAACAGCACGCCGATATCCTGGGACGGCACGTCGGGCACCCCGTCGAGTTCGTCCCAGATACCTTCGGCGACCGCGCGATCTCGGCGATCAACGACCTCGAAGGTGGGGAGGTCCTCCTGCTGGAGAACACGCGGATGTGCGACGAGGAACTGCCCGAGGAGGAGCCGACGGAGAAGGCCGAGACGGAGTTCGTGCGCGCGCTGGCGCCGGAGTTCGACGCCTACGTCAACGACGCCTACTCGGCGGCCCACCGCAGCCACGCCTCGCTCGTGGGGTTCCCGCTGGCGCTGCCCGCGTACGCGGGTCGGGTCATGGAGACCGAGTACGAGGCCAACACGGCCATCGCCGAGCGGGAGTTCGACGGCGAGGTGACCATGGTCGTCGGGGGGACGAAAGCCTCCGACGTGATCGACGTGATGACCGCCCTGGAGGACAAGGTCGACACCTTCCTCCTCGGCGGTATCGCGGGCGAGCTCTTCCTCCGCGCGACCGACGTGCCCGTCGGGCGCGACATCGAGGGGATGGACCTCTTCGACGACCAGTGGGCGGAAAACGAGGAGACGATCCGCAGTCTCCTCGACGACTACGGCGACCAGATCCGGCTGGCCCTCGACCTGGCGTTCGAGGACGAGGACGGCGAGCGGTCGGAGATCGAGGTGCGCGACATCGAGGAGAAAGACCGGGCGTTCCTCGACGTGGGGTCGAACACGGTCTCGGAGTACGCCGCGACGATCGAAGACTCGGAGGCCGTCTTCGTCAAGGGGGCGCTCGGCCTGTTCGAGGACGAGCGGTTCGCCGACGGGACCGTGGGCGTCCTCGAAGCGATCGCCGGGACGGACTGTTTCTCGGTCGTGGGCGGCGGCGACACCTCGCGGGCCATCGAGATGTACGGGATGAGCGAGGACGACTTCGGCCACGTCTCGATCGCCGGCGGCGCGTACATCCGCGCGCTGACGGGCGAGCGGCTGGTCGGCGTCGAGGTCCTGCGCGAAGGGGAGTGACCGGCGTCAGGCCCGGCGACACCAGGCGTGGCGCGCGGTCCAGTCGTCGGCGGGCGGGTCCGCGCGGACGACCCGCCCACCCGAACCCCCGTTCGCTTCCGGTGGCGTGCCATCCCGTTGACCCTCCCCGGTGAGCCGTGCGTGCCGCCGCGTCCAGTCGCCGCCGATCTCTCCCATGTGCCCTGCTTGGCCCGCGATAATAAATTTCTTTCTCAAAACCGTGAAATAAAGTAACTCGGCGGCGAGTTAATCTCTCGGAGGAGCGGTCACGGGAACGGCGATTCCGGCGGTGGGTCAGGACGGCGGGGCGTTCTACTCCTCGGCGGAGTCCCGGGGGTCGTAGCCGAACACGTCGCGGGCGTGGTCGATGCCGAACTATCGATTCTCGTCGTCGCTGACGCCGTAGAACACGTCGAATTCGACGGCGTCGTCGGCGAGACAGGGCTCGACCATCTGGGCGATGTCGCGGCGGGACTGCCACATGCAGCGCATCCGGGCGACCTGCTCGTCGTAGCCTCGGAGTCGTGCTCGAAGCGCCCCTAGTCGACCCCACGCTGGGCGTCGCCGTAGAGGTGGTCGTACCCGGCGTCGCGGACCGCACAGACCGGACGCGGCGCCGAGGGACACGTTGATTGTCCGTCCGCGGGAACGACCAGGCATGCGACTCGGTATCGTCTCAGACACACACGACGACCTCGAGGCCGTCGAGGCGGCCGTCGGGACCTTCGAGCGCGAGGACTGCGACGCCGTCGTCCACTGCGGCGACATCGTCGCTCCGTTCTCGGCGACGCCGTTCGACGCGGAGTTCGAGTTCCACGCCGTCCGGGGCAACAACGACGGCGAGTGGGCGCTGGCCGAGACGGTCGACGACTTCGGAACCTACCACGGCGAGACGGCCGAACTGACGTTCGACGGCCGGGCGTTCGTCGTCTACCACGGCACGAGCGGGACCGTCGTCGACGCGCTCGTCGAGTGTGGCCGCTACGACTACGTGCTGCACGGACACACCCACGAGTTCGCCCGCGAGAAACGGTCGGGAACCGTCCGGATCAACCCCGGCGGCATCCCCTTCGAGGGTGCGCCCGGGCCGCACTACGCCGTCGTCCTCGACACCGACTCCGGGAAGTTCGAGCGACACGCGCTGTCGGAGGGGATCGAGTAAGGGAGCGGAAAGAGAGCGGCGTCAGTCGTCGTCGAGTGCGCCGTCGGCGACGGCGGGCGAGCGGACGGGGTCGCGGAGCGACCCGCCGATCCCCCCGTCGAGGCCGAGCGCGTCCTCGGTGAGCGTCGTGCTCTCCTCGCGGTCGGCGGTGTCGGCGGCGGCGCGGACGGCGTCGACGTTCTCCGGCACCACGTCGGCCTCCTGGTGGATGGCCTGGAAGAGGTAGAGGTCCCGGCCCTCGACGGTCACGGAGTCGCCCCAGATGCAGTTCTCCCAGCAGTCACCGCGCGGGCGGCCGGCGTCCTGGGCGAACTCCTTGAGCTTGCCCGCGCCGTCGATGTCCAGCTCCGGCGGGACGAGGACCAGCCGCGACTCCGCGTCGAGCAGCTCGCGGACGGACTCCGCGTCGGCGGGGTCGTCGAGCGTC
Source organism: Halosimplex halobium (assembly GCF_051414055.1). NCBI lineage: Archaea > Methanobacteriati > Methanobacteriota > Halobacteria > Halobacteriales > Haloarculaceae > Halosimplex > Halosimplex halobium. The sequence goes on from NZ_JBLKNX010000015.1 coordinate 83,024, forward strand.
ACGTTGACCGAGTGGGTGTGCATCAGCGTCGCGGGCACCTTCATACCCATCGTGTCCACGTCCAGGTCCGGGAAGACCGTGTTCAGGTCGGGGCCGTGGTGGGAGGGGATCTCCACGGGGTCGGGCAGGGTGTCGTTGATCGGCCCGCGGTCTGTCTGGCCGGGGTCGCCGCCGCGGCGGACGAGCGTGACGCGGGCCTTCTCGATCCCGAACTCCTCGGCGATAGGCGCGAACAGCCGCGAGAGCCCTGTCGTGTTGCAGGAGACGACGCGGACGGTGTCGGCGCCGCGGGCGGCCTCGTAGCTGGCGCGGGCGTTGAAGCTCACCTCGGCCACGTCGGCGTCCTCGCCGCCCTGGAAGATAGCGGGCGTGTCGTGCTCGCGGTACAGGTCGGCGTTCTCGGCGCCGACCCCGGCGGGCGTGGCGTCGATCATCACGTCGCTCTCGGCGACGAGTTCGTCGACGGTGCCCGCCGTGTCGAAGCCGGCGGCGGCGAAGGCGTCGCTCCGGTCGCCGTCGGCCGCGTAGAGGGGGTAGCCCCGTTCGAGCGCGACCTTCGCCTCGAAGTTCGGGGTGGTCTTGGCGACGCCGGCGACCGCCATGTCCGGCTGGGCCCGTATCGCGTCCGCCACGCGCTTGCCGATCGTCCCGTACCCGTTGACGCCGACCTGTATCATACCTCCGGGTTCACCGGCGACGGGCATAATTCTTTTCACGTTAATTCTCGAGAAATTAACTCGGAAGCGAAAAAGGGATTCCGAGCGGAGCGCCGCTAAAGCCGTCATTGAGAGGGGGTATCACGGTAATCGATCGCGATCCGCTCAGCCGTCGTCGGAGGCGTTGGCGACCGTTTCCGGAGGGACCCTGGCGGGGTCGGCAGTGGGCGTCGGCGAGGGGTTGGCTGTCGGCGGCGGTCCGGCCGTCCCCGAGGGGGTGACGGTCGACGACGGGGCGGCCGTCCCCCGCCGGTCGGTCGCGGCGTCGGGGACCCACCCGGGGCGGTCGACGGTCGTCTCGCCGACACGGTCGTAGGTGTAGCGCCACTCGACGGCGATCCGCTCGTCGACGTTGCGGAGGACGAACTCGTAGTGGACAGCGCGGACGTACCCCTCGGGGGCGACCCACAGCGTCGCCCGGAAGTCGTGGACGGCGTAGGCGCTGTAGGTCTCGGGGATCGCCGGCGGGACGTGGTCGGAGACGATCCGCGCGTAGGGGCGGCCGTCCCTGGTGACCACGTCGACGGAGTCGTACCCCGTCTCGACGAACATGAGCACCTCGAAGGAGACGGCCTCGGCGTAGCGCTGGCCGGCCGGGCCGGTCACCGGCATCGTCACGGGCGAGACCGCGGTCCCGTTCGGGGAGACGACCCGCCGGTAGGCGCCCTCGCGGTCGCCGTAGGTGAGCGTCAGGTTCGTGCCGCCGTCCTCGTTGCGGACCAGGAAGCGTCCGTCGGCTCCCACGGCGATCCGACGGTCGTATTCGCGGGTGATCACCCCGTCGCCGCCCGCGGTGCGCCGCTCCCACGACAGCGTGTACGAGTGCGACGACAGGTAGTCGACGTGTGCGGCGTACAGTCCGCTGGCGTTGACCGTCCCGCCGGCCGAGATGGCCGGGAACGCCCCCAGTCGCTCCCTGGGCGTCGACGGTGCGGGCGTGTCGGTCGACCCCAGCTCCGGGACGGGCGCGGGCGTCACGGTGTCGGCGGGCGTCGGCTCGCCGCCGCCCGCGAGCGCGCTACAGCCCGCGAGCACGACGAGGAGGGCCGTGGCGACCAGCAGCGCGCTCGTGGGCACCCCACCGCGGTCCGGTCCGGCCGTCGCGCTCATCGCTCGCTCCCTCCGCCGGTCGCGGTCGCCGGCGATGCGCTCGTGGTCGGCACCGACGCGGTCGCGGTCGCCGTCCCGCCGTCGGGCCGCTCGGCGACCCAGTCGGGCCGGGACACGTCCGTCTCGCCGACGCCCCGGTACGCCGAGCGCAGCGACACCGTGACCTCGTCGCCCCGGAGCGCGTACTCGTACTCGACGACCACCGCCCGCACGAGCCCCCCGGTGGTCACGTACGCGGTCGCGGTGTAGTCGGTAATCGTCTGTTTCGCGTGGCCGTCGGTGATGGTCGACGGCGGGGCCGTCACGTGGACGCGGTAGTAGGTCCGGCCGTCCCGCTCGACCGGCGAGACCGAGGCGCCGTCGACCGGGAAGTAGCGGCCGAGCGTCTGGCCGGTCCGCAGGTAGTGTCTGTGGTCGGGGTCGCCGCCGCCGACGCGGTACCCCGAGCCGTTCGCCAGCGAACTCCGGACGTAGCGGCCGGTGTCGTCGGCGTAGACGGCGCCGCCCGCCGTCCCGGTCATCCGCCGGGTGAGCAGATAGGAGCCGTCCGCGTCGACCCGCAGCCGCCGCGCGGCGATGTCGACGGTCGCGTCGGCCGTCCCGTCGCCCGGCGCGCGGACGGTGCGGCTGTAGTTCAGCCGCCATTCGAACGACCGGCCGTCGAGGGCCGCGAAGTGGGCCCGCGCCAGCGTGCCGGGCGAGACGCTCCCGTTCGGGGCGATCCCGGGCGGGGGCGTCGGCGTCGTCGCGGGCGTGTCGGTCTGGACCGGCATCGGCGTCACGGTCTCGGGGGGCGCCGGCCCGGCGTCCCCGGGTGCGAGGGCGCTACACCCCGCCAGCGTCACCGCGAGCGCCGCGACCAGCGCGAGCCGTCGGACCATTGGCGGACGTTAGGACGAGACGCACATAAGGGGCGCGACGAGGTGCGGGTCGGCCGGCCAGCCGCGCCGCGAGCGCGGACCGCCCGCAGGGTCGCCGGTCGCTCCCGAAAGGGACAAGACGGCCGGGACGAACCTGTGGGATGTGCGAATCGAGAACAGCTTCATCCCGGTCGACGGCGTGGGCGAGCGGACCGAGCGGTCGCTGTGGGAGTCGGGGGTCACCCACTGGGACGCGTTCGACCCGTCGGCCGTCGGCGCCCGGCAGGCCGAGAACATCGAGTCGTTCGTCGCGACGGCCGCCGAGCGCCTCGACGACGACGACGCCGCGTTCTTCCGCGAGCGGTTCCCCTCCGGGAGCCACTGGCGGTGTTACGAGAACTTCCGCGAGGACGCCTGCTTCCTCGACATCGAGACGACGGGGCTCGACCAGCAACGCGACGACGTGACGGTCGTCGGCCTGCACACCCCCGGCGAGACAGAGACGCTCGTCGCCGGCCGGGACCTGACCGCCGACCGCCTCCAGCGCCGGCTCGACGACGCGAACCTGCTCGTGACGTTCAACGGCAAGCGCTTCGACGTGCCCTTCCTCGAGTCGGCGTTCGGCGTGGACGTGGACGCCCCCCACGTCGACCTGATGTACCCCTGCCGGCGGCTGGGGCTGACCGGCGGGCTGAAGGCCATCGAGCGGGAGACGGGTATCGACCGCGACCGGCCGGACCTGTCCGGCGAGGACGCCGTCCGGCTGTGGCGCGAGTACGAGCGGGGCGACGAGTCGGCGCTGGAGACGCTGGTGTCGTACAACCGCGACGACACCGAGAACCTCCGCGCGCTCGCCGACCGCGTGACCGACCGCCTCGACAGCGACGTGTTCGTCACGCCGGAGTGAGCGGCGAGTCGCTCCCGGGGCGAGCCGGTCCGCCGCGCGAGCCCCGTGGCCGCTCCGGCCACTCTCGACGGACGCGACGGGCTCGCAAGCGGGATCTAAAGAAACTTAACGGTTCATTACACACGTGTGGGACATGGACGGGCCCTCCAAACGACTCGCCCGCGCGCTGTTCGCCGCCGTGCTGGTCCTCGCGGCGGGAGCGGTCGCGAGCAGCTACGCGACGGCGGAGCCGAACGTCGCGCGCACACACGGGTCGCTCGCCGGCGCCGACGGATCCCCCGCGCCCGGCGCGACCGGCGTCGCGAGCCCCGACACGTCGCCCACCGGGGTCGCCGCCGGTCCCGACGACATCAGGCTCACCGACACCGGCGAATCGCCGGACGGCGCGGCAAGCGACGCCGACGGCCCCGTGCTCGTCGACCCCGCCGAACACGACCACGACGACCTGACCGTCGTCGGCACGCAGGGGTTCTACGCCTCCGACGAGCAGGCCGAGCTGGTCGCGTTCGACCGCTCGGGCGAGGTGGCCTACTACGAGGACGACTACCGCGTGTACTTCGACGTCGACCCCGTCGAGGGGAAGCCCTACACCGTCGAGTACCTCGCCGCCGAACACCGCGACGGCGCGGCGTGTGCGGCGGTCCGCACCGAGCGGTGCACGTACAACGTCTTCGAGCGGGTGAACATGACCACCGGCGAGACCCGGACCGTCTACGGCGAGCTCACGCCGAAGATCTACTCCGGGCGCTGGCACGACGTGGACCGGATCAACGACACCCACGTCGCCGTCGCGGACATCCTCCGGGACAGTGTCCGCGTGGTGAACGCGACGACCGACGAGACGGTCTACGAGTGGAACGCCTCCTCGTACTTCGCCCCCGACGTGGGCGGCGCGGCCGGCGACTGGAGCCACATCAACGACGTGGAGGTGCTGGCCGACGGCCGGCTGATGGTCAGCGTCCGCAACATGGACCGGGTCGTGTTCGTCGACCCCGGCGAGGGTGTCGACCCCGACTGGACGCTCGGCGAGGAGGACAACTACGACATTCTCTACGAGCAGCACAACCCCGACTACATCCCGCCCGAGCGGGGCGGGCCCGCCATCGTCGTCGCCGACTCCGAGAACAACCGGGTGCTGGAGTACCAGCGGGTCGACCCGGAGACGGGCGAGGCAACGACGGCGGCGGACGGCGAGTGGCGCCGCTCGTGGGGCTGGCGGGACAGCCGCGTCCAGTGGCCCCGCGACGCCGACCGGCTCCCGAACGACAACACGCTGGTCGTCGACACGCACGGCGACCGGGTCGCCGAGGTCGCGCCCAACGGGAGCGTGGTCTGGACGGTTACCGTCGGGATGCCCTACGACGTCGAGCGGCTGGGTACCGGCGACGAGAGCACGGGCGGATACAGCATGCGGTCGATCCGCGACGACCGCGGCACGACCGCCGGCGGGTCGGGCGCGCGGTCGGGCGTCGGCGTCCCCCTGTTCCAGCCGGCCAGCGGGGACGTAGAGCCCGGCGCCGTCCCGCCCGCGGGCCGGATCACCCACCCCGACCGCGGCCCCGCCGAGACCGTCTGGGTCGCGCTCAAGGAACTGACGCCGAGCCTCGTGGTCAACGGGATGCTGTACGCCGCCCCCTCCTGGGTCCGGTTCACCGACCTGGCGTTCGGCGCCCTCGCCCTCCTGACCGCCCTCACCTGGGCGGGGACCGAACTCTACTGGTCGCGGTACGCCCCGTTCGCAGCCCTCCGTCGGCGGCTCCGGCGCGGTCGCCGGTCCTGACGCCGCACCGTTTCTCCCTCCGTTCGACGTGACGCCCGAGAGCCTGACACCCCATCCTCCGACCGCCAGGCGTGACACTCGTGTCCACACCCGCTCTCCGACCTCGACCGCGATTCGGAACGCTCCGTGGCGCACGTTCCGCCGGTCGTATCCGTCTTACAGAATACTACGCGATCTGTTCGTTCGGGTGAAGTACGCATTCTTCGCTTTCTTCGAAATAGTCGTTCATCCATCCGGAACGATAGTTCGAAGGCCGCACACCGCGCTGTACGGCGGTTTCCGATTTCGGAACGGTCGGCGGGACCGCTGACAGGTCGGTCGGCGAGGATAGTTCAGATGCCGAAATTTCGCTCCTGTGTACCTCTTTCGTATGATATCGACGGATCGGACCCCGTCCCCCGTGCCGACGTTTCGTGGTCCCGTATCGTATCAGAACCAGTATATAACGGCAGAAGTCTATGATCGCAAATATTCACTACGGTTCGAGTAAACATCTCCGTCCGCGGTCCGGAGGGTCCCGGCGAGCCGTCGTCGGGCGGAAACGGGGCGGAAAAGTGGAGCGACCGGGCGAATCCGGTTCAGACCTCGGTGACGCGCTGGTAGCTGTCGTCGAGCGCCTGGGCGTCCTCCTCGAGGAGGGCGACGACGACGTACTCGGCGTACTCGGCGACGTAGTCGACGAGGCGGGCGATGCGGTCGGAGTCGATCGCCTCGATGGAGTCCAGCAGGAGGAACGGACAGGTCTCGTACACGTCGTGGGTGAGATACCCCGCCAGGGCGAAGATGAGTCCGGTCACCTCGCGCTCGGACTCGCTGAGGTGGTCGATCGAGTCCTCGTAGGTCGTCCCGTCCTCGGTGCTCCGGACGACGTGGAGGTCGAAGACCGACTTCTCGACGCGCCGGCGGCCCTCCTTGACCCGCTCCTGTTTGCGCTCGATCCAGATCCGCTCGAGGTTCTCGTAGCCGAGCATCTCCAGCACCGACTCCATGTGTTCGTTGAACTGCTCGACCGCCTCCGTCTCGATGCGGTCGATCCGGGTGCGCAGGTCCTCGATCCGGTCCTGGATCTCCTCGCGTTCGGCCTTCAGGTCCTCCCGGCGGTCCAGCTCCGCCTCGATGCGCTCGATCTCCTCGGAGACCTCCTCCAGTTCGTCCTGCCGGCGGCCGATCTCGAACTCAAGTTCGTTGGCCTCGCGGTGGAGGTCCAGCAGGTCGCTCTGGGTCTCGTCCTGGAGCTCGTTGACCTCCGCCTCCAGCTCGTCGATGCGCTCCTCCAGCCGGTCGCGCTCGTCCTCGAGGTCATCGATGCGCTCGCGGCGCTGGGCGAGCTCCGACTCTGCGCGCTGGCGGCGGTCCTCGAGCTGGGAGCGCTGGCGCTGCTGTTCCTGGTAGGTCGCCTTCTCGGTCTTCAGGTCGTCGATCTCCGACTGGAGGTCCTGGCGCTCGGAGAGCTTCGACTGGCGCAGCTCGCGGATGCGGTCGAGGGTCTCCTCGACGTCCGACTGGTCGACCTCGCTCCCGCAGGTCCAGCAGACCACCTGGTCGTCGACGAGGCGCTCGGTCAGCTCCTCGGCGTCGTCCTCGCCCCGCAGCGCGGCGACCACGTCCGAGCTCGTCCCCTCCAGCATCTCCTCGTTGAACTGGATCACCTTCTGGAGCTCGTTGACCGTCGAGTCCAGCGTCTGGCGCTGGTCGCGCAGCCGGTCGATGCGGTCCTCGACCTCGCTCACGTCGCCCGACACCTCCTCGGGGAGGTCGTCGAGCTCCGCCTCGGCCTCCTCGATCTCCGACTCCAGCGCGTCGACGCTCTCGCGTTCGCTGTCGAGGTTGTAGCGCACGTCCTCCAGGTCCGAGCGGGCCTCGCGGAACGACTCCAGCGCGTCCTCGAGTTCGGCCTTCTGGTCGCGGGTCGTCCCGAGGTCCTGGTCGGCGTCGTCGATCTGCTCTTTCTTCTCGGCGAGCTCCTCGCGCTTGTCCTCGATCTCCGCCTCCAGCTCCTGGCGGCGCTCCTCCAGCTCCGGCAGGGAACTGCGCAGCGACTGGAGGTCGTCGAGCCGCTGTTCGAGTTCGTCGCGCTCGCTCTGCAGCTCGTCGATCTCCGATTCGATGGCGGCCGTGTCCACCGGCCGCATGATGAGCTCGCGCAGGTTCTCCGTGCGCTCGACGGCCCGGCGGGCCTCGTTGGACTCCAGCAGGAAGACGAAGAGGTCGGCGATCTCGGAGTCGTCCAGGTAGGGGTCGCCGTCCGTGACCACGGCCCCGTTCTGCCGGGTGAGGGTCCGAGTGTACGTCTCGTCGCCGACGGTCAACTCGACGTGGCCCTCGTCGGCGTCCCCCTTGAGCGAGACGTTGTCGCTCCCCAGCCCCGCCATGATAGCCTGCAACAGCGATGTGCGGTTCGTCGCGTTGCGACCCGTGAGGATCGTCACCCCCGCCGAGAACGACACCTCGGTCCTGTCGATCCCGCCCACGTTCTCCACGGCAACGTCTACCGGCTTCGCCTTGCTATCAGTCGCTCCCATGTGTACCGGTGGCCCTCACCGCCGGATAAAAGTATTGCATCGCCGCTCCCGATCGAACCCCCAGGCGCCGAGACCGCCCGGTCCCGGCGCCCTCGCGGCGGATTACACACATACGAGTGTAATGGCTACTCGTCGACACGGCACCGGCAGCCGCCCCGCTCGATGAGGTCGATCGGGTCCTCCTGGCGGCCACACTCCTGGCAGACGACCTGCACGTCCGCGAGCACGTCGACGGGGCCGATGTCCAGCCGGTCGGTCGAGCGGAGGTTCTCGACGTTGCGCCGCGTGACCGCGTTCAGCCGGCTGGTGAGCCGCTGGATCGTCTCGACCGACTTCTCGCGCTGGTCGCCGTCGTCGCCGGGCTCGTACTCGGCGTCCCGGTAGTCCCGCAGATAGGTGTGGACGGCGTAGTGGCTCACGAAGTCGTTCCGGAGGTCGTCGACGTCGATCCCTTCCCGTTCGAGCCGGTTGCGGGCCTGCGTGCGGGCCCCCTCGGTCACGTCGTCGCCGGTGAGCAGCTCGTAGATGTTCTCCAGCTCCCCCTGCAGCGTCACGACGCCCGCCTCGTCCATCGCGCTCTCCAGCACCCGCCGGTTGAAGAAGTCCGCCAGGTCGCGCAGGCTCTGCCGTTCGCGCCCCTCGCCCGTCCACCGCCGCTCCAGTTCCCGGCCCAGATCCCCCAGGTCGTACTTGCGCACGACCCGCTCTACCTTGTTGTCCGGGCGCTCGTCCTGTCGATTCGTCATGCACACTGGCTACCACGGACTCGCTGATAGGTCTTCCGCTCGCCGCTCCGTCCGACGGCCGCGACACCCCGGCGGAACGCCAGGCTACGGCATCTGTCACCGAAACGACCCATCGCACGACCACCCCAGTCGCGGCCCGACCGTCACCCCCGATCCGGGACCAGATACTCCGTAAGTGTCTGTTTCAAATTACTAGCGTATTTTTTATATTACTAAATACGCCCGATTCGATCGATATATCGTATCAGCCGGCGAGACGAGCCTTCGACCGCATTTTGCCCCGTTATATTCGATCGCAGTGAGTTGCCGGAATTGACGCCGTCCCCTATCCAGAACTGGCTATTGATCCACATTCAGTCCATTTCCGGGCACATCTGGAAGAGATGGCGGGAGATATCGCAGTCATACCACTTTGATGTCTGTTCTTCAATTCTCTTCGAATTCGTATATTTCGGCGGCGTCGACCCGGCGGACCGCGCTCAGGCGGTCGCGGCGTCGGGGCGGAGGCGGGCGAGGCGCATCGCGTTGCCGGTGACGGCGGTGGTCATGCCCACGTCGCCGGCGAGGACGACGAACCAGAGGGGGACGGCGACGAACGGCAGGGGGATGGCGACGGCCAGCGCGGCCTTGACGAGGAGGCTCCCCCAGACGTTCTGTCGGATGATCCCGTTGCCGGTGCGGGCGAGCCGGTGGAGGTAGGGGAGCTTCGAGAGGTCGTCGCCCATCAGCGCCACGTCGGCGGTCTCCAGCGCGGTGTCGGTCCCCGCGGCGCCCATCGCGATCCCGACGGTGGCCGTCGCCAGCGCGGGCGCGTCGTTGATGCCGTCGCCGACCATCGCGACGGTGTCGTACTCCTCGCCCAGCGCCTCGACGCGCGCGACCTTCTCGTCGGGGAGCAGGTCGGCGTGGAACGCGTCGACACCGACCTGCTCGGCCACCGCGCGGGCGGTCCGCTCGTTGTCGCCGGTGAGCATGGCGAGGTGGTCGACGCCCTGCTCGCGCAGTCGTTCGACCGTCCGGCGGGCCTCCGGGCGCACCTCGTCGGCGATGGCGACCAGCCCCTCGATCTCCTCGTCGGTGCCGACGAGGACGACCGTCTTCCCCTCCGACTGGAGTCGCGGGACCGTCTCGCCCAGATCGACGCAGTCGTCGCGGTCCGGGCAGGGCCGTTTCGCGCGCTCGACTGCAACCCCTCCATCCGTGACGGGGTCGGCGTCGCCGCTCAGGTGGACGTGGTCCTGGTCGAAGCCGAGGTCCTCGAAGAGGCCGGGCTTGCCGGCGTAGTGGGTCCGGCCGTCCAGGTCCGCGCGGACGCCTTTGCCGGTGATCGACTCGAAGTCGGTCACCTCGCGGTCGGCGACCCCCCGTTCGTCGGCGTGGGCGACGATGGCGTCGCCGATGGGGTGTTCGCTCCGGCGCTCGATGGCGCGGGCGCACTGCAGCACGTCGGCCTCGTCGTTGCCGTTCAGCCCCATCACGTCGGTCACCGACAGTTCGCCCGTGGTGAGCGTCCCCGTCTTGTCGAAGGCGACGGCGTCCACGTCGCCCATTGCTTCCAGGTGGTTGCCGCCCTTGATCAGCACGCCGTTTTTCGCCGCGCTCGTGACGCCCGAGACCACCGTCACGGGCGTCGAGATGACGAACGCACAGGGGCAGGCGATCACGAGCAGGGAGATGCCGCGGACGAACCACGTCGCCCAGCCGCCGCCGAAGACCAGCGGGGCGACGAACGTGGCCAGCAGGGCGGCGACGACCACCGCGGGCGTGTAGTAGTCGGCGAAGCGCTCGACGAACTGCTCGCGCTCGGTCTTGTTCGCCTGGGCGTCCTCGACGAGTTCGACGATCCGGTCGATGGTCGTGTCGCCCGCCGCGGCCGTCGTCTCCACCGCCAGGAACCCCTGCTCGTTGATCGTCCCCGCGAACACCTCGTCGCCGGGCTCCTTGTCGACGGGGACGCTCTCGCCGGTGATCGGCGCCTGGTTGACCGCGCTCGATCCCTCCGTCACGGTGCCGTCTATCGGGATCTTCTCGCCCGGCTCCACGAGGACGGTCTCGCCGACGGCCACGTCCTCGACGGGTACCTCGACCCGCTCGGTCTCGCCGTCGGGGCCGCTCGCCCGGCGCACGGTAGCGATGTCGGGCGAGAGCGTCAGCAGCTCCTCCAGGGAGTTGCGGGCGCGGTCGACGGAGTACCGCTCCAGTAGCTCGGCGACGTTGAACAGGAAGGCCAGCGACGCCGCCTCGACGTAGAAGTGCAGGCCGGGGACGGCCAGCGAGATGCCCGCCGCGCTCAGGATGGCGACCGACATCAGGAAGTCGATGTCGAGGCTGAGATTCCGCGCCGAGTAGTAGCCGTTGCGGACGATCACCTGCCCGCCCGCGAGGACCGCCAGCAGGTACAGCGCGTCCGCGACCAGCAACTCCCGCCCCGCGGCCGCGACGAGCGAGCCGTTCAGCCCGGGGAGTCCGAACTGGACGAGCAGGCCGAGCCCGAGGGCGAGGCCGCTGAGCGCGGTCTTCTTCGCGCGGACGGTCCGGAAGACGCTCCCGGTCCCGCCCGCGGCGTCGTCCGCGTCGCCGCCGCTCCCGCTCCCGTCGTCTGCGACCGGATAGCCGGCGCTCTCGACCGCCGCGACGAGGTCCGAGCGGGCGGTCCGCTCGGGGTCGAAGGTGATTTTCGCGGTCCCGGTCGTCGGTTGCAGGTCCGTCGCGACGACCCCCTCGCGGTCGGCCAGCGCCGCGTCGACCTTGCTCGCACACGACGAGCAGTCCATCTCCGGGACCGAGAACCGCACCTCCGTCCCCTCGGCGACCCTGCCGTCGTCCGCGCCGACAGCCGGGGCGGCCGACCCCTCGCAGCCGCCGGACTCGCAGCACGCCTCCCCGGTGTCGTCGGCGTCGCCACCGACAGCGTCGGTATCGGCACTCTCGGGGCCGCCGCGTTCGTCGGACCGGTTCGGGTCGTCCGTCATTACTCGGAGCTAGACCGCCGGGACGTATTAACCCCGCTGCTACGAACCGGGGGTAAATTGCTTCGATTTGCTAAAACGATCGCGTTCAGTTAACAATTCCGCTACCGGTCGGCGTCGGTCGGCTCCTCGTCGGCCTCCCAGAGGTCGGTGCCGTCGGGGTCGCGGGCGCCCAGGTCCATCGGGCGGATCCAGACGTACCACGCGGCGAGGACGACGCTCCCGTAGCCGACCGGCCAGACGACGCTGCCCAGCCCCTCGAAGCCCGCCGACTCGACGAGGCCCGCGACCTGGCCGGTCAGCGCGATCCCGACGAGCAGTGCGAGCGCGAGCGCGATGTCTCCGTAGTCCATCGTCCGGAGTTGGAGCGGGCCGGACGTAAGCGGATCGATGCGGGCGGGAACTCGGCGGTCGCGGCCGGCGCCCATCCAAAACGACTTACTCGCCCCCGCCGTGGCTCCGGGCATGACTGCCGCACGCGAGGTCGAGCTGGAGGGCCACATCATCGACTCGGGGATGATGCAGGCCTGTTTCGGTATCATCATGGACATGGGCGGCTCCTTCGAGGTCGAGGAGTTCGCCATCGGCCGCGAGAAGACCGAGGAGTCCTACGCCCGGCTGCTCGTCGAGGCCGACGACGAGGAGACGCTCCAGTCCATCGTCCACGAGCTCCATCAGAACGGCGCCAACCCCTCCGACCCGAAGGACGCCACGCTCCAGCGCGCCCCGAAGGACAGGGTCGTCCCCTACGGCTTCTACTCCACCACGAACCACCCTACCGAGGTCCGCATCGACGGCGAGTGGGTCGAGGTCGAGGACATCGAGATGGACTGTGCGGTGATCGTCGAGGACCGCGAGGGCGAGGACGGCGGCCCGCGCGCCTATACCAAGGTCCTCAGCGGCGTCGAGGAGGGCGACGCCGTCGTCACCGGCGAGACGGGCATCCGCGTGAGCCCGCCCGAGCGCCCCCGGGATCGGGAGGGCGCCTTCGGGTTCATGCAGGGCGGCGTCTCCTCCGAACGGCCCTCCGAGTCGACCATCCGCCAGGTCGGCGACGCCATCGAGGAGACCAAGCGCGAGGGCGGCGACGTGCTCGCGGTCTGTGGCCCCGCGCTCATCCACTCGGGCGCCCGCGAGGACCTGGCCCGACTCGTCCGCGAGGGATTCGTCGACATGCTCTCCATCGGCAACGGCTTCGCCGTCCACGACCTCGAACGCGATCTGTACGGCACCTCGCTCGGCATGGACACCGAGAGCCTCGACCACCCGCGCAAGGGCCACAAACACCACATCTACACCATCTCGGAGATCATCCGCGAGGGCGGCATCGAGGAAGCCGTCGAGAGCGGCACCGTCGAGTCGGGGGTCATGTACGAGTGCGTCGAGAACGACGTGCCGTTCGTCATCGCCGGCTCCATCCGCGACGACGGCCCCCTGCCGGACACCATCACCGACTCGATGGAGGCCCAGAACGCCATCCGCGAGCAGGCCCACGAGGCCGACCTCGTGCTCATGCTCTCGACGATGCTGCACTCCGTGGCGGTCGGCAACTGCCTGCCCTCGACGACCCGGACCGTCTGCGTCGACATCAACCCCGCCACCGTCACCCAGCTGCTCGACCGCGGCAGCGACCAGGCGGTCGGGATGGTCACCGATATCGGCACCTTCGTGCCCATTCTGGCGGACCATCTGCTGGGCGAGGGGTAGTCCGGCGACCGTCTCGGTATCGTCCGGCCCGCTCTATATAGCCGTCATAGCGCCTTTTAACAGCCCGGCGACGCCCGATCCGGGCGATGCCCTCCCTGGATCGCCGGTCGTTTCTCGCGAGTTCGACGGCGGCGCTGGTCGCCGCCGGCGGCTGCAGCGCGGTCGAATCGTCCCCGCAGCTCGCCCACTGGGTGACGGTCTACCTCGGCGACCGCGACGAGACGCACGAGGTGTCGGTCACGGTCACCGACGAGGCGGGCGAGACCGTCTTCGAGAGGGAGTACAGCCTCTCGGACGACAACGAGGCCGACGAGGACGCGCCGTTCTCCGACTCGGCCGAGCCCGAGACCGTCGTCGTGACCGTCGACGGGACCCGGTTCGAGCGCGACTGGCCGGGGTTCGAGCAGCCGGAACTCCCCTGCGACGACCCGAACCGGTCGGGGATCGAGGTCTGGATAGAGAACGACGCGGACGGGTCCCCGGGGATCCGGGTCGAGGCGGACTGTCAGCACGTCACGATGGAGTGAGTCCGGCGCCCGCATCCACTGGAGAACGTCTGACGCGATTCAAAACGAGATTTTAGCATCCGCCGGGGATACTTACCGGTCGGCTGTAGTCGGGAGCGGGATGCACGCAGACCGCCCACCCCGCGACCGTACCGAGGCGGACGGACCATCCGGGTTCGCCCGCAGAGAGCCCTCCCGCGTCACAACGGGGGTGATCCGGTGAACCGAACCTACGGCACCGTCGGCGCCGTCGCGGTGGTCCTCGTGGCCGCCGTCGCCGCTGTGTCGGCCGGCGGCGTCCCGCTCGGGGACGGCCCCGTGGACGCGACCGATACACCCGGCGCGACGGATGCACCGGTCGCCAGCGGGACGACCGTCGCCCACGACGGCGCCCACCTCTCGCTGAAGGGGGCGCCCCGCCAGACCATCGCCGGCGAGACCGACCTGTCGCCCGGGACCGAACTCGCGGTGCGGATCGTCTCCGACGGAGACAGTCCGTTCCTCCGCTCCGAGTCGACGGCCGTCGGCGAGGACGGCGGGTTCTCGGCGACCGTCGACCTCTCCGGCGTCTCCGAGGACGCCCCGGCGCGGGTGACGGTCGTCCGCGACGGGACCGAACTGGCGAACGTGAGTGCCCGCGTCAGCGCCGTCGCCGGCGTCACGCCGACCGACGATTCCGACGGCACCGAGTCGGGGACGGCCTTCGACCACGAGGGCGACCGGCTCACGCTCGCGGCGCTGGAAAACGCCACCGTGCGCGGCGAGACGGACCTGGCGCCCGGGAGCGAGGTGACCGTCCGGCTGACTTCGACGGCGGGCGCGTCGCCGTTCCTCGTCCAGCGGACGGCGACTGTCGCCGACGACGGCACGTTCGCCGCCGAGATCGACCTCGTCGGCGTCGCCAACGGGACCACCTTCGAGGCCGTCGTCCGCCACGACGGCGCGGACATCGCGTCCGCCGAGGGAGTCGTGATCGGCGGCAAGAACGACGTGTCGACGACCGACACGAGCGACGAGAACTGGACGAAACAGCCGGTCAACGACACCAGCCCGGTCGCCGCGGAGAACCACAGCACCAGCCTCGACTACGACGGGGACGCGCTGACGGTCGAATCGGCGCCGGACCAGTCGATCGCCGGCGAGACGGACCTGCCGGCCGGGACCGAGGTGACCCTCCGGCTCACGTCCACGGGCTCCAGTCCGTTCCTGAAGGGTGCCACGGCGACCGTGACTGAAGACGGCCGGTTCAGCGCCGCGGTGAACATGAGCGCGGTCGCGCCCGGTTCGACCTTCGAGGTCACGGTTCGCCACGACCACGACACGATCGCCATCGCCGACGGCGAGGTGGTCGAGTAAGTTCGATCGCCCGCTCCGCGTACTGTCAGGCTTCCACGCTTCCGTGCTTCTTCCCCACCGGGTGTCAGTTCCCCGATGCCCGTTTCCGCCCGTTCTGTTTGTCGCGCATCCGAATCCCCGTCTGTGATTCGCTCAGTCGAGCTGTGAGTGTATCAGTTATTTTTCTCTGTAGTGTCGTGAAACGAAGTCCTATCGGGGTGACCGCACTCGATAGCGAGCGCTGAACGCCCTCGGCGCGCTCGCGGTCGCTGAGCGACATACCCTCGCGACCTGCGGCCGCTTCGGGTAGGGGTCGCTCAGGCGACTACACGAGCGCGAGCGCGCCTTGACCGTTCAGTCCGCCAGGAACGCACCGCAGACAGCCACGAACCTCCCCAGCCGATTCGCTCCTGGCGTCGCTCATCCACCGTCGGAGCAAGCTCCGAGGAGCCTTCACACAGTTCACGAAGACCTCGCGCGGTTCCGTCGCACGCATGAACGCGCGCCAACGTCAGAGCAAGCTCTGACGGCCTTCGGAATCGCAAGCGATTCCGAGACGACAGCGCGCGCCAACCGCACCGCGACTACCGCGTGTAGTTAGCATCCGGCGCGCAGCGCCGGTTCACCGGACGCGAGCGACCGAAGGGAGCGAGTCGTCCGGCTTTTTCACCCATGTTTTTGCTGCCCGGGTTCCCCCCAGCGCACCTCCGGCGCGCGAGGAAACCCGGGCGGCAAAAAGATGGTCAGAAACTGTCCTTGATCTTCTCGAAGAAGCCCTGGCCCACGTCGACCTCCTCGCCGCCGGCCTCGGCGAAGGCTTCGAGGGCTTCCTTCTGTTCCGTGTTGAGGTCGTCGGGGGTGACGACCTGGACCTGGACGTAGAGGTCGCCGTCGCCGCGCCGGCGCAAGCGGGGCATCCCCTTGCCGGAGAGGCGGAACGTTTCCCCGCTCTGGGTGCCGGCGGGCACGTCGAGTTCGACGGCGCCGTCGAGCGTCGAGACCTCGATGGTGTCGCCGAAGACCGCCTGCGGGAAGGAGATGGGCTCCTGGTGGTGGAGATCCGCGCCGTCGCGCTCGAAGTCGGGGTGGTCCCGCACCGAGACCTCGATGAGCAGGTCGCCCTTGGGGCCGCCGCGTTCGCCGGGGGCGCCCTCGCGTTCCATGCGGAGGGTCTGGCCGTCCTCGATACCGGCGGGGACCTCGACGGAGAGGGAGGCGTCCTCGCGGACGACGCCGTCGCCGCGGCAAGTCGAACAGGTCTCCTCGTAGACGGTGCCCTCGCCCTCGCAGTGGCGGCAGGTCTGGCGCTGCTGGACGCGACCCATCGGCGTCTGCTGGGTAGTCGTGGTCTGGCCGCGGCCGTTGCACTCGGGGCACTGCCGGGAGTCGGTGCCCGGCGGGTGACCCTTCCCGTTGCAGTCCGGGCAGGTGTCGGGCCGGGTGACGTTGAGTTCCTTCTCGACGCCGTGGTAGGCGTCCTCGAGGTCGATCTCCAGGGTGGTGCGCAGGTCGCGGCCCTGGCGGGGTCGGTTGGAGTCGCCGCGCCCCCCGCCGCCGCCGAAGAACGTCTCGAAGATGTCGGACATGTCGCCGAAGGGGCCCTGGCCGCCTCCGCCGCCCATGCCGCCCATGCCGCCCATGCCCCCCATGCCGCCGGCGCCGGCGCCGCCATCGTCGGTGGCGCCGTGTTTGTCGGCCTCGACGTAGCGGTCGTGGCCGAGCTGGTCGTACATCTGGCGCTGTTCCTCGTCGGTGAGGACCTCCTTGGCCTTCTTGACCTTCTTGAACTTCTCCTCGGCGTCGTCCTCGTCGCTCACGTCGGGGTGATACTCCCGGGCTTTCTCCCGGTAGGCCTGCTGGATCTCCTCCTCGCTGGCGTCCCGGGAGACCCCCAGCACCTCGTAGAAGTCCTCGCTCATCGCTTGTCGCGGTGTAGACGATTGAGGTACTTCAATAGAACGGGTCTGGACTCGCGACGGCCGGGCAACCGGACGGCCGCGGCCCTGCTCAGTCCTCGGTTCCGACAGAGCGTCGGAACGCTCGTCCTTCGCGGGAAGGGCGGGATTCTCTCGCTGAATCAAGATAGTCGACCCCTTCCACCCCCCGCTCGCTTGCAAGTTCCGCGGGCGGCGACTCGCCCCGCGGCTGTCGACGGATCGCCCGCTCAGTCGCGGAACGGCGGCGAGTCGAACGTCGCGCCGCAGCCGTCGCAGGCCGCGACGAGCGCGTCGTCGCCGTCCAGCCGGAGCGTCAGCTCGTCGCTCCCGCAGTCGGGGCACGGCGCGGGGACGCGCTCGGCGTCGCAGGCGGGACACCGGAACGACAGCGCGTCGCCCGCGGCGTCGAGGGCGAAGTCGGCCTCCCCGCAGTCGGGACAGCGGACGGGCACGCGAACGTCGGTGGTCTCCCGGGGCGCGCCGATGGCGAGGGCGACCAGGTCGTCGTCGCCGCGGTTGTGTCCCGACTGGTACTCGCCGGGGGCAAACCTGACCGCTTCGCCCGCGGGGACGGTGACTTCGCGGCCGCTCCGGGCGGTATTCGACCCGTCCGGCTCGTCGGGGTCGCGACCGGGGAGCGTCTCGAAGGTCGCGGTTCCGTCGAGGACGACGAACACTTCCTCCTGGTCGGCGTGGGTGTGGAGGCCGCTGGGGAACCCCTCGCCGGGCGGGATCCGGTAGCGGTTGATCGCGACGCCGTCGGTGGCCAGCGGGCCGGAGAGCCCGCGGCGGTCGACGCCGGCGGTCGGTCCGTCGGTCGGCTCGTCGAACGCGACGCGTTCCATGTCGGCCACTCGCGGCCGAGCGAGAAATCTCTGTGGGCGGCTACGCGGGCGATCCGACCACCGGTCGCGCGCTCACACCCCGAGCCACTCGTCGTTGCGGACCTCGTAGCCGTTCGACCGGCAGAACTTCGCCGCCCGCCGCCGCACGTCCCGGGACCCCGGAAGCTTCTCTTTCTCGCGGATCCGCTCGACGACCCAGTCGGCGACGACCGGGATCCCCTCGTCGTCGTCGACGGCGTCGATGGCCTGGAGTTCCCGGAACGTCCGCTCGTACCCCTCGCGCTGTGAACTCCCGAACTCGACGCCCCCGAGTTCGTCGGCCGCCTCGACGATGCGCCGCATCGCGGCGGCGACCGTCGGCCGCCGGACGCGCGCGCGGACCGCTTCCGGCGAGTCGTACGCCTCGCGCTCGGACCGCGGGAGCAACTCCGCCAGGTCGTAGGTCTCATCCCCGGCCTCGACCTCGTGGTAGCCGACCGCCTCGACGAGTTCCAGCCCCGTCGCCGGGAACTCGACGGTTTCGAGCTCCGCGTCGAGGTCGTCGAGCGCCCCCTCCTCGACCGGCGGCTCGGCCTCGTCGCCGCGTTCGAGCTCCTCCAGCATCGCCCGCATTCGCTGTCGGTTCTCCTCGTCCCGTGCTTGCTTGTCTCTCCCCGATCTGTCGTCTGGCATTCCCTGTGCTTGGAGCGGGCGGCGGATAACCCTGTGGTCGGGCCCCGGGCGACCCGACGGCCCGCCGCGCAGTCGACCCGGTCGACCGCCGCGCCCACCTGCCAGTTCGGTTTCAAAAACGGGCTTCAGCGAACGCCTTTACCGACGGCGCTCGGACTGTGTGCTATGGCAACGGAGTCCACGGACGGACCGGACGGCTACAGGGCGGCGGCCGACCTCGACGCGCTCCGCGAGGACGGGCGGGCGGTGACGACGGTCGGCGGCCACAGCGTCGCCCTCTTTCACCACGAGGGGGAGGTCTACGGCGTCGACAACCGCTGTCCGCACATGGGGTTCCCCCTGTCGAAAGGGACCGTCGAGGACGGGCTGCTCACCTGTCACTGGCACCACGCGCGGTTCGAGCTGTCCTGCGGGGACACGTTCGATATCTGGGCCGACGACGTGCAGACGTTCCCGACCGAAATGCGGGACGGGACCGTGTACGTCGACCCCGACCCCGAGACGGACGTGGCACCGGCGGTCCACTGGCGCAACCGCTTGGTCGACGGCATGGCCGAGAACCTCTCGCTCGTGCTCGCCAAGAGCGCGATCCACCTCGACGGCCTCGGCGAGGGCTTTTCGACGCCGCTGGAGACGGCGGTCGACTTCGGGACGAAGTACCGCGCCGACGGCTGGGGGCGCGGGCTGACGACGCTGGGCGCGATGGCGAACCTCTACCACCAGGTCGACCACGACGAGAAACAGCGGGCGATGTTCGTCGGCGTCCGCGAGGTGGCGAGCAACTGCGCGGGCGAACCCCCCAGGTTCGACCAGTACGCGCTGGACAACGAGGACCTCGGCAAGGACCGCCTGAAGTCGTGGTTCCGCGAGACCTGCGAGGTCCGCGACGCGGACGGCGCCGAGCGCTGCCTGCGGGCGGCGACCGCCACGCTCCCGCCCGAGGATCTGGCCGAGATCCTCGTCGCCGCGGCGACCGACCATCTCTACATGAACAGCAGCCACACGGTCGACTTCATCAACAAAGCGTTCGAGACGCTCGACCACGTCGGCTGGGAGCAGGCGCCGGACGTGCTCGCGTCGACGGTCGACACGATCACCGACGGCTCCCGCGCCGAGGAGACGAGTGCCTGGCGCCAGCCGGTCGACGTGGCCGCACTCTGTTTCGACGCCGCCGACGACATCTCCGACCTCTCGGCGGCGGGCGCCGGGGAAGACTGGGAGCGACCGGACGACTTCGTCGACCGCCTGCTCGGCGACGACCCCCACGCCATCGACGAGGCGCTCCGGGACGCGGTCCGGAACGGTGCGACGACCGAGCAGCTGGCCCACGCGGTCGCCCTGGCGGCGCTCCGGCGGGTCGCCCACTTCGCCACCAGCAACGAGTTCGGCGACTGGAACACGGTCCATCACACCTTCTCGTTCGCCAACGCGGTCGAGCAACTGGCGGGCCGCACCGACGCCGACGACCTCTACCGGGCCTGCTGGCAGGGCGCGATGTCGGTCTACCTGGACCGCTTCCTCAACCAGCCGAAGGCGCCGCTCCCGGAGGTCGGTGCCGGCGAGGGCGACGACCCCGCGGAGTTGCGCGAGCGCCTGCTGGAGACGTTCGACGAGCAGGGCCGCGTCGACGAGGCCGGGCGGATCGTCTCCCGGCACTTCGACGCCGGCGGCGACCCCGACCGGCTGAAGCGGACGATGGGGGAGGGGCTGCTGCGGGAGGACGCCGGCTTCCACACCCTCCAGAACGTCGAGGGCGGGTTCGCGCAGTTCGAGGCCGCCGGGAGCGACCGCGAGCGGCGACTGGCGCTTATCGCGCCCGCCAGGTACATGGCCGCCCATTTCCCGACCCGCCGCGAGGCCGAGCAGACGTTCACCATCGCCGAACGGCTGCATCGCGGCGAGGCGATCCACGAGGAAGCGGGGGACTGAGCGCGAACCGAACGCTGTGTGAGGGCGGCGGTCGCGCCGGTCGTGACGGGGGCCGGACCCCGACACCTAACTACCCGGCGCGAGTGCTGTCGGGTAATGACGAGGGCGCCAGGACTGGTCGGCGACGAGCGCGGCGGCGTCGAGCGGTGGGTGGTCTGGCTGGTCGCCGTCGCGGTCGTCGTCGGGCTCGTCGGCTCGGTCGTCTACCTCGACGACGAGCTCCGCCGCGACAGCCCGGGCGCCGACTTCTCGGTGTCGTTCGACGCCGAGGCCGGGTCGATGACCGTCGAACACGCGGGCGGCGACGCGATAGCCGACCGCACGACCGACCGGCTGTCCGTCGTCGTCCGCGACAGTTCGGCCGGGAGGAGCGCGGACGTGGTGTGGGTCAGCGACTCGCCCGGACTGTCCAAGCGAGGGGTGGGGTATCCGGTCGCCCCCGGCGACTCGCTGACGGTCGACGACCCGAGCGTGGACGCCGACGGGGACGGGAACTACCTGGACGCCGAGCGGAGCGTGGGGTTCTACCTGGAGGCCGGCGACTCGGTGCGCGTGGTCTGGACCGGTTCGATGCGCGGGACCGAACGGACAGTGACCCTCGCGAACGCGACCCTGGAGTGAGCGGGTTCGTTCTCGATGTCTGTGAGAGGACTGCACTCCGCGGTGAGCGCCGAAAGCCCTCGACGCGCTCGCTCTGAATCGGATCGACCGCACTCGACAGCAGACGATGAAAGCCCTCGACGCGCTCGCTCTGAATCGGATCGACCGCACTCGACAGCAGACGATGAAAGCCCTCGACGCGCTCGCGGTCGCTGAGCGACATATCCGCGCTCTCCGCACCGCCCGCGCGGATAGGGGTCGCTCAGACGACTACATAAACGCGAGCGCGCCTCGCCCTTTCAGTCCGCCAGGAGTATCTCGTCGCGGTCGTCTAAAGACGGCGGCTGGTCGAACAGGCGTGAGCCTCACGCCTCCCCAGCCTCTTGCGCTTCTCGGCCTCCGGCCTGCGATGCTCATCCCTCGCACGGTGCTGTCGCGCGACGAGACGCGCGACAGCGCGCGCCGTTCGGAAGGCCGGCCGCTCCGAGCGGGTCAGACGCCCTTGCGCATCAGGTGGCTGCGGAGCACGTCGTTTTCCTTGGTGCCGGCGACGGGGTTGACGAGCACGACCACGTCGTCGCTCCCGAGGTGGCCGCCGTCGGCGAGTTCTTGCGCGGCGGCGGCACCGACGCCGCCGGTCGCGCTGGCCTCGATGCCCTCGGCGTTGAGCCGGACCGCTGCTTCGAGCGCGTCGTCGTCGCTGGCGCCGACCGCCCAGCCGCCGGTGTCGCGGACGGCCTGCAGGGCGAGCGCGCCGCCGGCGGGGTCGGGGACCTCCAGGGAGCCGATCAGGGTGTCCGGCCGCTCCCACGCTTCGGTGTCGTCGTCGCCCGCGTCGTCGGCGGCGACGACCGGGGCGCAGTCCTCGGGCTGGGCGGCGTGGAGTGCGGGCGCGTCGTCGACGAGGCCCGCGGCCTGCAACTGCTCGGCGGCGAGGTGGCTCCCGACGACGCCGAGGCCGTGGCCGGTCGGGTGCACGACCGCGTCGGGGACCTCCCAGTCGAGTTGCTCGACGACCTCGAACAGCAGCGTCTTCGCGCCCTCGTGGCGGTAGGGCGTGTCGAACGGCGCCAGCGAGTGCCAGTCGTTGTCCTCGTCGCTCATCGCGCCCTCGAAGGCGTCGACGGCGTCCGGGTAGCGCCCCTCGACGACGCTCATATCGCCGCCGTGGACGTTGGTCATCGCCTTGGCGACGAACGTCGAGCGCGTCGGGACGAACGCTTCCGACTCCAGGCCCGCGCGGGCGGCGTAGGCGGCGGCGCTCTGGCCGGCATCACCGGTCGTCGGGAGCGCGACTTTCTCCGCGCCGTGGTCGCGGGCGGCGGTCACGGCGAGCGCGGTTCCGCGGTCGGCGGTGGTGCCGGTGGGGTTCGCGCCCTCGTCTTTGACGTAGACGGCGCCGACGCCGAGCTCCTCGGCGAACTCGGGCGCTGGGATCAGCGGCGTCGTCCCCTCGTCGAGCGTCACGAGCGAGTCGGCGGGGAACGGCAGCAGGTCGGCGAAGCGGCCGACGCCGTCGAAGCGCGCCCCGGCGAGCGACTCGCGGCTCACCTCGGCGGCGTCATGGTCGTAGCTCGCGCGGAGGACGCCGCCGCAGTCGGGACAGCGCCGCGGGGCCGCCGCGGGGTCGTGGGTCGCCGCGCAGTCGGCGCAGACGAGGCCGTCGAGCGACGTGGTCGTGTCCATATCCGGAGCGCGGGATGCCATCGACTAAGCACTGTCCGTTCGCGGCCGTCGCGAGGGCGAACACGTTCACGAGCGGCGACGGGCGCCGCCCGGGAGCGGCCCGAGACAGGGGGCGTTTAGTGGGTCGGGCCGAAGGGACCGGTATGAGCGAGGTCGTCATCGTCGGCGGCGGACTGGCGGGCCTGGTCGCGGCGCGGCGCCTGGCCCGGGACGGGGCGGACGTGACGCTGTTCGAGCGGCGCGCGGAACCCGGCGGGCGCGTCCGCTCGCGCGAGGTCGACGGCTTCACCCTCGACCGCGGCTTCCAGGTCCTCTTCTCGGCGTACCCGGCCGTCCGCGAGGAACTCGACCTGGACGCCCTCGACCTCCGGACGTTCGCCCCCGGGGCGACTATCGCCCGCCCGGACCACCGCTCGACGCTCGCCGACCCCTTCCGGGCGCCGCTGGCCGCCGTCGAATCCGCGATGAACCCCGACGTGACCCTGCTGGACAAGCTCCGCGTGCTCAAACTCCGCCGTGAACTCGGCAGCGCCGACCCCGACGCGCTCCTCGACGGCCCGACCGAGAGCATCCGCGAGTACCTCGACGGGAAGGGGTTCTCCGAGAAGTTCGTCGAGAACTTCGCCGCGCCGTTCTACGGCGGCATCACGCTCGACCGCTCGCTGTCGACCGACGCGGGCGTCTTCCGCTACACCTTCTCGATGCTCTCGCGGGGGAAGACCGCCGTCCCCGCCGACGGGATGGGCGCCATCCCCGAACAACTCGCCGCCCGCGCCCGCGACGCCGGCGTCGCCATCGAGACCGACACCGAGGTCACCGCGGTCGAAGGAGCGGCGGTCGACGGGGCCGCGAGCGAAGGGAGTGTCGGCGGGACGACCGTCGAGGCCGGCGGCGAGACGGTCGACGCCGACGCCGTCGTCGTGGCGACCGACCCGCGGACGGCCCGCGAGCTGACCGGTGTCGAGTCGATCCCGACCGACGCGCGGGGCTGTGTCACCCAGTACTTCCGGACGCGCGAACACCGCTCGCTCGACACCGGCCACCGGCTCGTCCTCAACGCGGTCGACAGCTGTCCAAACACCGTCGCGCCCCTCTCGACGGTCGCGCCGGAGTACGCCCCCGACGGCCACGCCCTGCTCTCGGCGACGACGCTCGGCGTCCCCGACCGGTCCGACGAGGAACTGGCCACCGCGGTCCGGGACGCCCTGGTCACCTGGTACCCCGAACACCGCTTCGACGACCTCGAACTGCTCGCGACCGACCGCGTCGAGTTCGCACAGTTCGACCAGCCGCCGGGCTTCCGCGAGGCTCTCCCCGCCGCCGACGCGCCCGAGGGGCCCGTCTACCTCGCCGGCGACTACACGGAGTGGTCCGCCATCCAGGGTGCGCTGGAGAGCGGCCGCGTCGCCGCCGAAACGGTCTCGGACGACATCTGAGCCGACGCCGTTCGGAACCCTCGGGGGGTTCCGGCATCGCCCGGCCGGTGTGCGACCGAATGCCTAAGTCCTCCCCCGCCGCACTTTCACCCGTGAACACGCTCGACAGCCTGGAGCCCGCGTGGACGACGGCCGCGGCGACGCTGGTCAGCTACGGCCTGATCCTCCTCCTGCTGTTCGCCGTGCTGTTCGTCGTCCCCTACCTCGCGTTCTCGGGACTGGCCTGAGGCGGTCCACGTTTTTCCGTCGCGCGTCCGAACGGCCGGTCGTGATCGAGGTCAGCCGATCCGTCGTGATCGACGCGCCCGTCGAGCGCGTGTTCGCGTTCATGGACGACCCGCACAACCACGTGACCGTGACGCCCAGCCTCGCCGAGGTCCGCAACGTCGAGTCGCTTGAGGGCGGCGGCAAGCGCCTCGACTACACCTTCCGGATGGCCGGTGTCGGGCTGGACGGCGACCTCGTCGAGACGACCCGCGCGGCGGACGAGCGCATGGTCTTCGAGATGCGCGGCCAGCTCGAAGGCGAGATCGAGCTCGCGTTCGCGCCCGCGGAGGACGGAACGGAACTCACCTACACCGGCCGCTACGAACTCCCGGGGCGCGTGCTGTCGGCCGTGGCCGAGCCGTTCGTCCGGCGGTACAACGAGCGGGAACTGGAGACGACGCTGGCGAACGTGAAGACCCACGTCGAGACCGGGGCGTAAGGGTCGTCAGTCGACGATGTCGGCGATCCGGCGGGGCTCGCCCGACAGCGAGGGGTCGCTCTCGACGAGCTTCAGCACCTCGTGGTCCGTGACCTCCGGGTAGGACTTCTGGGTCGCGTCCTCGATGAGCGACTTCTCCAGGCGGAAGTCGTGGCCCTCGTACACCACGTCGACCCCCTGCTCGTCGAACGAAAGTACGGTCATGCCCGCCGGTAGGCCGCCGCCGAATAAATATCTGGAGATCCGCGCCGCTCCGTGGGGGTCGCCCGCCGGCCACGCGCCGGCCGACCCGGCGACCGCCGGCCCCGTCAGACAGGCGTCAGACGCCCGTCGTGCGCGGTGTGGGGGTTTATTACGACTGAAATCGCTATGTCGGGTGTGCCGATCCGCTCGGACCCGCTCGACGAACTCGCGATCCCCGACGGGACCACGGTCGAGGAGCACGACCTGGTGACCGACGGGGACGTGATCGTCGGCGGGCAGAGCACCGTCGAGTTCGGCGTCCGCGGCGACGACGTCATGGCGGGCGAGCGGGTCACCTTCGAGGGCCACATCGAGGCCGCGGGGGACTGCCGGCTGGACATGTGGAGCGAGGTCGACGAGGACGTACTCGTCGGCGGCGACGCCTACCTCGGCGAGCGGACGCGCGTCGGCGGCGAGCTCAAGGTCGCCGGCAACGTCGACATCGGCGACGACGTGGACATCGAGGAGAGCTTCGAGGCCAGCGGCCACATCGTCATCCGCAACCCCATGCCGACGGTCGTCTTCCTCGTCGTCTACCTCTCGCAGCTGCTGCGCATCGGCGAGGAGGAGGCCGCCGAGGACCTCGCCTCCCAACTCGTTGACGCCGAGGACGACGAGGACCAGCCGGTCGTCATCCCGCGCGGTGCGCGCGTCAGCGACGACGCCTGGCGCGTCTCGACGCCGGCCACCGTCGGCGACGACTGCCGGCTCCACGGCAACATCCGCGCCGAGTCGCTCGACGTGGGCGAGGACAACACGATCTTCGGCAGCCTCCGCGCCCGCGGCGACGTGGTCGTCGGCCCCCACACCGAGATCAAGGGCGACGTGACCACCCGCGGCGGCGACGTGTACGTCGCCGAGGGCGCGACCGTCTGGGGCGACATCTCCGCCGAGGACGTGGAACTCCACGAACACGCCGTCGTCGAGGGGAAGATCCGCGTCAGCGGCGAACTCACGCAGGTCCGCGACGCGCTCGGGCCGACGCCCGCCGCCGACGAGGAAGCCCCGGCCGGCGACGACGTGGCGACCGACGAGGAAGCGGCGACCGACGACGGGGCCGACGAACGGGTCGACGCCGACGCGGACGACCCGCCGGAATCCGACGACGGGACCGACGCCGACGCGGACGAGGACACGGACACTGTCGACGACGCCGAACCTGGCGACGACGAAGCGGATTCCGGCGACGAACCCGGGACCGACCCGGACGAGGAGCCGCCCGCCGTCGAGAGTCGCGAGGCCGTCGAGGCGGAGCTGGACGGCGTCGTCCCGATGATGGGCGGCGACGCGGGCCACAGCGAGAACGGCCACGACGAGGACGCCGAGATCGCTCCCGACGCGGACTGACCGCGGCGGAGTGACGGGACCGAAAGCGGCTTTTCGCGGCCCCGGGAAGTAGGGGTATGCTCTCTATCGCGCTTGCCGGCAAGCCCAACGCCGGCAAGTCGACCTTCTACAAGGCGGCGACGATGGCCGACGTGGACGTGGGTAACTACCCGTTCACGACCATCGACGCCAACCGCGGCGTCACCCACGTCCGCACGGACTGCCCCTGTCTCGACCGCGACGAGCGCTGCGGCCAGGAGAACTGCCACGACGGCAAGCGATTCGTTCCCGTCGAACTCCTGGACGTGGCCGGGCTCGTCCCCGGCGCCCACGAGGGCCGCGGGCTGGGCAACCAGTTCCTCGACGAACTCTCGAACGCCGACGCCATCCTCCACGTCGTCGACGCTTCTGGAGGTACGGACGAGGAGGGCGAACCCGTCGAGGTCGGCGAGCACGACCCCGTCGAGGACCTGCAGTTCATCGAGGAGGAGATGGACCTGTGGCTGGCGAGCATCGTCGACCGCAACTGGGAGGGGGTCGAGCGAGCCTCCCGCTCGCCGGACTTCGACATCGACGAGGAGCTGACCGAGCTGCTGACCGGCGTCGGCGCGACCGAACTGGACGTGGCCCGCACCCTGCGGGACCTCGATTACCCCGACGACCCGATCCAGTGGACCGACGACCACCGCGAGGCGCTCGCGAGCGAGATCCGCGAGCGGACCAAACCCATCGTCGTCGTCGCGAACAAGGCCGACGTGGCGCCGCCCGAGAACATCCAGGCGCTCAAGGAGCGCAACGAGGCGACCATCCCCGCCACTGCCGACGGCGAACTGGCGCTGCGGAAGGCCGCCGAGGCCGGCGTCGTCGACTACGACCCCGGCGACGAGGACTTCGAGATCGTCGGCGACGTGAGCGACCAGCAGGCCCAGGGCCTCGAACAGATCCGCGAGGTGATGGCCGACCACGGCGGAACGGGCGTCCAGCAGGCGCTGGACACGGCCGTCTACGACGTGCTGAATCAGATCACGGCCTACCCCGTCCAGGACGAGACCCACTGGACCGACGGCCAGGGCAACACCCTCCCCGACGCCTTCCTGCTCGGGGAGGGCTCGACGCCGAAGGACCTGGCCTACGCCGTCCACTCGGACATCGGCGACGGCTACCTCCACGCCGTCGACGCGCGGAAGAACATGCGCATCAGCGACGAGGAAGAACTCGACGAGGGCGACGTGATCAAGATCGTCTCGACGGCGAACTGACCGGGCGGCGGCCCGGGCAGCGAACCGGACGGCCCGTCACCCGGAAATGCGGGCCCACAGCCGGGCCAGCAGCCCCGGATCGGGCGATCCGGAGCCGCCGTCGGACCCGGCGAGCGACCAGCCGGCGGCGTCGGCCACCTCGGCGGGCCGGCGGAACTCCCAGCCGGTCGCGTCGGCGATCCGGCGGTCCTCGGGCGTCGTGCCGACGAAGACGTGCCGCGGCGCGTCGCTGGACTCCCGGATGCCCTTCATGTTCAGCCAGATGTCCCGGTCCCCGAGGTCGAAGTCCTGCTGTACGTCGCGCTCGGCGACGAACGCGGCGACCGCATCGGTGTCGTTGGCGACGACGCCGACGTAGCGGCTCCACTCGCGGGCGTCGGCGAAGACGGTCTCGGGGTCCGCGAACTCGCGGATCGCCGCCAGTTCGAAAGCGAGGGTCATCTCGCCCGATCGGTCACCGTCGGCCGGGACGCTCATGCCCGACCGATCGGCGGCCCGACGGAAAACAACCGCGCCCGCCGGTCAGTCGTCGACGACGACCGTCTCCCAGTCGTGGTCCCCGTGGGCGCCCTCTCGCTCCTTGGCGGCCTGCTCGACGCGGATGAACTCCGCGTTCTCGCGGGCCTCGAGGATGGTGTGGCCGCCGCAGTAGGACAGTCCCGAGCGGATGCCGGCGCAGAACTCCTCGGCCACGTCGGCCAGCGGGCCCCTGTACTCGGTGAACCCCTCGACGCCCTCGTCGGCGTCGACCTCGGCGGCGGCGTCCTCCTTGTCCGTGCGTTCCTCGGCGGCGGCGGTCGTCGCCATGCCGCGGGACTTCTTGTAACGCTCGCCGTCGACCTCGACGATTTCGGGCGGCGTCTCCTCGGTGCCGGCGAAGAGGCTGCCCATCATCACCGTGTCGGCGCCGGCCATCAGCGCCTTGACGGCGTCGCCCGACGAGCGGATGCCGCCATCGGCGACGATGGGGATATCCAGGTCGTCCGCGGCGTCGGCGCAGTCGTCGACGGCGGTGAGCTGCGGGACGCCCGCCCCGGCGACGCGGCGGGTCGTGCAGTGGCTCCCGGGGCCGATCCCCACTTTGACGCAGTCGGCGCCGGCGTCGTGGAGGTCGCGGACCCCCTCGGGCGTGGCGACGTTGCCGACGACGAGGTCGGTGTCGGGGAACTCCGCGCGGAGGCGTTCGACCGTGTCGAGACACCGCTCCAGGTGGCCGTGGGCCACGTCGACCATCACGCAGTCGGCGCCGGCGTCGACGACCGCCGCGGCCCGCGCGACGGCGTCCTCCGCGATGCCGACCGCCGCGCCGACCTGCTGGCCCGCGTCGACGACCTGTTCGACCGCCGCGGCCTGCTCGTCGACGGAGAGGAAGCGGTGAATCGTGCCGAACCCGCCGGCCCTGCCGAGCGCGACGGCCGCCTCGGGCCCCGTCACGGTGTCCATCGGGGCCGACAGCAGGGGCGTGTCGAGTTCGATGTCGGGTGTCAGCTGCGTCGAGAGGTCAACGTCGCTCCGGCTGTCGACCGGCGACCGCTGGGGGACCAGCAGTACGTCGCCGTACGAGAGCCCAGTTCGGAGGTCGTCCATACCGCCACAATCGTAACGCGTCCGACCGTATAGCGGTGACGGTCCTGGGTCGGCGTATGCGGTGCCTACTCGCCAGGGAATCGGTGGATTCGCGTCGCCGTCCGCTCCGGTCAGCCCAGCGGCCGGAACCACACCGCGGCGACGAGCGCCGCGAGGAACAGGTACGACCCGCGGATGAGCAGCATCGTCGCGAGTTCCGGCTCGGCGCGGCGAGCGACGAGCGCGACCGCGCCGAAGACGAGCGCCGCGGCGCCCGCGCTGGGCGGGATCGCCCGCAGTCCGAGCGCGAGCGCGACGACCGCGACCATGCCGGTCGCCATGAGCGCGTAGGCGGCCCGGTGGGCGCCCCGCTCGCCCAGCACGACCGCGACCGTCCGCTTGTCGATGGAGCGGTCGTAGTCGAAGTCCTGCGCGTCGTCGATCACCTTGATCCCCGAGAGGAAGAGCAGGAAGACGCCGGCGAGCCCGACGACCGCGGGCGTGAGTCGACCCGCCTGGACCTGGAAGCCCCCGAGGAGCGCGAGCGCGATCCCGGTCGGGTAGCCCATCGTGGCGCCGACGGTGTTGGTATCCAGTTGCGGAGCGTGAAAGTAGCCCAGCGCCCATGTCGGCGCGGTGAGTGCGGCGGCACCGGGCCCGCCGAGCGTCCAGACGGCCGCCAGCGCCGCCAGGAACCCGGCGGTCGACCCGGCGAGCGCGCGCCGGGAGGCCGGCGCCGAGAGGGGGTGGCTGTCGTCCTCGTCACGGATGTGAAAATCGACGTAGCCGTCCTTGACGTGGGCGGTGTAGACCGCGAAGAACAGGGCCGCGACGTGCGCGGCGGCGGCCGCGGGGTCGACGCCGCCGGCGAAGACGCCGCCGAACAGCGACGCCGCCAGCGGCGGCAGCATGAACACCGGGTGTACCTGCGAGAGCAGCGCTCGAACGGTCGGAACGCCCCCACCGGCGTGCGTGGCCTCCCCCATGGAGTCCCGTTCGGCCGGGAGCCACAACCTTCTTTCGCAGGATCAGGTCCGGACGCCCCGACACGGCGGCGACCGACTCGACCGCACGTTTTTCCCGGGCGGACCCCCTCCCTGCGGCCATGACCTGGAAGGATCTCTTCGAGCGCGCCGCCGACCGCGAGGTGACGACCGAGGCGGTGCGAGCGGCGCTCCGCGAGCGCCGGACGGAGTCGGGTGAGAAAGCGTGACCGAGGCGAGTCCCGCCCGGGTGGTCGCGGACGCGGACGTGCTGGCAGCCGACCTCCTCGTGGGGGGTACCGCCCGCGAGGCGCTCGACCACGTCCGCTCGCACTCCTGGATGACGCTCGTCGCGAGTGACCCACTGCTCGACGACGCCGAGGCGGTGGTCGCCGACCTCGCGGACCCGGACCTCGCCGCCGACTGGCGCGAGCGGGCGGAGGCGCTCCGCGAACCGGTCGACCAGCCCGACGGGGATCACCCGGCGCTGGCGTCGGCCCTGCACGGCGGCGCGATGCACGTCCTCAGCTTCGACGCGGACCTGCAGTCGGCGGCCGCCGGCGCGGCGATCCGCGGGCGCGTCGAGGCGAGCGTCAGGTCTCCGCGTGCGTTCGCGGCCGTCTTCGACCCCGAATCGCTGTACGAGGCCGTCGAGGGCGGCGAGTACCCTGGCCCCGACCGGGACCCGCGGGCGTGACCGCCGCGAGCCCCAGCTGCGCCGCGCTCACTCGGGCGTGTCCCGCTCGGCCAGCCAGTCGGCGAACTTCGCCAGGGCGCGCCCGCGGTGGGAAACCGCATTCTTCTCGTCGGGGTCCATCTCCGCGAACGTGCGGTCGTCGTACTCGAAGATGGGGTCGTAGCCGAACCCGCCGTCGCCGCGGGGCGCCACGATCTCGCCCGGGACCACACCGTAGAAGAGTTTGACCGGAAGGTCGTCGTCGCCGTCGCCGTCGTCGGTGCGGACCCGCTCGTCGGTCGTCGCCGCCGCCCGTTCGTCCGCGGCCTGGTCCTGTCCGCGGCGCTCGTCCCTGTCCACCGGCTCGGGCGTCGCTTCGAAGTCCCCGCCGTCGCAGTAGGCGACGACCCCGCGGAAACTGGCGGCCCGATCCGCCTCCTCTTTGGCGAGCCGCCAGACGCGCTCGACGCCGACGGTCTCGTGGACGTACGAGGAGTAGGGGCCGGGGAAGCCGTCGAAGGCGTCGATGAAGAGGCCGGCGTCGTCGACGAACACCGGCTCGCCGGCGTCGACGGCTTCGCCGTCTGCTCGTTGCGTCTCCGACGCAACGGTGTACTCGTAAGCGGCGCGTGCCTTGTGGGCCGCGATGGCGCCGAGGTCGTCGCTCTGGATCTCCGGCGTGTCGAAGTCGAGCTGTTCGACCGGCTCGGTGAGGTACTCCCGGGCCTCGTTGACTTTTCCGGGATTGGTGGTGACGAAGGTGACGGTCATACCGGAGGACTGCACTCGCCGCAGCATAGGCCCGTTGGTTCACGACCGTTGGCGCCCGCTTCCGCACCCACACCGTCTGGCGCTCCCGCAAGGCTTACGTTCGTGTCGGGCGTACGACACTGTGTATGGTCCCCTCGAGTTCCCCGGCGGTGGGGACCGCCGCCGTCGGCGTGGTCGCTCTCGTGGTCGGCGCCCTCGTCAGGTATCGCGGCTGGACGTTCCTCGTCGCCGGCTACGACGAGACGAGTCCGATCCCGGAGGACGTCGTCGCGGAGATGGCGGGGAGTACCGTGCTCCGCGTGGGAGTCGCGACGGTCGCACTCGGCGTCGTCGAGGCCGTGACGACACCCCCGGACTACCTCGGAACCATCTTCGGCCTCGCGGTCGCAGTCGCGGTCGCGCGGCTCGTCTACCGGCTCAACACGTACGCGCCGGGCGCCGCGAACGGCGCGTGAGCCGGCAGACGCGTTGGCGCCGCTCCCGGTGTGTCGGCGTCGCGAGAAGAACCGTCCGCTCAGTCCTCGACGACGACTTCCACGGGCTCCTCGTCCTCGTCGTCGAACTCGGCCTCGCCGGCGCTCTGGCTCTGTTGCCACCAGAGGGCGCCGGCGACGGCGAGGACGACCCACGAGCGCCACGAGGCGAGGTTGAGCGTGTAGCCGACGCCGAACGGCTTCTCGACGAGCATCCCCTCGCCGGGCTGCCAGTACGTCGAGAGCATCCGCTTGAGACTCGGCTGCTCGAAGTTGTACGGGATGCCGAACAGCGACCCCGAAGTGGGCTTGTCGACCATGTGGCAGGATACGGGCGGCCCCGTTAAGTCGTTTTCCACCGCAAGCGACGGGGCGAGGGCAGGTCGCGAGCCGACCGCCGGCCGTTCCTGTCAGCCCGCGCTCGGGTTCCGGCGGCGGGCGTCCACCGGTCGTGTCAGTCGGCGTTCCCGTCCGTTCGACCGTCTCCGAAGTCCGTGCCCCGTGCCCACTTCCAGGCACCGAGGCCGACGCCGGCGACCGCGCCGAGGACACCGAAGCCCGCCCCGTCGCCGGAGGTAGTCTCCGCGGCGTCGCCCGACCCTCCCGTGTCGGGCGTTGACGACGACCCGTCGGTTCCGTCTGTCTCGCCCGGTGGCGTCGCGCTCACGGACTCGCCGCCGCCGGGGTTCCCGACGGCGTAGACGAAACTGTCGCTGCTGCCGACGAAGACCGCGCCCGCGGTGACCGCCGGCGAGGACAGCACGGCCTCGCCCGTCTCGACGCTGAACCGACCCTGGCCGGTCTCGCGGTCGATCGCGTGGAGGTGCCGGTCCTCGCTCCCGACGTAGACGGTGTCGCCGGTGACCGCCGGGGAGCTGAGGACCTGCCCGTCGGTCGCGTACGACCACTCGATGTCGCCGTTGCTCGCGTCCATCGCCCACAGCGTCTCGCCGAAGCTCCCGGCGTAGATGGTGCCGTCGACGACGACCGGCGAGGCGAGCACCGGACCGCCCAGCTGGCGCCCCCAGACGAGCTCGGCCGTGCCGGTGTCGATGGCGTAGACGACCCCCGCGTAGTCGCCGAAGTAGACGACGCCGTCGGTCACGGTCGGCGAGCAGGCGACCCGGCCGCGGGCGTCGTACTCCCGGACCTCGTCGCCGCTCCCGGCGTCGAGCGCCACGACGCTGCCGGTGCGGTCGTCGTTCCAGCGGCCGACGTACACCGTCCCGTCGACGACCGCCGCCGTCGAGTCGACGCGGTCGGCGACCGACGCGCTCCAGACCTCCTCGCCGGCGGTGTCGACCGCGTACATCGTCCCCGCCTGGCTGCCGACGTAGAGGACGCCGTCCCGGTAGGTGGGCGAGGCGAAGACGGCGCCGTCGGCATCGAAGGCCCACTCCCGCTCGCCGCTCGCGGCGTCGACCGCGTGGAGGCGGGCGTCGTGGCTCCCGACGTAGACGGTCCCGTCGACGACCGCCGGCGAGGACATCACCTCCTCCCTGGACTCCGGATCCGTACCGGTCCCGTAGCGCCACTCCTGCTCGCCGCTCGCGGCGTCGACCGCGTAGAGGTGGCCGTCGTTGCTGCCGACGTAGACGGTCCCGTCGACGACCGCCGGCGAGGAGACGACGTTGTCGGTGGGGTCGTCCGGCGGGTCCTCGCCCGCTGTAGCCGTGCCCGGGGCGGCCGCGGTCGCCTGCCCCGGGGCGCCGGTGTCGAACGTCCAGGCGGTCGACCCCTCGGCCGGTCCGAGCGTCTCGGTGTACCCGCTGTTGGTCGGGTCGGCCTGGAACTGCGGCCAGCGGCTCGGTCCCGCCGAGACGGTCGACTGCCGGTCGAGCGCGGCGGCCGGCGCCGACGCGTCGGCGGACGGGTCGCGCCCGGGGCCCGACCGATCGGCGACCGCGTCGCTGTCGGGGACTGTCGATGCGGCGCCGGTGCCGGCGGCCCCGAGCGTCGCCAGGGCCAGCGCGCCGGTGCCGGCGCGCCGGAGGAGGGTCCGTCGTCGCCAGGGCTGGGTGTCGTCCATCGTGTCCGGCCAGCGCGCCGGCCGGAGTAAGTCTTCCGTTAAACAGGCGGCCGTCCGTCAGCCCAGCAGGCTCGTCACCGGCCCGTCGAAGTTGAGGATGATCGACTGGACGCGGTCGCCGAAGACGGCCTTGCCCGTCGGCGAGCGCTTCTGCCCGGTGATGAACACGTGGTCGACGTTGTTGTCGTCGGCCACTTCGAGGATGCGGTCGGCCTCGCTCTCGCCGTCGCCGATCCGCGCGCCGACGATGCGGTAGTCGACGTCGTCGTCGAACAGTTCCCCGGCCGTCTCGCGGGCCTGTTTCTTCGCCGCGTCGATGACCACGCTGTCGTCGTAGGCGGTGTGTTCCTCCTTTGCGACCACGTCGAGCGCCTCGCGGGCCTCCCTGAACTCGTCGGCCGTCATCAGCGAGAGGACGATCAGCTGCGCATCGACGCCCGCGGCGATCTCCCCCGCCTCCTCGAGCAGTTCCGTGTTCTCGTCGTCGTAGACCACAAGCGGTCGGTCCATACTGTTCGTATGTTCGCCGACGACTATTTAAAGTTCATTGGTGTCGGTCAACAGTGACGCCGCCGAAGGGGCCCGCGGCCCGGGGCCTCACTGGTAGCGGCCGCGCCCCTCGATCGCCCGCAAGCGGTCGATGACGGTCTCGCCCCGCTCGCTGGTCGCCCGGTAGGCGTCCTCGGCGGCGGCCTGCAGCCGGTCGGCGTCGTCGGCGGTCCCCGCCAGGCTCTGGGCGAACACGTGCAGGTCCATCGCGTGGTCCTCCTCGTGGCCGGTGTGGTACCCCAGCCCGAAGTCGACGAGGAACACGCGGTCGTCCGGGGCGTCGCCGGCCGCGCAGCCGTCGTCGGCCGACCCGACGCGGACGTTCCGGGTCGTCGGGTCGCCGTGGACGAACCCGGCGTCGTGGATCGTCGCGAGGTGACGGCCCACCGCCCGCGCCCGCTCGGCAGTCAGCCCGGCGTCCAGATCGCGGTCGCCGACTCGCTGGAAGACGATCGTCGACTCGCCGGTGTCCACGTCGAGCACGAGCGGCGTGGGGACGCCACAGCGCCGAGCCTCGCTGGTCAGCCGCGCCTCGATGCGCGTCCGCTCGCGGCGCAGCCGCTCGTCGAGCGCCGGGTGGCGATAGGAGCGGGGCACCCGCCGCTTGACGACGCGGTCGCCCTCGATCGAGACGGTCGCCTCCGCGCCCTGCTGTTCGGCCGCCGCGCCCGCGTCGACCCGCGTCGACGCCGCGGGCGCCGGTTCGGGCTCGCCGGTCCGCCAGGTCACGGGCACCTCGTCGGGGCGGAAGTCCGAGTCGATGCTCGATTCCTCGACGGCGAGCGTGTCGCCCGCGGCGGCCATCTTCGCACCCAGCACCGCGATCATCCCCGCGTTGTCCCGCAGGAACCGGTCCTCCGGGACGTGCAGTTCGGCGCCGCGCTGCTCGCACATCGCCCGGAGCATCCTCTGGAGGCGCTCGTTCTGCCCGACGCCGCCCCCGAGGACGAGCTCGTCGCGGCCGGTCAGCGACAGCGCCCGCTCGCTGACCTCCGTCAGCATCGCGAAGACGGTCTCCTCCAGGCCGCGGCACACGTCCTCGACCGGGGTCCCGTCGTCGTACTCGTCTTTCGCCGCGCTCATGATCCCCGAGAACGAGAAGTCCATGCCCTTGACGACGTAGGGCAGGTCGACGTACTCGCCCTCCTTCGCGTGGCTCTCGACCTTCGGGCCGCCGGGGTGGGACCAGCCGACGTGGCGGGTGAACTTGTCCAGGGCGTTGCCGACGCCGGTGTCCATCGTCTCGCCGAGCACGCGGTAGCGGCCGTTGCGGTAGGCGAGGACGTGCGCGTTCGCACCGCTGGCGTTCAGGCAGACCGGTGCCTCGAAGCCCGAGTAGTGGCGGCCGATCTCGAGGTGGGCGACCATGTGGTTCACTCCCACGAGCGGCACGTCGAACCGCTGGGCGACGGCGCGGGCCGCCGTCCCGACGATCCGCAGGCAGGGCCCCAGGCCGGGACCGCGGGAGAAGGCGACGGCGTCGATGGGGGGTTCGTCGGGGCCGCGGCCCTCCTCGGTCGCCGCCTGCTCGCGGGCCTCGGTGAGCGCCGTCTCGACGACGCTCGGGACGGCCTCGCTCATGTGCTCGGCGGCTTCCCGGGGGTGGATGCCGCCGCTGTCGGGCTGGTAGGGGTCGCTCTCGATGAATACGTCGTCGGCGTCGACCTCGTAGACGGCGGCGCTGGCCGCCCAGGCGGTCCCCTCGATACCGAGGACTCGCCGTACGTCGCCGGATGCGTCCGCTGCGGATGTGGGCGGGGCCATTCGCTTGCTACGCCGTCGGCCGCCCAGCGAAAAGACGACTTCGGTCCGCGGCGGCCTCGCCGGTCGCCGTTTCGGTCAGTTGATGTTCACTTCCGCGGCGCCCATCCGGTCGTCGAGCAGTTCGAGAGATTCGTCGTCGATGTCGTCCGGTTGGTCCGCTTCGGCCGCGTCCATCAGGGCCTCGACCACGTCTCGGATCTCGTCGAGTTCCTCGGCGAGCTGTGTCGCGGCGAGTGAGGCGAACATCCCGTCGCCCATCGCCCCGCCCAGGATGGTGTCACACTCCGGACACACCAGCATCGTCTCCTCCGCCATGGCGGTTTCCAGCGCGTTCAGTTCCTCGCCAGAGACCTCCTCCCTGCAGTGCGGGCACTTCGCGGAATCGACCAGGTTCACCTCTGTCATGTCTTCGAATGTATGAGAATCGGTTGTTAAATCCACCGCTCGTCGCGCCCGGCGCCCCCGCGGGGGTTCGCCACACAGCGAAACCGGGTCGGGGACGGACCGACGCGACCACACCGTCACCGGGGCGAACGTCCGGACCGCCGAACCACCGGCTACGAGACGGCGAAAACGGCGGAAAAGGCGGGCCTTACTCCCACTCGGTGTAGCCGCACTTGCCGCAGTGCTGGCGGTCGCCGTGGTCGGCGAGGAAGGTGTCGCCACAGCGGGGGCACTGCTCGCGGTCGGTGCTGCCGTCCTCGTCGTAGAACTCGTGGCGGGGCATCTACGCTTCCTCCGCCTGCTCGCCCTCGCCGTCCTCGGCGACGATCTTGTTGCGTTCGAGCATGTGGTCCTGCTCGACGTCGCGGGCGTACTCCGCGTCGTCGTAGACCTTCGCGTAGCCGACGGTCTTGCGCATGCCGAACTTGGTGTCCAGCTCGTGGACGACGACCTCCTCGGCGTCCTTGTTGAGCTTGGCCGCGAGCGAGTCCCGGACCGAGAGCCGCGAGGGCGTCGCCTCCTCGTGGGTCACCTCGAAGCGCACGTCCGTCCGATGCAACATCGGGTTCTCGTCTTCCTCGATGATGTCGATGTCCATGGTTCGTTGCCCAATACTCCCCCCGAAGCGCGTAAAAGGATTTCGAACCCGCCAACAGGAGTCGACCGACCTGCCGGCGAGCGCGGCGCGACCGCCCGCCGCCGAACCGACACTCGCTTATCACGTCCGTGAGACGGTCCGTCGTGGCCGACCGACGGCGCTCACGACTGGCACTGGGGCTGCTGGCGGCGCTGGTCGCCGCGCTCGGCGCGTACGACACCCTCGTCCTCGGCGGGGTCACCGTCGCCGGCGGCTGGACGGCGGTCGCCGCCTACAGCACCGCTGCGGTCCTGCTGCTCGTCTCGTACGCCTCCTCACGGGCTCGGGCGTTCTGCCGCCGAGCCGTCCGGACGCGCCCGGTCCGGGCGGGGCTGGCGCTCGTCGGACTGGGGTCGCTCGCGCTCGCGGTGTGGCTGGTCGCCGACTTCGCTCGCGCGCCGCCGGGCGAGTCCGAGGCCGCCCTCGCGGTCGGGTTCTGGGTTCTGGTACTCGGCGGCTCCGGCGTGAGCGTCCTCCGGAGCGTCTCCCGCGGGCGCGAGCGTCCGCGTTCGTGAACGGGTCGCTCGACGAACGCGCGGATAGCCCGGCGAGAACGTGCCCGAGATCGGGACCGGGAGAGCGGGACCGGCGGGTTCCTACGTGCGCATCTCGCCGAGTTCGGCCAGCAGGTGCGAGACGTGGATGCGGTCGCTGGTCCCCTCGTGGAGGTCCACATCGATCTCGCCAGCGAGTTCGTGGACCCGCGCGAGGTCGGCGCCGGAGTACCGCGAGCGTGCGACCGCGAGCACGTCCTCCAGCACCTCCTCGCCGCTGTGGCCCTCGTCGACGAGCAGGTCGTCCAGCGTCGACCGGGCGTCGGTGAACTCGCCGGCCTCGGCGGCTGTGACCATCTCCTGGACGCGCTCGTCGGCGCCCAAAGAGCCCAGCACCTCGTAGGCGGTGTTCATGGTGATCTCGCCCTCCTGCTCGTAGGTGGTCTGGGCGGCCAGGATCGCCTCCCGGAGGTCGCCGTCGGCGTAGCCCGCCACGTACTCGATGCCCTCGTCGTCGTGGTCGGCGCTCTCCGCCTCGACGATGTCCTCCAGCACCGCCACCGTCTCGTCGTGGGTCGGCTTGCGGACGGCGACGGGGAAACACCGCGAGCGGATCGGCGGGATCAGCGCCGAGGGCTGGCGGGTCGCGATGACGAACTGCGTCGCCTCGTAGTACTGCTCCATCACCCGCCGGAGCGCCTGCTGGAAGTCCTCGCGGACGCCCTCGGCGTTGTCCAGCAGGACCGTCTTGTAGCTGCCCGAGACCGGCTGGTAGCTCGCCGACTCCTTGAGGACGTGGTTGATGAGGTCGGCCTTCGAGGACTCCCGGCGGCGCTTGCTGTCGATGAACCGCGAGAAGCGGTCGTCCTCGCTGACCTCCTTCTTGGTCATGTCGAAGAAGTCGGCGACGTTGATCTCCACGAGGTCCGCCTCGGGGTTGTCGTGGAGTTCGTCGGCCAGCGCGCGCACTGCGGCGGTCTTGCCGGCCCCTTTCGGCCCGTGGACGAGCAGGTTCATCGGTTCGGAGACGACGCTCTCCAGGTGCTCGCGGACCTCCGCCTGGGGGAGGTCGGCCAGCGCCGGCGCGTGCGTCTCGGTCCACAGCGGCCCCTCGACCGCGGCCGCCCCGTCGTCGCCGTCGTCGTCGGCCATCGCCCGCCGGTAGGTCGCCCCGGCGTATGAATCCACCTCTCTCGGTCCGGCACCGAACGGCACTCACGATTGCGACCGCTACTTGGGGCCGAAACGACGGTGCTGCGTCGGCGGGCGTACTCACCTCTGACAGATACGGTACTGTTTTTTGAACGCCGACACGGCCAGGAACGCTACGCACCGCTGCTGTCCGCGAGGATCAGACACCCCATCGCGAGATCGGGAGCAACGAGACCCACTCGAAATTCCGAAAATCGGTATCCCAAGTCGCGACGTATCGGATACCTTCTTCCATCATGACTTGATAGTCGATGAATTCACCGAAGTTTGGGTCTTTGTCCCGGAGATACTCGAAGTGGCCCGCAGCAGCATCGAACCGATCACGAGAGGTCTGTGCGATCTCGAAGATGTCGTTGGTTCGAACTTCACGAAGGCACTCGCCGGCGCCCGCCTCGGTGCCCTCTCTGTGCAACGAGATCACGACTTCCGTCAGGGTCTCGTTCGAGACGACCAGCTTTCGGAACGCGATCTCTTTGGCCTCGATCTGTCTGATCAGTTCGTCGACGTACTGCTTTTTCAGTTGGAGAACGCCATCTCCATCCGGGTCGATGTATCTCGCCTTCAGGAAGTCACGAGTGACGTAGAGAGACCTGTCGGGCGGGCTCCCGTAAGATTGTCTGTAGTGTTCCGCAGTCGGTTGCGGCAACGTCGACAGGTCCATCAGCCTTCAGCAGCCTGTTCACCGCTCAACTCGTCCATATCGAGGGAGAGCACGTTCTCAAGACCGGACTCCTCGGGGTTGATCCGGGGGAGACGCTCGGTACGCGTCTCTAACCGAATGCCGAATTCGTCCGTCCGGCTACGCAACTTCTCGAGTTCGTCGAAGAACCTAGTTCTGGTTAGTTTGAGCTGTT
Organism: Halosimplex halobium; assembly: GCF_051414055.1. Taxonomy (NCBI): domain Archaea; kingdom Methanobacteriati; phylum Methanobacteriota; class Halobacteria; order Halobacteriales; family Haloarculaceae; genus Halosimplex; species Halosimplex halobium. Next base: position 123,273 of record NZ_JBLKNX010000015.1, read on the forward strand.
TCACCCGGGAGCTCCTCGTATCATCCAACTGTTCCTGGGACGGTGCCTCGACCGTGTAGTACCCCATCCGAGCGGCGATCGGTTCCCAGATCGCGTGGTAGTAGAAGCGCCCCAGGTGACTGATCAGAATCTTGTGGTTGGACCGCGACTCGTGGTCGGAATCGAGATCCGCACTGATCTCCGAGAGGATCTGCCCGGCAATCCGGTCGAACTCGGTGACGTAGGGGCCGAGACTCTGGAAAAGGATGTACCGCGTCATCGCGGTTTTCATCCTCATCGTAGCATCCGAGATGTCGTCCGCGACCGTAGCGGGATCCGAGTCGGGGAGGCTCTCGCGGGAGTGGTCCGGGTCGTAGTACTGCTGTAGATGCCGCAGACGGAGATAGATCTCCAGATTCGTCCGGTAAACCTCACTGAACGGGATGTCTTTCGCCCGATAGTACGTTTCGAGCCACTCGAACGGGTCCTGTTCGAGGATTTCCGGGAGAGTCTCGCCGGTGGGGAACGAATTCGATAGTTCCTCGGTGTAGAACCGATACACCTCCTCCTCGGTGGGAAATGGTCCTTCGTCGTAGCCCGCATTCGTCACGATCGCGACATCGTCTCCGGTCTCCGAGAGCCGCGGGAGCATATCCCCGTCCAGATACCACTGGATCGTAACTCGGTCTTCGAGTCCGAAATGGCGGACCCCGGCCAGAACGAGTTTCTGTGTCCGAATCGGATCCAATTCGGTACTCGACGAGTCGTCGGTGTCGTCCGCTGCACGCGTGAGGGTACGGCGAAAAAGCTTCAGGACCCCAAGCTCGATATCCATATTGCCGTCTGTGGGGTCGCTCATGGCCGGAGATACGCGTGGCAACACACAAAAATTCCCCGACTGATACAGCGTGTGAGGCAGGTCAAACGTACCAGCACTTGGGCCATCCGGAATCCGGGCGAACGCCTCGAGTCGGGCGACGGGAACGAACTATTAGTCGGTTCGAAACCGTCCATCACCCGCTGTAGTCGGCGCCTGCCAGTAGGTCGCTCGGACGTATGAATCCACCTCTCTCGGCCGGCCACGGGGATCGGCCCCGGACGGTCGCGGTATCGGAACTACCGCCCGGAGTGGGGGTCGAACAGTTCGTCGAACACCTTCCGCTGGGCCGCGCGGAGGTGCTGGTGGTATGTCGGCCGGGAGATGTCCATCGACTCGGCGAGGTCGTCGCCGTCCACGTCGCGGGGCCACTCGAAGAAGCCGCCGAGGTAGGCCGTGCGGATGGCCGTCTCCTGGCGGTCGGTGAACCGGTCCGTGACGGCCTCGCGGAACTCCTGGCGGGTCCTGACGGGCCGCTCGTGTTCGTGGTAGCCCACCAGGTCGGTGCCGTGGTAGCGGTCCGAGACGAGTTCGAACAGCTCCCGCGCCTCCGCCTCGTAGGGGAGTTCGATGGTGTAGCGGACGATGCCGTCCTCGGCGACGACCGACCGGGTGACCGCGCCGTGGTCGGCCAGCAACTCGACCAGCGAGTCGTCGACGACCGCCTCGAACAGCACCTCGCCGTCGTGGTCGGCGATGACGCTCGACGCCGCGACCCCGTCGTCGCCGGCGAGCACTGACTCGATCTCGTCGGCGTCGGCACCGCTGGCGGCGACGTACAGCCGGAGGCTCCCGTCCGACTCGTGGACCGACCCCGTCAGCTCGTAGGTCGCGTCCGTCCCCGCGGAGAGGCGGTTGAACAGCAGGTCGTCGTCCCGGACGGTGAACTCCAGCTCGACGACCCGGTCCGTCGAGAGGATGCGGCCGCTCTCGATGGCGTTGACGGCGTTGGCGACGGCCCGCCCGAGCGCGTCGAGGACGACCTGTTCGCGGTCGGCGAAGGCGTCGGGCGCCGAGGCGTAGACGCAGAGGACGCCGTAGCTGGCGTCCTTGTAGGTGAGCGGGACGGCGATCATCGAGCCGAGGCCGGCCTCGCGCGCGGCGGCGTGGACGCTCCCCCCGGGGGCGTCGGCCAGGTCGTCGACGATGTGGATGGCCTCGTCGTCGAGCGCGAGCGCGGCGGGGTCGGCGGCGTCCCGGGCGGCCGACCGGTCCAGCGACAGGTCCGCGACGGCGTCGGCGAGTTCGGGCACGTCGCCGCCCCAGGCGGTGGCCTCGATGCGCTCGGCCGCGAGGTCCGGCCGGCCGATCCAGGCGAAGGCGTAGGGGTCGGTGGCGACCAGCTGCTCGACGACGCCGCGCTCGAGTTCCTCGCGCGTGCCCGCCTGAACGAGCACCTCGACGGTGTTCTCGATGAGGCCGTTGATCCGGTCGACGAGCGTGTCGACCCGCTCGCGTGCCTCGCGGACCTCCTGTTCGCGCTTGGCGCGGTTGGCCGCGGCGGCGGCGCTGGTCGCCAGCAACTGGGCGGCCTGGCGGTCCGTGTTCGAGAAGGCGTCGGCCGACTCGGCGCCGATGCTGATGGTGCCGTGGACGCCCATCGGGACGTGCAGCGCCGAGCGGACGATGTCGTGGGGGAGGCCGTCGTCGAGGGTCGCGGTGTCCTCCACGACGACCATCTCGCCGTCGACGAACGCCCGGCCGGGGCCGCCCTCGTCGACGTCGTAGGCCGGGGTCCGGACGCCGCGTTCGGCGACGGCGTCGGTCGTCCCGACGGGTTCGAGCCGGTCGGTCTCTCGGTCGAACAGGCGGACGGTGTTCAGCTCGAAGCCGAGCACGTCCGCCACCGCCTGGGCGGCCATCTCGGCGACCTCCTCGCGGTCCCGGGCCTGCATGAGCGACCGCGAGGAGGTCACCAGTTCCGAGAGCATCTCGCGGTGGGCCTTCTGCTCGGTCACGTCGCGGACGACGCCGACGACGCCCCTGACGGAGTCCCCGTCGGTCAGCGCCGTCAGGCTGTCCTCGCAGGGAACCGGCGGGCCGCGCTTGCGCTGGACGGCCGACTCGACGGTCCGCTCGGTCGCCTCGCCGGCCAGCAGCGCCTCGACTGCCGCCGCGGTCGCGTCGTCGCCCCTGACGACCGAGACGTGCTCGCCGACGAGTTCGTCCGCGTCGTATCCGGATATACGGCACATCGCGGGGTTGACGAACGTGAACCGCCCCTCCTCGTCGAGCTCGTAGACGCCGTCGTCGACCGAGCGGACGATGGTCTCGTAGCGGCCCAGCTCCCGCTCGCGCTCGCGGCGCTCGATCTCGTAGCTGACCCACTCGACGAGCAGCTCGATGAACGTCTCCTCGGCGTCGGTAAAGGGCGCCTCGCGGGCGTCGGCAGCGCCGAAACAGAGCGTCCCGTAGACGTCGCCGTCGACCAGCAGCTTCCCCCCGAGGTAACACTCCATCCCGTGGCGCTCGTAGGCGGGGTCACCGTCCCACCCCTCGGCGCCGGCGTGTTCGAGCGCGAGCAGTCCGTCGGTCTCGACGGTTCGCCGGCAGTAGCTCTCCGCGACGGGCTGGCGGGTGCCGGGCTCGACCGCGTCCCCGTGGGAGGCCACGACGGTCTGGGTGTCGCCGTCGATCCGGGTCAGGTACCCCAGCGGCAGGTCGAGCCGGTCGCAGCCGACCGCCAGCGCCCGCTCCAGCTTCTCGTCGACGGACAGGTCCCGCGAGGAGGCCAGCCGCTGGAGGTCCCGCAGCGCCTGCTCGTTGCGTTCGAGCTCCGCCTCGGTCCGCTTGCGGTCGGTCACGTCCCGGACGTACACCGACAGCCCGTCGGCGGCGGGGTAGACCGACACCGCCAGCCAGCTGTCCTCCGGGTCGTAGCGGGTCTCGAACGTGCGGACCTCCTGGCTCGCCAGCGCCTCGCGGTACTCCCGCTCGAAGACGGTCCCCTCCAGGTCGGGGAACGCCTCCCAGACGACCTCGCCGCGGACCGCGTCGGCGGGTTCGCCCAGCGCCTCGGCGGCCGGCTCGTTGAGGTAGGTGATCCGCCAGTCGTCGTCCAGTCCCAGCACCGCGGCGTCGACGCGTTCGAGGACCCGCTCGGCGCTCGCCGCCGGCGGCGTCGCCGCCTCGATCCCCCCGCGCTCGCCGCCCCCGTCGGTCGCCGCCCGGTCCGCGGACGCGCCGTCGGTTTCCCCTGCCCCGTCCGTCTCCCCCGCCAGCAGTCGCTCGACGCGCCGGGCCAGCACCGCCGCCTGCCCCTCGCCGGCACGCACGACATCGGCCACGCCGGCGTCGAAGGCCGCCGCCGGGTCGAGGCTCCCGTCGTCACCGTCGTCGACCAGCACGACCGGAATCCCGCCCGGACCGCCCGCACACTCCACGAGCGTCCCCAGGTCGTCGGCCGTCGCCGACCCGACCCAGACGACGCAGTCGGCGCCGCCCGGGTCGACCTCTACGGGGTTCGCCGCCCCCGTCGTTTCGACGGCCAGCCCGTCGACCGCCGCGAGGTCGTCGGCGACCGCCCGGCCCTCGGCCGGCCCACCGGCTACCAGGACCTCGTCACGCTCAGCCATTGGCGCCGTCTTTCGCTCGGAACGGCTTAAACCCAAGTATCCGGTAACCGACCGGGGTGATTCCGACGGACTGCGTGGCACCGATGAGAACGGAGTTCGATGCGCCGTCCGGGAATTGAACTCGATGCCAGACCTCACTTGTGACGGCTCCGCCGTTCACATCGCGGTTCTCACCTCGTTCGAACCGCGACCGATCGGTCTGCCGTAGTTCAATTCCCGTGGCCGCGGCCGCGGTTCACGGTGGCGAGCACACGCTACGCGGTGCTCGCCGTATTGGTCACCCGAGGATGCGCCGTCCGGGAATTGAACCCGGGCTATTAGCTTGGGAAGCTAATGTCCTACCACTGGACCAACGGCGCTCCCTTCGGGTGGATGTGGCAGTCCCGATCACTTGAACGTAGCGCTTCGGTCGAGTGGACGGACGGTCACCGATCGGCGGCGACACGAGGGTATTAGTCGCACTCGTACGAACGGTTCGGTATGGCTACGACCGAGGATCTCGTCCGGGCGAGCGACCCGCTCGACATGTCGCTCTCGACCGACGAACTCGAAGCGCACCGCGAGCACGTCACCGAGTTCATTCGCGACCAGTACGAGGCCGCGGACGCCGACCGCGCGGTGATGGGCCTCTCGGGCGGCATCGACAGCACGCTCACCTCGCACCTGGTCGTCGAGGCGCTGGGCGCCGAGAACGTCCACGCGCTGGTGATGCCCAGCGAGGTGAATCGGGAGTCGAACATGAGCGACGCCGAGCGGGTGGCGAGCGAACTGCTCGACGTGGAGTACGACGTGGTGGAGATCACGCCCATCGCCGACGCCTTCCTCGACGCCTACCCCGACGCCGAGGGCGACAGGATGGCGACGGGCAACCTCTACGTGCGTATCCGCGCCGTGCTGAACTACCTCGTGGCAAACACCGAGGGCGGGCTCGTGGTCGGGACGGGCAACCGGACGGAGGCGCTGGTTGGCTACTTCACGAAGTACGGGGACGGCGCGGTCGACTGCCACCCGATCGCGAACCTCTACAAACAGCAGGTGCGCCAGCTGGCCCGCCACGTCGGCGTGCCCGAGGACCTGGCGGCCAAGGAGGCCAGCGCCGGCATGTGGGTCGACCAGACCGACGAGGGCGAACTCGGCATGGGCTACGACACGCTCGACTCGATCCTCGCGCTCCACGTCGACGGCCCGCTATCGGTCTCGGCGACCGCCGACCACCTCGGCGTCGACGCGGAGACTGTCGAGCGGGTCCGGGGACTGTACGAGCGGAGCAAGCACAAGCGGGCGGCGCCGCCGGGACCCGAGCCGCTGTACTGACGGCGAGAATGGCGGTTTTCGGGCGCTATCGCACCGGGTTCTCGGGACCGCGGCCGATGTACTCGGCGACGAACGCGCGGACCGTCTCGTCGTCGTACTCGTCCATCGTCATGCGCTTGGTCCAGGCGGTGAGGACGTACGCCGACTCGGGGTCGTCCTCGGGGTGGGGGACGGCGATGAAGCTCTGCCAGTTGCCGGTCTGGTTGTTCGCCCAGCCGCGCAGGTGCTCCTCGGCCTCGGGGGTCAGCTCGGCCGGGTCGTAGTAGACGACGACCGCGCCGTGTTCCAGCGAGTGGACGAGCGACTCCAGGGGCGGCTGCTCGGTGTAGAAGCCGGCGCTCTCCCACGAGCCGCCCCAGTGGGGGCCGCTGGTCGGGGGGACCCGCTCGTAGTCGATGTCGGTGCCCTGCTCGCGGTGTTCGAGGCCGTTGGACTCCTCGGTCTGGACCCCCGAGATGACCGACTGGTCGCCGCTGTCCGGCAGACCGCTCGCCGCGGCGGTCCCGCCCGACCCGCCCATGAGGAAGGTGACGTAGACGACCAGCCCGCCGGCGAGCGCGAGCAGGCCGACGAGGATCGCCGGGCCGAGCGGGATCCCGCCGTCGTCGTCGCCCTCGCGTTCGGCGACGCGCCGCTGGTCGATCGACCCCAGCTCCCCCTCGTGTTCGGCGGCGAGGTGGTCGAGGTACGCGTCCTCGCCGTCGACGGTCGCCCCGCAGTAGTCGCAGTCCGGCATTGGCCTCCTATGAGGGGCCACCGCTTTCGAAGGTTTCGGTTGTGGTGGTGGCGGACACGACCGTCGCCCGGTCGTCGCCCGGCAGCCGCTCAGAGCCGTCCGGTCACCGGCCGGAACGGCACGGTCGGCGGTCGACCGCGGACCGCCTACCGCTCGAAGTCGGCGTGCAGGTCGGCGAACGCCTCGGCCTCGCGGCGCTCCCGCTCGGCGCGGTCGGCGTCGTCGCGGAGCCGCTCCTTGAGAACGGCGAGCGCCGCGGGGTCGTTGGCGGCGATCTCGTCGGCGACGGCCCGCGGGTCGTCGACGACGCGGGAGACGAGTCCCGCCCGGAGCGCCTCGTCGGCGTCGAGCACCCGGCCCGAGAGGGCGATGTCCATCGCCTCGCCGAGGCCGACGACCTCGGGCAGCCGGTGGGTGCCGCCCCAGGCGCCGAACAGGCCGATCGCCGCGCCGGACTCGGCGAACGTCGCCGCGGGCGTCGCGACACGCACGTCGCAGGCCAGGGCGAGTTCGACGCCGCCGCCGCGGGCCGCGCCGTCGACCCCCGCGACGACGACCGACTCGCAGCCGGCGACGGTCGCCGCGACCCGCTGTCCCCGGCGTGCGAACCGCTCGGCGGCCTCGCGGTCGGGCAGGTCGGCGACCGCGTCGAGGTCCGCGCCGGCGCAGAACGCCGACCCGGCGCCGCGGAGGAGGACGACCGGCGTGTCGGCGTCCTCCACGGCGGATTCGAGGTCGTCGAGGGCCGCGGGGGTGAGGGCGTTGCGGCGGTCGGGGCGGGCCAGCGTGACGACGCACACCGCGCCGTCGTCGTCGGTCTCGATCACGGCGGACCCTCCGGCGGGGTCGGCCGGGTGGGCGTTCGCTCGGGGCCGAACGGGGGCTCGCCCGGGGTGTACGGGGCCATACCGGACCGTTGGGTGAGTCGTTTCCAAAGGTCTTTGCCCCTCCCACCGCTAGCCGACGCCAATGGAGGAAGCCGCGGCGGTCCGCGGGGCCGCGCTGGAGGCGGTGGGCGACGTCGAACCCGACCGCCTCCGCGAACGGATCCGCGAACGCCTCGAAGACGGGTCGATGGCACCCGGCGTACTGACGGTGTTGAGCGCTCGCGCAGTCACCGCGGGCGGGTCGGCGGACACGGGGTCGGTCGACGCCGACGCCGTCGCCGACCGCGGGGCCGGCGTCCAGCTCATCTACGAGGGGCTGCGACTCACCCGCTCGCTCTCCCGTGACCCGCCGTGGGAGCGCGACGGTGCCCTCGCCGGCGAGGACGAACGGACGGACGGCGGCGCGCCCGGCGGGAGCGCGGCGGACGGCGACCAGCGGACCGACGGCGTCGCGGCGCGCGAGGCCGGCGGCGGGTCGTCGGGAGGCGACCAGCGGGAGCGGACCGACGGCGGGGACGTGGCCGTCACCGACGGCGTGCCCGCCGGCCCGACCGCGACGGCGGACGCCGACGCCGCCGACATGGACATCCTCGTCGCCGACGTGATGGTCGCCCGCGGGTTCTACCTGCTGGCCCGCACGGAGGCCGCCGGGGAGGCCGTCGCTGTCGTCCGCTCGTTCGGCGGCGACCAGACCCGCCGGCGGACCACCGGCGACGACCGCCTCGACGCCAACCTGGAGGCCGACGTGTTCGAACTCGCCGCCGTCGCCGGTACGACCGCCGCCGGCGGGTCCATCACTGACGACCTCCGGCGCCACGTCGGGGCGCTCGGCCGCACCGAGGGCCGGCTCCCGGTCGCCGACTCGCTGTTCTCCGACGGGACGCCCGCCGCGCTGGCCGATCGGATCTGATCGGTCGCCGCGCCGTCCCCGACTCGCCGTGTGGCTCGCACGCACGGCGGGGGTGAATCGAAACGCCTAAAGACGAATCGCGGCAACTCGGAAACGCGCCTGGGTAGCTTAGAGGTAAAGCGCGTCCTTGGTAAGGACGAGAGCCCGGGTTCAAATCCCGGCCTAGGCTTACCGCGTTCCGATTCTCCGGAACATCCCGGCGCCGAGCCACGGCGCTCCCGTCACTGCTCGTCGAACGCACCGTCACGGAGGACCATCAGGCCCTCCGGCAGTTGTCCGAGCGTCGGCGCCGCGTCGGCGTGGGGGTCGAAGGCCGTGTAGGCGAACGCCTGCCAGAGCGCCCGCTCGGGGTAGGGCCGCTCCGACAGGTCGACGCCGACCGCCGTCGCCAGCGCAGCGTCGTCGAGTTCGCCCGCGGCGGTCGGCACCGGAAGCGGGTTCGACAGGTCGTCGAGGTCGAGCCCGAACGACGGGAACACCCGCGAGTCGGTCCCCGGTTCGGGGTGGTAGAGTTCGCGCCGACCGGGGTAGCGGACGACCAGTTCCGGCGCGACAGTCGTCTCTCCGTCGTCACCGGCCGGTTCGACTCGCTGTTCGGCGAGCCCGAACCGGCGGCGCTCGCCGGCCGGCACCTCGCGGACCTCCCCGGCGACGGTCAGTTCGACCACCGACTCGGCGACCGCGTCGACGCGGAGCTCCGGGGGGTCGTACGAGCGGACGCGGGCGGTCGTCGCGTCGCCACCGACGGCCCCGTCGACGACGACCATCGTCGCGTCGCCGTCGGGCGAGACCAGCGGCGGGACCCCCGCGGGGAGCGAGTCGAACGCCGCGAGGCTGTGGGTAGTCGCGCAGGCGACCGCCCAGTCGTCGAGGGGCCCCGACGCCGACAGCGCTGGCCGCCAGTAGAAGACCCGTGACCGGCCGTCGAGTTCGTAGGGCACCGCATCCGGGAAGAACCGGTTGGCCCGCCCCGTCGGCTTCAGGTCCGGGTGTTCGAGTTTCAGTTCGAGGTGGGGGACCCGGCGGACGACCGGCGACGGGACCCCGTCCAGCGAGACGCGCCGCCACTCGACGGTCGCTCGGTCGCCCTCGGCGGGGGTCGCCTCGTCCATCGAACGGTCGTAGACGCTCGCCGCGGGAAGGGCTCCCTCCGGAGATGTTCGGGCCGAATATGTCCGCCCACACCGTTACTTTTGGTCGGCCTAATACTCCGACGAGGGGAACCCGCTCGCCATGTCATCCGACACCCGGACGGCCGCCGAGGAGTCCGACCCGCTGTTCGACAGGTACACGCTGCCGAAGGTGGCGCTGTCGGTCGTTCTGGTGGCGTCGCTGGTCGGCACGTGGGTCACCGCGCGCCTCGGCGGCGCCGGCGTCGTGGTCGCCGCGGTCAAGTGGGCCTACTTCGTCGCCGCCGGCGTACTCACGGGCGGGTTCGTCTGGAAACACCTGTTCGTCCGCCCGGCGGATCTGGGCGAGGGCGCCGGGGAGTACTGCGTGGCGATGTACGACCGCTTCGACCGCATCGCCGCCGGCGCCGTCGCCGCCCTCGCAGTCGCCGGCGCTGTCGTCGTCCGGTCGTACCTGGCGGCGTTCGGCGCTACGCCGGCGGTCGCCGGGTTCGCCGCGCTGCTGACGGCCTGGCTGGCGCTCGCCGCCGCGACGACCGCCCGCAGCGGCCCCGTCGACGAGCGGTTCCGGAGTCCGCTCGGGCTGGCGACGCTGGGGCTGGGGCTGGCCGTCGTCGCGGCAACGGCCGTCGCCGAGGTGGCGCTGCGCGGGTTCGAGCCGGTCGCCGCGGGCGTCCGGGTGTTGCACCTCCTGGCCTTCGCCGTCTGGATCGGCGGGGCGGTCTGGAACATCTTCGTCGCCGTCCCGACCGGGAAGCGCCGGTCGACGGTCCCCGTCGTCCGCGCCGCCGGCGAGCAGCTGGAGCGGTTCCGCTGGGCGGTCCGGTTTATCATCCCGACGCTGCTTCTGAGCGGCCTCTACCAGGCCGTCGACGGCCTCGGGACGGCTCTGGGCACCTACCTCGGGAGCGCCGTCGGCCTCGCCGTCCTCGCGAAGGTCGGGACCATCGGCCTGCTCGTCGTCATCTTCAAACTCTGTCCGATGTGGCGGGCCTGCTCGCCCATCGAGGGCGTCTGCGAGCTCGACGACCTCGGCGGGGGCGGCGGTGGCGAGTCCGCGGCGGACGGCTCAGAGGTGACCGGCAGTGACTGACTCGACCCCCGAGAGCGCGCCCGACGTGGAGCCGGACATGACCGTCGACAACCGCGGCCGGGGCTGCGCCAGCGGGATCGCGGAGGTCCAGCGGGCGCTGGAGGATCTGGACGACGGCGACATACTGGTCGTCAGGAGCACCGACGGCCGCGCGACCGAGGAGTACCCGCAACTGGCCGAACAGACCTCCCACGAACTGCTCGCCATCGAGCGCGAGCGCGGCCGGCTGCTCCGCAGGGAGTACACGACCTACCTGCGGGTCCGCAGCGAGTGACCACGGGGCGACTGGAGACCGCCGAGCCGGCAGACGCGAAGCTATTCGGGACAGGTCTTTCGCGCCGCGGCGCGGTAGCCGGTAGCGATGACCGACGACTACGACGACCTGCCGCTGGTCTACTCGTGTTCGGGCTGTTCGAGCGCCGCACAGATGGCCAACGACCTCGCCGTCCGGCTGGACCGCGAGAGGGCCGCCGAGATGTCCTGTATCGCCGGCGTCGGCGGCGACGTGGGACCGCTCGTGGCGACCGCCACGTCGGGTCGGCCGACGCTCGTGATCGACGGCTGTCCGCTGGAGTGCGCCCGCGAGAGCCTCGAACGGCACGACGTGACCCCCGACAGCCACGTCAACCTCGCCGAGCGCGGCGTCGCCAAGGAGTACCACACCGACTACGACGACGAGCGGGCGGACGAGCTGTTCGCGGAACTCGTCGACGAGGTGGCGACGCTGGACGCGACCGCCTGACGGGTCGAAGACGGGAGAGAACGGCGTTACTTCTTCGGGAGCGTCGCGATGAACTCGTTCGGGCCGACGCGGTCGACCGTGTAGCCCTCGGCGTCGAAGTCCTCGATCTCGGCGGCCATCTGGTGGTACAGCGGCGTCGGTTCGTGGTCGTTGACCAGCGTCAGCGCCTCGCCGCTCTCGATGTCAGCGAACGCGTCGAAGATCGTCGGGTGTCGCTGCGGCGGCGGGATCTCGCGGAGGTCCAGTTGCTGTCCTGCCATTCCGTCCGGGCGGACGCGCCCGTCCCGCGAGTCGGTTTCCGGGAAGATATTCGCCCGGCGGGCGCCGCGGCTACGCGGAGTGGTCCGCCGTGACCGCCCAGACGGTGCTCTGGATCGACTTCCCGAGGAAGTAGCCGACGAGCGCCCACAGGACGGCCCGTTCCGGTCCCCGGAGGGCTACGCCGACGGCTCCACACGACGCCCCGAGGAGCAGTCCCGGACGCGCCAGCGACGACAGCGAGGGCACGGCAGGTCCTCGGACGGGCCGCGACGAGAGTCTTCGCCCGAACCGGTTCGGTCGAAACCGGCGGGAGGTGGTGGCCGACGGCGAGGGCGGCTGTCACCCGAAGTCAGTCCGGCAGGTCACGGACCACTTGCAGTCGGAGGTCTCGCGGAGTCGCTCGTAGAAGCGGCGCAGCCCCTCGGAGTCGGTCTCGGGGAGGACGTGCAGGCGGACGGCGCCGTCGCGGACCGTCACGCGGAACACGTCGGTCGTCCCCTCGTCGCGGACGAGGTACAGCGGCATGGGTAGCTCCATGAAGTCCCCCGAGCGGTAGGCGTCGGCCTCGAGGACCGCCGCGACGAGGTCGTCGAGGTCGCCGTCCGGGCGGTCGGACTCCGGTGTGAGGACGAAGACGGTCTCGCCCTCGTACTCGACGCCGCCGCCGCGGGGGTAGGTCCGTTCGGGTCGCCCCGGGATGGCGAACGAGGGGTCGCGCGCCGGCATGTGGTCGCCTCGCCCGGTGATACGGCGGCATGCCTTTTAAGCTCTCGCGCGGGGGCGGTCGCGCTCACCGCGGCGTCGCGACGACGCCGAGGTGGTCGTCGTGGTGGGGGGTCAGCCGATCGGTCTCCAGCACCTCGTAGGCCGACTCCAGTTCGGCGAGCGCGTCGTCGAACACGTCGGCGGGGTCGCGGGTCACGTCCTCGCTGCGGGCCTTGACGGCGAGCAGGAGCCGGCCGTCCTCGCGGAGGAACCGGGCGTTCGCCGTCGCCACCTTCGCCTGGCCGCGCGTGGCCACGTCCTGGACGATGGCGTCGACCGGTTCGACGACGTGGGCGTACGTCTCGGGCTTGCGCGCGTCCTTCAGCAGCGGGAAGAGGTTCCCCCGCGGCTCGGCGGCGTCGAGCAGGTCCCGCACCGGTCGGGCGGCGAACTCGACGCCGTAGGTCGGCCCGGCGAAGTCGGCGACGTGGCTGGCCGTCGTCCCCGACGCGGCGCCGAGGTAGAGGACCGTCTCGCCGCCGACGAGGCCGGTGTCCATCCCGAGTTCGAGCATCGCGCCGAGCTTCGAGCGGTCGGGGTTCCAGGCCCGGTACTCGCCGTCGGTCGGCTCGCCGTAGTGGGGCTCGCCGCGGGTCGCCAGCCGCTCGCTCCCCTCGAACGCGCGGCGCTCGACGCCCTCCGGGAGGTCGCTCACGCGTCGTCACCTCCGCTCTCGGCGCCGGTGGCGCCGTCCGCCCCGTCGTCGCTCTCCGACCCGGGACCGCCGTCGTTCCCGCGGATCGTCGCGATGCGCTCGTCGAGTTCGGCGTCGAGCTCCGGCTTGCGCTCGCCGCTGTAGTGGTCGACGCGGGCGGCGATGGTGAGCTTCCCGGCGAGCGCCCGCGCGGCCGACCCGCGCTCCTCGGGTCGCGTTCCGCGGACGTACTCGTGGGTGAAGATGACGCCGTGCTTGGGCGAGGGCGCCGACCCGCGGAGGTGGGCGAACAGCGCGTCCTCCGCGCCGAGCACCTGCACCGTGCTGCTGGGCTCTCTCGCCAGTTCGTCGAGCCCGCCGGCCAGGGATATCAGCCGCGCCGCCAGCACGGGCCCGGCCATCGCGGCGAGGTTCGGCGCCACCGACGGCGCCGTCTCCTCGACGTACGCCCGGAGTTCGTCGGCTTCGTCGGCCAGCGCGGCCGTCCGATCGGCGAGCGCGAGGAGCCGTGCCTCGCCGGGGTCGGCCGGTTCCGCCGGCTCGTCCGGGTCAGCCGGCTCCGCCCCCTCGTTCGAGTCCGAGTCCGACGAGTCCCCGTCACGGCCGGCCAGTTCGCGGGCGTAGTCGACGCCGGTTCCGGCGTCCTCGAAGCGCGTGCCTGCCCACTCGGCGACCCGCTCGGCGAGTTCGTTCGCCGTGCGCTCGCAGTCGTCCATGGCCCGGACCGCGTGGATGAGCTGTTTGTCGTCGGCGCGCTCGCGCTCGTGGACGCCCGCACGGGCGGCGGCCGTCGTCGCCTCGTGGAGTCGCTCGTAGTAGGCCGACTCGTCGGCGGCGAACCCCTCCTCGACGGCCAGGGCCGGCCAGTCGGCGGGCGACTCGGCGGACCCGTCCCGGACTCGCTCGGCGGCGGCCTCGGCGTCCCCGGGGTCGAGCCCCGCGAACCACCCGGCGTGTTCGGTCATGCCTCCGGGTTCGCCGCCCGGTCCAAAAAAGCACGCCGGTGTGGCACGCCTCGCGGTCACCTCCGCATCGCCTCGAAGGGCTGGTCGCAGGCGCGGCAGTAGTGCATCGAGCGACACAGCGACGGCCCTTTCGGGTGGTCGCGCTCCGTGGCCGTCGACCCGCAGTAGGGGCAGGCGACCGGCTCGTCGCCCCCGCTCCCGGCGTCGACGCTCGGGTCCGAGCCACGACCGCCGACCGCGCCGTCGCGCCGGTCGTCGCCCATCAGACGCTCACCCCGAACTCCCGGAGCGCCTCCCTTCCGTCCTCCGTGACCCGCTCCAGCGTCCACTCGGGCGACCAGACGAGTCGCACGTCCGCCCGCTCGACGCCCTCGGCGCTCGCGGCCGCCCGTTCGACCTCGTCGGTGAGCATCGACCGGGCCGGACACCCCGTGTAGGTCAGCGTCATCTCGACCGTCGCGACGCCGTCCTCGACGGTCACGCCGTAGATCAGCCCGAGGTCGACGACGCTGACGGGCATCTCCGGGTCCTCGACCGCGCGCAGCGCCGCCCAGACCCGCGATTCGGCGCCCGTCGCGTCCGCTCCCGTGGCCGGCAGTTCCCGCTCGTCACCGGATTTCGTATCGCGATATGTGGTGTACGCGCACGCCGTCTGACCCGGGTCGGTCCCGCCACCGTCGGCCGTGTGACCGTCCGAAGTGTCGAGATCCGGGTCGCTCACGCGTTCTCACCCCGGAGGCGGCGGACTTCGGTGCGGCCGAGTTCCCGGTAGGTCCCGGTCAGTTCGTCGTGGAGGCGCGGCCAGTGGTCGGTGTGGCTCCCGTCGCGACCGACGGCGGCCGGCAGCAGGTCGGCGGGGTCCTCCCCGGGGTCCAGCGGGACGCTCACGCCGTGGCCCTCCAGGAACGACCCGACCGTATCGAGCCACTGCCGGCGCATCGCCGACAGCGACTCCCCGCGGAGCCCGTGTTCCCGGATCGCCTCGCTCCGCTCGCCGGGTTCCCACAGCGTCAGCGCGTGGGGGACGAGTCGGTCGACCGCCGACTGCACCCTGTCCCGACCGTCCTCGTCGGCGCAGAGCCGTTCGATCCACGTCTGCGCGTGGTCGAGATGGTACGCCTCCTCGCCGCGGATCGTCTCGATCGGGTCGACGAGTTCGCGGACCCCGGACGCCGCGATCGTGTCGAGACGCAGGTCCTCGGCGGTGTCGTAGAGATAACCCCGGACGACCGCGTCGGCCCAGTCGCCCTCCGCGAAGGGCAGTTCGACGAGCGTGCTGTGGCGGAAGCGCCCGGGCTCGCGCTCCCAGACGAGTTCCCGTTCGGTGTACCCCAGTTCGCCGAGGGCGTCGAACCACACGCGGGCGTGGCCGAGTTCGTCCTGTGCGACGTTCGCGAGCGCCAGGTCCGACTCCAGCGTGGGCGCGACGACCTGCCACTCCGTGTAGCGCTCGGCGAGGACGAACTCGTCGTCGGCCAGCCGCCGGAGCAGCGCCTCCGCGGCGGCCCGTTCGTCCCCGTCGAGGGCGGCGAGCGGTCGCGGGTCGGCCATCAGTCGGTCCCCCCGGATCCCTCCGCTGCGGCCTGCTCGCGCTCGGAGTCGGCGACCTCCTCGGCGAACGTCGCGTCGACGTTGTACGTCGTCGCCCAGCGGTAGGCCTTGTCGGTCCGGCCGCCGAACGCGGCGTCGTCGGCGTCGACCTCCGTCACCTCCTCGCTCGGGACGACCCAGAGGCTCTCGGTCGTCATCCGGCGCCCGTGCTGGATCCGGGCGAACAGCGCCGCCAGCTCCCGGTCGGGGGCGTGCACGTCCCCGCAATGGCGGTGGTAGTCGCCCCGGGACTCCTGGCGGAACACCTCCCAGCGCACGGTCAGTCACCTCCGGCCGCGACGGCACCGTCGTCCGGGGCCCCGCCGTCGCTCGACGCCAGCGCGTCGCGCACCCACGCGGCGGCCTCCCGGGCCTTCGCCCGCCCGTCGATCTGTTCGCGTCCCTCGGGGTACTCGTTGTTCGCGATGGCGAAGAACTCCTCCCAGTCGAGGTCGTCCTCGACGACCTCGTAGTGGTCGCGGTCCTCGTGGTAGCGGATCCGGGGCTCGTCGGGGATCTCCAGGTTGTACTTGCGGGCCTTCGGGACGTACGCGTTGAGGAACTGGTCCCGGAGTTCGTCGTTGCTCATCGTCTTCAGCCCGACCTCGGCGGCGAAGTCGTGGTGGGTCGACTCCTCGTCGGTCGGGCCGAAGAACTGCAGGATGCGCGGCCACCACGTGTCGAACGCCGCCTGCAGCCGCCGCTGTTCGGCGTTCGACCCCGCGGCGAGTTCGCGCATGATGTCCTCGCCGTGTTTGACATGAAAGCCCTCCTCGAAGCAGATCTTGTCCATCGCGTGGGCGTAGGGCGTCCAGCTCGACCGCTTGAGCGTGGCCTGGCGTTTCATCGCCGCGCCGTCGACGAAGAAGGCGATCATCGGCGTCTCCGCCCACTCCTCCATCTCGTAGTGGAAGCAGTTGAGGAACTTCCCCTCGCCGCGAGCGAGTTCGTCGAGCATCTCCTCGCGGGTCTTGACCCCAAGAGCTTCCGCCGCGCGGTAGAGCAGCTGGCCGTGGCCGATCTCGTCCTGTACCTTGGCGCTGAACGCCAGCTTCCGGTCGATGCTCGGCGACTGCCGGACGAACGGCTTCTCCAGGTACGCGCCCATGATCTCGCTGTTGGCGTGGAACTGGAGCATCCGCGTCGCCGCCTCACGGTACTGGGCGGGCATGTCGTCGGCCGGCCCGAACTCCCGGGGGCCGGCCCGCGCTTTCACGGCGTCGATGTCCATGTCGAGGGCTACGATTCCGGCGCGGGTACGTATTGACCCGCTCATATCGTGGGTTTTTACGTTGGGAGAGAGTACCACGCACGGATGATCGAGGAGTGCCTGGTCGTCGAGTTCCGCGTGACGGGCGACGACTGCCCGCTCGCGCGCGCCTCGGCGGCGGCCGACGCGGCGGTCGACGCGGACCCGCCGCAGCTGCGGACCGACGGGAACGCGCTCGTCCGGGCGAGCGGCCCCGCGGAGGCGGGCGTGGCCGAAGCGCTCGACGCCGACGACCGGGTCCGCTACCTCCACGTCGCCGACGGGGGCGACCGCGAGACCTACCGCTGTCTCTCGAAGGCGCCCTGCGTCGTCCACGAGCTGACCGACGCGGGCTTTCTCGTCGAGTCGCTGTGCTACCGGGCGGGCGAGGAGCGCCACCGCGGCGCCGTCGTCGGCCGGGACGTGCTCCAGGGCGTCCTCGACGCCGCCGACGAGCGGGTCGGTGTCACCGTCGAACGCGCCTCGCCGCTCGGCTCCGACGGCGAAGTGGGCGTCGCCACCCACTGGAACCTCACCCCGGCGCAGGTCGAAGCAGTCGAGGCCGCCTTCGAACGCGGCTACTTTTCCGTCCCGCGGGAGGCCACTGCCGCCGACGTGGCCGACGACCTCGGGATAAGCAAGTCCGCCTTCCTCGAACGCGTCCACCGAGCCGAAGCGACGCTGTTCGACGGGATATTCCGGTGACGCGCCGCGGCGGGTTCCGGCCGATATCCCGGCCTGTAAACCACTGAATGCTATATCGATTCGGCAGTCCCGCTCGACGGCCGGACGGGCACCACGCGGTCGGAGACGGGACCGACCGATGAGCCTGCAGCGAGCGACGGGGTTCTGACAACTCGATTTCCGTTTTCGTCACGTTCAACGACCGAGAGTCGACCGCACGTTCGATAACATATATCATACCCCGGATCTTATAGGGCCGCATGGATGCCCCGGAGCCCGCGGGCCAGTGGTGGGCCGCGGAACAGACCTACACCGACGAGGTCGTCGGGACGGACACGCTCGCGGCGATGTTCGAGGCGGCCGCCGACCGCTACGGGTCGGCCCCCGCCCAGCGGTACAAGGGCGGCGTCTACGACCGCTCGCTCGCACCGGGTGTGATCCAAGCAGCGCCGGACGGCGAGTACGCGGCGATCTCCTACGAGGAGATGCGGTCGGTCGTCCGCCGGCTGGCCGCCGGGTTCCGCGAGTTGGGGCTGGAGGCCGGCGACCGCGTCGCCATCTTCGCCGAGACCCGCATGGAGTGGGCGCTCGCCGACTTCGCGGTACTGGCCGCCGGCGGGACGGTGACGACGGTCTACACCGACTCCTCGCCGAACCAGGTGCGGTACCTGCTCGACGACCCCGACGCGACCGGCGTCGTCGTCGGCGACGAGTCGCTGCTGGAGCGCGTCCAGGACGTGGAGGCGGACCTGGACCTGTCCTTCTCGGTCGTGATGGACGAGGCGGCGCCGGACGGCCCGGCCGCCGACCGCGACGACGCGCTGACGCTGGCCGAACTCCACGAGCGCGGCGACGAGGCGTTCGACCGCGAGGCCTACGAGGGGTGGATCGACGAGCGCGACCCCGACGACCTCGCGAGCATCATCTACACCTCGGGGACCACGGGCCAGCCGAAGGGCGTCCGGCTCACCCACCGCAACTTCCGGGCGAACGTCAACCAGTGTCGCAAGCGGATGGGGCCCCGGCCAGACAAGGGCGAGACGCCGGTCCTCGACGAGGACTCGCGGACCATCTCCTTTCTCCCGCTCGCGCACGTCTTCGAGCGGCTGTCCGGTCACTTCCTCATGTTCGCCTCCGGCGCGACCGTCGGCTACGCCGAGAGCCCGGACACGCTGCCGGAGGACCTGCAGCTGTTGAGTCCGACGACCGGCGCGAGCGTCCCCCGCGTCTACGAGCGGATCTTCGACAACATGCGCGAGCAGGCCAGCGACTCGACGGCCAAGGAGCGGATCTTCGAGTGGGCCGTCGGGGTCGCCCGCGACTACGCCCGCGCCGAGGGTCCGGGAGCGGTCCTCCGGGCCAAGCGCGCGGTCGCCGACCGGCTGGTGTACTCGACGGTCCGCGAGCGCATGGGTGGGGAGGTGGAGTTCCTCGTCAGCGGGGGCGGCAGCCTCAGCCGGGAACTCGCCGAGATGTTCCTCGGGATGGGGATCCCCGTCGTCGAGGGGTACGGCCTCACCGAGACGGCGCCGGTCCTCTCGGTGAACCCTCCCGAGGCGATCCGGCCGGGGACGATGGGGCCGCCGGTGACCGACGTGGACGCCCGCGTCGACGAGTCGGCGGTCGGCGACGACCAGTTCCCCGAGGCAGAGGGGCCGGTCGGCGAACTCGAAGTGACCGGCCCGAACGTCACCGACGGCTACTGGAAGGCCGAGGCCGAGACCGACGCGACGTTCACCGAGGACGGCTACTTCCTGACCGGCGACATCGTCGAGATCACCCCGGAGGGGTACCTCCGCTACAAGGACCGGCTGAAACAGCTGATCGTCCTCTCGACGGGGAAGAACGTCGCGCCCGGCCCCATCGAGGACCGGTTCGCGACGAGCGACCGGATCGACCAGGTGATGGTCGTCGGCGACGAGCGGAAGTTCGTCGGTGCCATCGTCGTCCCGAACTTCGAGGCGGTCCGGCGGTGGGCCGACCGCGAGGGGATCGACCTGCCCGCCGACGACGAGGCGATCTGTCGCGACGAGCGCGTCCGCGAGTGGGTCGGCGAGGCCGTCGAGGAGGTCAACGCCGACCTCGAACGCGTCGAGCGGATCAAGGCCTTCGAGCTCGTCTCCCGCGAGTGGACCGCCGACAACGACCTGCTGACCCCCTCGATGAAGAAAAAACGCCGGAACATCCGCTCGGTCCACGACGACGCAATCGAACGGATCTACGAGGAGCGCGCCGCCGCACCTGCCGAGTGACCCGACACGATAGCGAGCGCTCATACCTGTCACGCGGCTGAATGGGACGGTCGGATGACGTAATCGCTTTGCCGGACGACGCCGCAGGGGTCGACATGACACCGAGCGGCGGGCGATACGACGCGATCGTTCTCGGAGTCGGGGGCGTCGGGAGCGCGGCGACGTACCGCCTCGCCCGCCGCGGCGCCTCGGTTCTGGGGCTCGAACGCTTCGACGTGCCCCACGGCCGGGGCTCCTCGCACGGGCGGACGCGACTGCTACAGCGGTTGCTCGACGGCGACCCGGCGACGATGGCGCTCGCCGACCGGGCCCACGAGGCCTGGCGCGACCTCGAAGCGGAGACGGGCCGCGACCTGCTGACCGGGACGGGGTCGCTGGCGGTCGCCGTCGGCGGCGACGACCCCGTCGCGAGCGCCCGCCGCGCCTGCGAACGCCACGGCCTCGACCACGAGTCGCTGTCCGGCCCCGAGCTGTCCGAGCGGTACCCCGGCTACGATTTCCCCGACGGGGCCGAGGCGCTCTACCAGCCCGACGGCGCCGTCGTCGCCTCGGAACGCGGGGTCGTCGCGCACGTCGCCGCGGCGCTCGACGCGGGGGCGACGGTCCGGGCGCGCGAACGGGTCGTCGACTGGGAGGCGGTCGACGGCGGCGTCCGCGTCGACACCGACCGGGACACCTACTGCGCGGACCGGCTGGTCGTCACCGCCGGCGCCTGGGCGGCCCGGGCGGTCGACGCCCTCGACGGCCTCGTCGAACCCTGCCGTCACGCGACCGCGTGGTTCGCGCCGAGCGGCGACCGGTCGGTACCGCTCGCGGCCGGCCGAGCGGGGGAAGATGCCAGCGGCTCGCTCCCCCCGTTCGTCGCGACCGTCGACGGCGAGAACTACTACGGCCTCCCCGGCCGCTCGCTCCCGGGGATGAAGTTCGGCCGGGCGGACTTCCGCCGGACCGCGCCGGACGCGCTCTCCGACCCGACCCAGGCCGACGAGCGGCCGCTGCGGGCGTTCGCCGAGGAGTACGTCCCCGGCGCCGCGGGGTCGACGCTGCGGCTCTCGACCGGCCTCGTGACGAACTCGCCGGACGGGCGGTTCATCCTCGACACGCTCGCGGACGGCCGCGTCGCGGTCGCCGCCGGACTGTCCGGCCGGGGGTACAAGTTCGCGCCCGCGCTCGGCGAGGTCCTGGCGGACCTGACACTCGACGGCGGGACCGACTTCGACATCTCGGAGTACGCGCTCGACCGCTTCGACTGATCACTCGTCGGCCGACGGCGGCTCCTCCCCGTCTCCGGCCAGGGGATCGTCGGCCGGTCGGCCCCCGTCGGACGGTGCTGTCTCCGTTCCCCCGCCGTGACCGTCGACGGGGCCGAGCACGTCCCCGCCGCCGTCGTCCGGGCGGAACTCGTAGCGCGTCCCGCCGTCGAGGACGACGAACGTCCCCGAGTCGGTGTCCTCGACGACCCGCCGCTCGGAGTCGATGGCCACGTCGACCAGCCCCGCCAGCGAGTCGACGGTGACGACGCGGTCGTCGCCGGCGGGCGGGACCCGGCCCGTCGAGATCCACTCCGCGAAGGAGTCGCGGTCGCGGGCCAGTTCCATCGCCGCCCGCGTCTCCGGGTCAACGTCGAGGCGACCTGCCCGGTCGAGGTACGCGACGAGGCCGGCGCCGACGAGCCCGACCAGCGCCGCCAGCAGTCCGCCGTAGCGGGCCACCGGATCCGGTTCGACGGGGACGGCGACCCGTTCGGTGACGGGTTCGCGCCGCTGGCCGGCGGTCGTCGCGCTGACGGCGTAGGAGTCGCCTCGCGGCGTCACTTCGAGCGCGGCGGTTCGGTCGCCGGCGAACTCCTCGCCGGCGACGGTCGTCGACACCGCCGTGTCGGCGACCAGCCGGACCTGGACCTCCCCGCGCGAGGAGCCGAGCTCCCGGCGCACCCGCTCGGCCAGCTCAGACTGGGCGGTGACGTTGAACTCGTAGGGGACGGCGAACTCGTCCCCAGGCGACAGCGACGTGGTCCGTTCGGAAGCGACCCGCTCGCTCACTCGCCAGAGGACGCTCTCGCCTTCCCCGACCTCGACGGCGCGGACGACGAGCCGCAGGTCCGTCCGCACGGTCGCCGGCTCGGCGTCGCCGCTGTGACGGAAGACGTACGAGCCGTTGAGCGTCGGCGTCACCGACGAGAAGTAGACCGAGCGGTTGCGCAGGACCGCGCCGGCGTCGAACGCGCGGGTGTCCCGCTGGACGACGGCGCCGTGGCGCAGTTCCCCATCCGTGGTCCAGGTGGCGACCGTCCGCTGTTCGGTCGTCGTGTCCGGCCCGGTGAACGTCTGGGCGGCGACGAAGCCGCCGACGGCGGCGAGGAGGAGACAGACAGCGGTGACCGCGGCGACGTTCGACGCGATCCGAAGCCGGAGACGTTGACTCGTCGTGGCGTCGTCGGTCGGCATTGGTCATCGACTTGTCTCCAGATACTAAAAGAGTCCGTGGTGGGGGTTCAGGTCTTTCCACAGCGCTCGGCCGCGATCGCAGGCACCGTCTCGGTCGCTAGCTGCTCGTCAACACTGCACGTCGGATACGCCTTCCGAGATGTCCTCTTCGGATACATTCGATCCCGATGCGTACACATCACCGTTCGCGACGACCGACTGGGCATCGGAGTTTTGCTCCATCGTGACCGACCCGGATTTCGACTTCACAGAGCCGTTTATGTTCACGTTCTTCCCGACCGTGATGTCTCCGTCGGCGCAAATATTCCCGTTCAGATTACTGATGCCGGAAACGGTGACATCACCGCCCGCTTGAATACTGCTGGGTGGGTTGGTCGCACCGGAAACGGTCACGTTGCCGCCGGCGTCGACAGGACCGTTGATCGTCGTATTCTTTTTTATATCCACGTTTCCGGCGGCGGTGACGCCGTTGACACTCGTGTTCTTGTCTATCGTCACGTTCCCGCCCGAATCAATGGTTCCGTTGACGCTGGTGTTCTTCTGAACCTCCACGTCTCCACCAGAAGTGATGTTCTGGAGCGTCGCCTTCTTTTCGACGGTCACGCTCCCACCGGCGTCGATCGATCCGTTGACGTTCGATTTTTTTGTCACGATCACGTCGCCGGATACTTCGACATCTCCCTCGTCATCGCCCACTACTGTTCGAGTACCGTTTCCGTTCCCATTACCGTTGCCGGGGCAGCTGCGGGAGATGTCAAACGAGTACGAGGCGTCGCTCACTTCGACGGTGGATCCCTCCGCAGAGGTGACGGTCACCGTGGCGGTCGTCGTGCCCCCGCCGCTGTTGCCGTCGCACCACGCCGAGTAGGTGGTTGTGCCTCCATTGCCAGACACCGTATCGTCGAACGGAGTTGCCTCTTTGATTCCGGAACCGAGGGAGACAGACACGTCGAGCGAGGAGAGTTCCTGGTCAAAATTGTTCCGTATCTCCAGGATATTCGTCTCCTCTTTATTTCCCCGATTTTTGTTGTTGACCGTATTCCCGAGGTTCTCGATCTCCAGAAACGCCGTCTGTCCGTCCCCCGCTACGTCCACGCTGACGCTCCGGCCGGCCTCGACGGACTCGAACGCCGACGAGCCCAGTCCCATCGCGAGCGCGCCGCTCCCGATACAGGCCAGTGCCGCTCGCCGCGTCAACTTCTCACCCATGCTATCACCCTGTCGACCGCCCACCGCGCGACGGCGTCGGACCCACGACCGACACCGTCCGGGACTTACCCGTCAGTAGAGTAATTGTTAGTTAAATGTTTTTCGTTGCCGGTCGATATCAGAATGCCCGATTATCGGGGATATAGACTCTTTCGGGCGTTCTCTCGCTCTGAAGAAGCCTCTCTGAGACACAAGCTATTTATTTGAGAACAATATGGTATACAGTAACCGCCATTCAGGTGGGTGTGTGAAAATGAAAATGAATCGACGGCAAGCACTGATCGGTATCGGGTCACTGGCTGTGGGTAGCGGCGCCGCGCTGGGGAGCGGGGCGTTCACGAGTGTTGAGGCTGACAGGACGGTCACGCTTCAGACTGCGGGTGACGGGTCGGCGTATCTTCAGATGGATGGCGATGGCGAGTACGTCACCACCGCAGGAAGTGACAGCACCTTGGGTATTGACTTAGGGAATGTGAACCAGGACGATGGCTTCAACAAAAATGCGATCACCAAGGTCGCTGAGGTCGTAACAATCACGAACAATTCTGGCGACGATAGCGGCATCACTGTCGGCTTCGGTGGTCCGGACAGCCAGACCGGGTCACAGACGGTCACTATTGGAGATGGGACCGATCCGGTTGCGGATGTCACGTTCTATATCAACACGAACGGTGGCTACGACGAGAGTACAAACACGCCAACGTTGTCGGCTAACGGTGATAAAGCTCATCTTGATGTGAAAGTCGACACGTCCACAGTGGACGGTTCTTCAAGTAGCGAGACAGCGACGCTGACTCTGTCGGCAGATACGGTCTGACCAGCTCTGACGGGACTGGGATCGTTCAAACAGACGGCCGGTCGGGAGGGGAAGCGCTCGGATCGACAGATGGTGATACATCAGTGGTGGTATATGCAACGGCCGTCCGACAATGAATCAGACCGCTAATGCGGGCACGCGACTTTCTGCTATCCACGCAGATCTATCTCGACGGGGGAAGTCCCCATCAGAGATTACAATAAATCGGCCAGTCAGTGGACATCTTTTACCAGTACCGGACTGGAAACTGATTCCGTGTCGAAACAATCAACGGTGACCTCGCAGTGCGCCGCCTGTTGATTGTGTTCGGTGTTCTCGCGGCGTTAATGGGTGGTGGAGCCGCGACCGGAGCATTCACTGGCGGCGACCAAGCTATCGACGGCGTCTTCCTCGACCCGGCGAACACCTCGAACGGCGACGCCTACGCCGAAATAAACGACCAGGGCCAGCTCCGCATCGAACTCACGAACCTGAACGCGCAGGCGACGACGACGGTCGACGACGTGTTCACGATCTCGTCGACGAACCACCGGAGCCGGGTCTGGATCGAACACGACGCGGGCTCGGACGTGACCTTCTACCGCTCGGACACGGACACCTCGATCGGGGGCTCCGGCGACCGGGTCGTCCTGGGCGAGAACGAGACGGTTCCCGTCGGACTGCGGATCGACGCCGGGAGCGAATCGGTCGTCCTCACTCAGATCACCGTCCACGCGGAGATCAGACCGACGGCCACCGCGAGCCCGACGACCGTCGCGGCCGGTCCCGGACAGTCGACTCCGTCGCCGACGCCGGTCCCGACCGCGCCGCCGACGACGACCGCGACTCCGACCACGGAGCAACCGACGACCACGGCGGCACCGACGACGGCCGGTCCGACTTCGACCGACGGCGGTTCGACCTCGACAGACGACGGTTCGACGCCGACCGACGACGGCGGCTCGACGCCCGATGGGACGGCTGCGCCGCCCGAGACGACGGTGCCACCGACCACCGCACCGCCCACGACGGCGCCGCCGACCACGAGTCCGCCGCCGACGACCGCACCGGCCACGACGGCGCCGCCGGACGACGAGTCGCCGACTCCGACGGCGTCGACGCCGACGACCGAGCCCGACGAGGGGTCGCCGACCGCCACCGCGCCGCCGGTGACGACTGCGCCCCCAGAGGAAACGCCCGGAACGACGGCCGACCCCGGCGTGACGGTGTCGACGCCGGACGACGGCGACACGGAGATCGGCGGGCTGTCGCCGGTCCAGCTGGGCGGCGTCGTCGCCGCGCTGGCCGCGCTCGCGCTCGGCCTGTTCGCCTGGGGGCTGCTCGGCTCCTCGTCGTCGCTCGTCCTCGTCGCCGACGCCGGCGAGGGACTGGAAGTTCGCCCGCAGTCGCTCACCGCCGACTGGTACGACACCCGCGAGGACGGCTTCGCGTTCCGGTTCGCCGAGAGCGACCCGTGGGTCGAGGCGACCGGCGACGGGCCCGTGACCTTCGAGGGGGCGGCGACCGTGACCAACACCGGTTCGGGCGCCGCGCGGGTCACCGTCGCCGACGCCGAGTCGCTCCCCGGGGTCGGCCTCTCCGCCGAGGGCGTCGACCTGACCGGCGACGGGCTGGTCCTCGACGCGGGCGAGAGCGCGGACCTGACCCTCGAACTTCCCGCGGACTTCGACCCCGACGGCGAGGTCACCGTCCGGCTCCGCCGGACGCCGCTCGACTGAACCAATATCATCTCCGATTCTCTCCGGGCTCGATAAAACCTCGAAATGAGGCACTCAAACAGGATTTAGGCCGCATCTACCCGATTACTGGATCCCAAATATCGATATTGATATTTTCGACGAGCAGCTTTACAACGGGGGAGTCGAAGAGTCAGTCAGTGAACGATTCAGCGTCGGTGCGCCGGTCGGCCGCCCTGCGATTCCCGGCGGGGTTCGTCGAGCGGACGCGAGCGCTGGACCTGCTGGCGCTGCTGGCGGTCCCGGTCGTGCTGGTGGCGGCCTTCGCGCTCCCGGAGCCGGTCAGGCGCTCGCTCGCGTTCGAGTACACCGACCCGTCGGCCGTCGCCGCGTTCGCCTCCGCATACGTCCACGTCGGCCCGGCGCACCTGCTGACCAACGTCGGCGGGTACCTGCTGGTGGTGCCGACGGCGTACCTGCTGAGCGTCGCCAGCGGGCATCGACGGCGCTTCTTCCTCGTGTTCGCGACCGTCCTCGTCGCCTTCCCGCCGGTGCTGTCGTATCTCAACCTCGCCGCGGTCCGGACGGCGAGCGGCCTGGGCTTCTCCGGTGTCCTGCTGGCGTTCGTCGGCTACCTCGCCTACGCCGTCGCCGAGCACCTGGCCGTCAACCTCCGGGTCGGCCCGGCCGCGTCGGTCGCCCCGGCGCTGTTCTTCCTCGGGTTCGCGGTCGCGGCGCCGCTGAGCGTCCAGTCTGTGACCGTCGACCGCGCGACGGTCGCGCTCGGGACGGCCGGGCTCGTCCTCGCGACGCTGCTGTCGGCGCTGCTGTTCGCGCTGTCGGCCGCCGACGAGACCGACTCGCTGCGCCGCCGGCTGCGGTTCGCGACCGCCCGCCGCGGCTCGTTCGAACTGGCCGTCCTCTCGCTGGCCCTGTTCGTCGCCGTCCAGTTCGTCGCCTTCCCGCCGCGCCCGACGGCCGGGCCCGGGACCGTCAACCTCTACACCCACCTGCTCGGCTACGCGCTCGGGTTCATGGTCACCTACGTCAGCGTCCAGGTGTTCGACCGGCTCGACGCCGACCGCCCCGACATCGACCGGCCCGATGTCGACCGGATCGACGCCGCGCGGTCCGGCGTCGAGAGACCCGACACGGACCGGCTCCCCCGATGACCGGGTACCGTCGGAACGGCCGGCCAGTGGCGGCCCAGCGGCGCGACGAGCGGCCGAGACGCTTATGTCCGGGCGTTCCCGATCGGTGAGCGTGACGCTCCGGACCTACGCCGCGCGCGCCGTCGAGGTGGCGCTCGTCGTCGCGCTCGTCGCGCTGGTCGCCGGGGCGGTCGTCGGCCAGCCCGTCCTCCTGAGCTTCGTCGAGACGGGGAGCATGGAGCCGACCCTCGACGCCGGCGACGGGTTCGTCGCCGTGCCCGCCGTCCTCGCCGGCCCGCCCAGCGAGGGTGATGTCGTCGTCTTCCGGGCCCAAGAACTCCAGGGCGGCGGCCTGACAACCCACCGGATCGTCGACGAGACCGACCGCGGATACATCACCCGCGGCGACGCGAACCCGTTCACCGACCAAGACGGCGGCGAGCCGCCCGTGACCGAAGACCGGATCGTCGCCCACGCGCTACAGGTCGGCGGCCAGGTCGTTGTGATCCCGTATCTCGGGACGGCGATCACGAGCGTTCAGAACGCGATGATCGGGCTCCAGAACGCTATCGCGACCGCGCTCGGTGTCGACGCGCTGCTCGGTCCACAGGGCGTCGGGCTGGTGCTGTTCGGCGTCGGCATCGCGCTGTTCGGCCTCTCCGCGGTGCTCGGCCGCGTCGAAGGACCGACCCGCGACCGGCGCCGCGACCGCTCGCGCGGCGGTGCTCTCGACGCGCGGCGCGCGACGCTCCTGTTGCTCGTGGTCGTCCTGTTGCCGGCCAACGCGGCGATGGTCGTCCCCAGCGGCGTCCACGAGATGACCGTCGACGGCGACACGGTCGCGGCCGCCGAGGGCGTCGACCCCGGCGAGCAGGCCGCCTGGGAGTACACGGTCCGCAACCGCGGGTTCGTCCCGGTCGTCGTCGTCTTCGAGTCGACGGACCCGACCGTGTCGATCCCGCAGTACCGCCGCGCGCTGGGCCCCGGCGACACCCGCGAGCTGTCGATCGGCGTCGCGGCGCCGCCGCCCGGCGAGACGCGCACCGGGACGGTCCGCGAGTACCGCTACCTGCTCGTCCTCCCGCCCGCGGTCATCGAGGCGCTGCACGACGGCGGCCCGCTGCTCGCGTGGACGACGATCAACGCCGTCCTCGCGGGCGCGCTCCTCCTGCTCGTCTCGAAGACGGTCGGCTTCGGCCGCGTCCGCACCGGCGGAGCCAGCCGGGTCTCGCTGTGGGTCCGCCTGCGGCGCCGGTTCGGGTGAGAATTCGGTGATGAGAGACAGGCGTGGGTCGGGAGTCGCCCGACCGGTCAGGCCAGCCACTCGTCGGGCTTGGTGTCGTAGTCGATGTCGTCGGCCGCGAGGTGGTCGACGGCGTCCCACGGGAGTTCCTCGACGGTGACCTCGTCGCCGTCGTAGCGGATCAGCCGCCCCACCTCCTCGGGCTCCGGTTCGCGATCCCGGCGCTTCGCGACCTCCACGTCGTGCTCGTCGAACTCCTTGACGATGGTCTTCAGGTTCACCGGCCGGCCCCAGAGTTCGAACACGCGCTTCAGCGTGTCCTTGGCCTGGCCGATGTCGAGCATGACGCCGTTGTACTGGTGGGCCAGCAGCAGTTCGTTGCGGTTGTTGTAGTTGCCGTCCTCGACGACGACGGTGGGCTTGCCGAAGTTGGTGAACTGCAGCATCAGCTTCTTCTTCACGTCGGTGTAGTCCGTCGAGGTGACGCGGTAGTCGCCGGTCGACTGGGTGTACTCGTAGGTGAAGTAGTCGTTCTCGTCGACGAACTCCTGGGTGAGGAACTCGTCGAGGAAGGTCACGTCGTTGTGGCTCTCGCGGATCTCGCGCATCCGGTCCCAGCCGCGGGCGTGGTCGACGTTCGCGAGCGCCTCCTCGACGGAGCCGTACCGCGAGTCGTCGAACATGTACCGGGAGACGCGCTCTAACTCCTCCTGGCTCACTCTGGAGATAACCCCGCGGTTCTGGGGCTTGGTCAGCGAGTAGTGGCGTTCGGCCAGCCCCTCGTAGGTCAGCACCTTCCACGGGTAGGTCTCGGCGTCGATCTCGCCCCCTCTGGCTGCTTCGAGCGCCTCGGCGTCGACGCGGGGGTCGTCGGGGTCCAGGTCGTCGAGGTGTTCGACCACCGAGGCCACTTCGGGGTCGGGTTCGATCAGGTCCAGCACCCGCTCGAAGTCGACGGTGTCGTGGAAGTTGCGCCAGGTGATCCCGTCGACCCGGAGCAGGTGCTCGACGACCTCGCGGCGGTTCGTGGTGTTCTCGACGTACTGCCAGATCTCCAGGCCGAGCTTGTAGGGGTTGAGTCCCGACGAGCCCAGCACCTTCGCCATGTGGTCGGCGTAGAGGACGAACTCGTCGTCGCCCGCGAAGTTCTCGCCGGTCATCATCGCCGACTCCCAGTAGGCGGCCCACCCCTCGTTCATGACCTTCGTCATCTTCTGGGGGGCGAAGTAGTACGCCTCCCGGCGGAGCATCTCCAGGACCTCCTTCTGCCAGTCGGCCATCTCGGTGGCCTTCGCGGCGTCGCCGTCGTACTGCATCCCGTGCTTGCGGAGGAACCCGAGCACGTCCTTCTCCGGTTCGGCCGGGAAGGAGGCGCCGTCCTCGTCGTCGGCCTGGGCCTCCAGCCACTCCTCGCTGAAGACCTGGCCCTTCACCTCGTCCGAGAGGTCCAGCTCCTCCAGCTGTTCGGACACGTCGGCGGTGTCGTGCTCGTCGATGAGGTCGATCCGGGTGTCGATGGGCTCGTAGGGGACGTGCTGGTCGATGTTGTCCTCCAGCGTGAGCACGTGGTCGATCCACTTCTCGACCGCCCCGCGGTCGATCTCGGGGTCGGTCATGAACTCCTCGATGGCGTCTGCGTGACGCGCCAGCATCGCCGCGGCGTTGGGGCTCCGCGTGCGGCGTTCGCCGCCCGCGTCGTCGGCGTCCCCCTGGGACGCCCAGCCCGCGAACATCCCGAACCACTCGTTGTTCGCGAAGAAGTCCGCGTGGGCCTCGACGTGGGTGATCACGGCCTTCTGGTCGGCCAGGGTGTTCGACTCCTGGAGGAAGGCGTGGGAGGGGTCGTCGTTGTTGACGATCTCGAAGGCCTTGCCGCCGAGGAACTGCCCCTGTTTCTGCTGGCGGTCGTACTGCATGCCCCACCGCCAGTGGGGGTAGCGCTGCTGGAACCCGCCGTAGGCGATGAGCTCGTTCATCTCGTCGTAGTCGACGATCCAGTAGTTCACCTCGTAGGGGTCGAGCCCGAGCTTGCGGGCGAGGTTGCTCGCCTCGTCGACCGGCTCCTCGAGGTCGGCGGCGATACGCTGGGCCTCGATCCGGTCGTCCATCGGGCGGCTCATGGTCGGTCCTCCGTGGTCGGGCAGTTCATTGTGAGTCCTCCTCGGTGCTGAGGATGTCGTAGATGGCGTCGACCACGTCGTCCGGCCCGGAGACGTAGGCGACGGCCACGTCGTCGGCGTCGCGGAAGTTCCGCTCGACCTCCTCGGCGTGGGTCGCGTTGATCGCGTTCCCGCTCGGCTGGGTCTCCACGTAGGCGTGGAGGTTGGCCGGGATCTGCTCCATCAGCGGGATGACGTGCTCCTCGGTGTCGTTCGAGGAGTTCTCGGAGTCGCCCGCGGCGAACACGTACCGGTTCCACTCGCTCCAGGGGTACTCCTCCAGCAACTCGGCGGCGAGTTCGTAGGCGCTGGAGATGCGCGTCCCGCCGCCGCTGCGGATGCCGAAGAACTCGTCGCGCTCGACCTCCCAGGCGTCGGCGTCGTGGGCGATGTAGACGAACTCGGCGTTGTCGTACTTGCCCTGGAGGTACCAGTCCAGCGGGGTGAAGGTCCGCTCGACCAGTTCCCGTTTCTTCTGGCGCATCGACCCCGACACGTCGCGGATGTTGACGACGACGACGTTCTTCTCCCGTTCCTCGACGATCTCGGGGTAGCGGTAGCGCTCGTCCTCCCGGCGGAAGGGTACCTCCTCGATGCCCTCCCGGCGGATGCGCTGGGCGGTGTCGACCCGCTCGGTCTCGGCCTCCATCTCCGCCAGGCTCCCCCACGTCGTCTTCTCGTCGTCGGGGATCTCGGCGTAGGCCTCCTCGATCCAGGCCCGCGAGACGGGCATGTTCTCGCCGCGGGCCCACTCGAAGACCCGCGCCGGTCCCCAGCCGTCGATCTTCAGCGCCTCGCGGACGTAGTCGCGGTCGAAGTCCATCGCGAGCTTGCGCTTCAGCCCCTGTTTGAACAGCCGCTCGAAGTCCAGCGTCGACGTGGGTCCCGAGCGGGTGATGTCCGTGAAGTCGCCCTCGGTCTCCTCGATCACCTTCTTGCCCTTCGGTTCGAGGTCGAGGCCGAGCTGCTCGTCCAGTTCCTGGGCGAACTCCTCGGGGTCCATCTCGTAGTACTCGTGTTCGCCGCCCTCCTCGCCGGGGTCGCCGTCCTCGTCGCCGTCGTCGCCGGGCTGGGGCTCGGCGTCGACGGGGTCGCCCTCCTCGGCGTCGCCCTGACCGACTCCGCCCTGGTCGCGCTGGTCGTAGGCGAACTCCGGCAGGTCGACGATCTTGATCGGCACCCGGACCGAATCGGGCCGGCTCTGGCCGAGGTCGCCGTACTGGATGAACTCCGACAGGTCCTGCCGGCGCTGCTCGCCGACCTCGCGGTACCGCTCAAGGTCCTCTCTCAGCCCCATGGTTCGCCTCCGGTTCTCAGTCCCATTTGTAACTCACCTGGCTCATGACGTGGCGGCTGGTCAGCTCCGCCGACGCGGCGCTGTAGCCGAACATTTCCTGCATATTCTCCACGGTCTTCTCCTTGAGGTCGGCCGTCTCGGTGCCGCTCGGCGGCTCGTCCCACTGCCGGGGGTCGAAGTCCTCGTAGGCCCGCTTCACGTCGTCCCACGAGTGGCTGCCCAGCACCGTCTGGATGACCGGGATCTCCTTGGGCGAGACGTCCTCGACGTGGAACTCCTCGTCCCGCCGCTGCCACGCGTGGCGATTGAGCGCGGTGATGATCTTCTCCTCGCGGAACGCCTCGACGGCGTCGTCGGGGCGATTGCCCGCGTAGTTGTCCTCGTCGAAGCGGCCGAGGTGCTCGACCTCGAAGACCTTCATCTTCAGCGGGTCCGGGTCGACGTACTCGCCGCGCTCGTTCTCGATGCGCTCGTCGGTCGACCACGCGTAGACGTGCTCGATGTACTCCTCGACGGTGGCCTCGTCGACGCGCTTGTCGCGCATCATCGCGTCGAGCACGTCCGACTCCTGCTCGCCGAAGACGTGGTTCTTCACGGGGACGACCCGCTCCTCGAAGTCCGCCGCCTCGGCGTTCGAGAAGACGGGCGCCGCCGACAGATCCTCGGCCATCGCGTTGAGGATGTCCCGTGGCATGACGACGTGCTCGACCGGCAGGTCGGCGTGGTGGCGGTCCTGCTCGCGGTGGAACAGGTCGGCGATCTCGTCGCGCGTGTACGTGACGGGGATGCCGTGGTCGCCGTCGGTGCCCTCGTCGGTGAACTCGAACTCGTCGGCCTCGACACGCTCGTCGCCCTCCTGGAGATATCCGCGGTCGAACAGCAGGGCCTTGTCCACGAGGTCGTGGCCGTTGGGCACGTCGCTCACGTCGAGTCTGGTGACGACGGCGTACAGCGCCGCCGCCTCTAGGGCGTGCGGGGCGAGTTCCTTCGCGTTGACCTCGTCGTTCTCGTCGCGGACGTGGACGGTCAGCGGCTCCTGGATCCACTCCTCCAGCTCGCTCCAGGAGTCGGCGTCCCAGACTTCGGTCTCGTCGGTCAGCTCCCGCCGGAGCAGCTCGGTCTCCAGCGAGAGGTTGGTCAGGTAGGTGAACTCGTGTTTGTCGAGCCGCCGTTTCAGCGCCTTCAGCGGGTCCTGGCCCTCGCGGTCGGCGTGCTGGTTGAGCTGGGCTTCCAGGTCGGGATTCGAGATGATGATCATCTGGGTGTCGATGTCCATCCCGATGCCCTTGTCCAGCTTCACCGACTTCTCGTCGGGGACGTTCAGCAGCTTCTGCAGCAGGTCGGCGTGCTGGGCGGCGTCCTCGACGACGGTGAGCAGGCCGTTGCCCTGCGAGAGCACGCCGTCGTAGGAGAACGCCTGGGGGTTCTTGCGCCCGCGAGAGTCCAGTTCTTGGAGCATGCCGCGCATCCACGAGCCGACGAGTCGCTCCTTGGGCGGCCCCTCGTCCTCGGAGTGGAGGACGCCGATCCCCTGGCCCACGTCGACGACGTAGTTCTTCACGCGGAGGTGCTGGGGGTCGGTGATCGCCGAGAACAGCTCCTCGACGCCCTGGCGGCGGTAATGTTCCTCCAGGTAGTCGTAGGCCTCCCGGCAGAACGGGTCGAGTTCGCTCTCGGCGCGGACCGGGATGTGGTCGTCCAGTCCGTCGTTGATCCGGGCGACCAGGTCCGCGCGCACGTCCTGCGGGAACACCGAGAGGGGATGGGACTGGACGGGACTCTCGTACCAGTCGTCCTCGTCGGCGACGGGCTCGTCGGCGTAGGTCAGGCCCGCGCCGTCCTCGCTGGCGCCGGCGACGTTCCACTCGACGGTGTAGCGCCGGCCCTCGTCGGTCTTCGAGTACTCGCGCAGCCCGTTGATGAGACAGCGCTTCAGCTCGGACTTGCCCGTCGCCGTGGGGCCGTCGAGCCAGACGATCTTCTCGTCTTTGCCGCGGCCGGCGGCGATCGAGCGCAGGTCGTCGACGAAGGCGTTGAGCACCTCGGTGTTGCCGAGGATGGCGTGCTCGCCGTCGTTGTGCGGGTCGTCGAAGAAGCGGTAGCGCTCCTTCTGCTCGCCCTCCTCGATGACGGTGCGAGTACCGGCGGCCTCGATGGCGCTGAGCAGGTACTTCGAGGCGTGGGCGGCCAGCCCGGGCCGTTCGAGCACGAGGTCGACGTACTCGGCGAGGCTCCGGGGCTCCTCGTAGGTGCGGTCGAGCGAGCGGTCGGCCTCGCCGATGAAGTCGTGTCCGCTCATGTCACTCTTCCATCTCGCTCTTCGCGACCTCCGCACCGGCGAACTCTAGCACCTCCCGCGCGCCCTCCTCGGAGTAGCCCTGCTCGATGAGCGCGTCGATCCACTCGTTGCGCTCGTCGTCGTCCATCTCGCCGCTGGAGACCAGCGCGCTGAAGTTGATGTTGTGCTTCTTGTCCTCCCAGAGCTTGCGCTCCAGGGCGCGCCGCAGTCGGTCGTTGTCCTGGGGGTTGAACGTGTCTCCTTCGCGCGCGCGACGCGAGACCCAGTTGGACACTTCCTGGCGGAAGTCGTCCTTGCGGTCCTCGGGGAGGTCGAGTTTCTCCTCGACCCCCCGGAGGAACTGCTCGTCCGGTTCCTGCTCGCGACCCGTAATTTCGTCCTCGACGGTGTCGTCGTCGATGTAGGCCATGACGTGGTCCATGTACTTCTCGCCCTGGCGCTGGATCTCGTCGACGTCGTAGGCTAAGGCGTGGCGCACGTCCTCGATGGCCCGCTCCTTGTACTCCTCGCGGACGAGTTCGAGGTAGCGGTGGTAGGTCTCGAACCGGTCTTCGGGGATCGAGCCGTGGTTCTCGATGTTCGCTTCGAGGTGGTTGAAGGTGGTCAGCGGCGAGAGGAAGTCCCGCGAGCGGTGCATCGAGTCCATGATCGCCTCGGCGATCTCGTCGCCGATGAAGCGGGGTGAGACTCCCTCCATGCCCTCGCCGATCTCGGCCTTCTCCGCGGCCTCGTCGCGGAGCTTCTTCACGTCGATGTCCTCGGCCTCGTCGATCTCGCCATTATAGGCCTTGGCCTTCTGGACGAGCGTGACGTTGCCGGTGTCGGGCTCCTCGATGCGGGTGAGCACGCCGAACAGGCCGGCCATCTCCAGGGTGTGGGGCTCGACGATGATGTCGGGCAGGTCGGCGTTGTTCAGCATCTTCTCGTAGATGCGGGCCTCCTCCTCGTACTGGAGGACGTACGGGAAGTCGATCCGCTTGGTGCGGTCGTTGAACGCCTCCATCTTCTCGTCGCCCTTCTTGTCCTTGTACTCGGGCATGTTCGTCCGCCCGACGATCACCTGGTCGATGTCGATCCGGGGGTTGTTCTTCGGCTTGATCGTCTGTTCCTGCGTGGCGTGCAGGAAGTCGTAGAGGAACTCCCGCTGGAGTTTCAGCAGCTCCTCGCCGGAGAAGATGCCCCGGTTGGCGTTACAGAACGCCCCCGAGTAGTCGAACGCGCGGGGGTCGGACTCGCCGTAGACGGCGATCTTCGAGTAGTTGACGTCGCCGGTCAGCTCCGTCTCGTCCTGGTTTTTCTTGTCCTTGGGCTCGAACGTCTCGATGGCCTGGCGCATGTTCTCGTCGGCGATCAGGCGGATGATCTCGACGTGGTTCTCCAGGACCTGCTGGAGGTCGTCGTCGTAGTGGGCCAGCAGCCGGTCCATGTAGAACTCGCTGGCCGGGTCCAGCGCCTGTTCGTTGCGGATGGTGTAGGGAGCGTCCAGCTCCTCGTTGATGTCCTCGATGACCCGGTCCCGTTGCTCCTGGGGGAGCAAGACGAGCGGGTCCTGGTTCATCGGGGAGCGGACGGTGTCGTCGGCGGGGTCCTGGTCTGGGATGACGTCACAGAGGTTGGTCCACCGGAAGGTGTACATCCGCCCGGCCTCGGAGCGGGTGTAGTCCTCGTAGTAGCGGCGGACCTGGCGGTCGAAGTCCGATTTCCCGGAACCGACCGGGCCGAGCAGGAGCTTGATGCGCTTTTGCGGACCGAGCCCGCGCGCGCCGGATTTCACCTTGTTGACGAACTCGTGGATCGACTCGTGGACGATCCGCCCGTAGAAGGTGTTCTCGCCGTCGTTCAACGGATCCTCCGAGGCGAGTTTGTACTCGACGACGCCGGCGTCCTCGTCGTACTCGGTGCCGTAGTAGTCGAACATGTCGGCAACGCGCTGGTGGGCGTTGCGGGCGATCGTGGGCTCGTCGTAGAGCTGGTCTAAGTACGCGTCGAACGACCGGTGCTCCCGGAGGTCCGCGGGGATCGTGTCTCTGTACTCTCGACTCAGCTCTTCGAGGGTTTCCTGTGTCATGCTATCACGGACAGTTCGCGTCGAACTGTACTTGCGTCAGCGCGCTCGTGCTGACGGTTCGCGACCGGCGAAGGCCGCTCGTGGTCCGGCGCATCGCTCCCGGGACTGCCCGCTCGGCCCATGGGGCGGCGTCGCTCGACGATCGGGTGCCGTCGAAACCGCCGGGGCGAGTCCGTTGTCACGTGTGAACACCTACCAGCCGCGAATCGCGCGGGCGACCCTGCGGCGTCTGCGGCAGCGTACCGTGGAGCAACCACCGATACTAATATTATATGAGTTCTACTTACTTAAAAACCTTTCCGCGGTACCGGTATCTCACGCCGTTAATTCCCGAACGAGAAGTTCGAAAATAGCACGAGGGGATCCGATTCGTGTGACTCATACCCACGCACGTTCACTGGGGTATATAAATGACCGGCGATTCGTCCGGGTCAGAACGGTTCTAGTTGGCGATCCACGGACCCCGTTCGAGGCGGCCGACCCGCGTGCTCCGGTCGGAGCGTGCTCGGCGCCGACCGCGGGACTCTTTGGCCGCGGGCGCCCACCGGGGAACATGGCATTCGAGGGGCTGGCCGACGACTGGGTGGTCTGGTCGGACGAGTCCGAGAAGGCCGTGCTGGCCTACCGGCCGGACGTGTTCGACGGCGGGGAGTTTCCCGCGCCGTGTCTGCCCACCATCTACCTCACGAAGGGGCGCCGCAGTCGCCATCCCGGCACCCGGACCCGGCCGAGCGACCCCTGGGTCGTCACGCTCTACCTCGAACCGGAGGTGAACCGCTCGCCCGAGGAGTACGACACCCGCGGGGCCGCCGAGGCCGGGGCTGTCGAGCTGGCCGAGCGGTTCGCCGACGGCGGCGTCGACTACCGCGACCTCTACCAGGTACCTCGCGAGCGATACTTCGGGAAGCTCGACGAGTTGACCGGCCGCGGGGACTGAGACGCCCGTTCCCGTGGCGCGGGCTCCCGGCCCGCCGGGGGCCCTCGGCCGGTCGCGGTTCCCCTGGCGGGTCGCGGCCGGGGAACTTAATCCGCGTCGCCGCCAACCCTCGTGCATGTCGACGCTCACGCTCGTCGGGTCTCGTCTGGCCGAACCCGGACAGGAGTTCGTCTACCGGGGCGAGGCGAGCGCCTGCGACGGGTGCCCGTACCGCGACCAGTGTCTCACCCTCACCGAGGGCCGCCGGTATCGCGTGGACTCCGTCCGCGAGGACGGGAGCACGCTCGACTGCGGCGTCCACGACTCGGGCGTCGTCGCCGTCGACGTCGTCCCCGCGAGCGTGCGCGCGAACGTCGCCAGCGCCAGCGCCTACGCCGGGAGCAAGGTGTCGCTGGAGGGTCCCTGCCCGCACACCGACTGTCCGAGCCACGAACTGTGCGAACCGGAGGGCGTCGAGTTCGACGAACAGCGCCGCATCGAGACGGTCGTCGGCGACCCGCCCCACGACTTCTGCGCGCTGGACCGGGAGCTGACGACCGTCGAGTTCGAGGCCCACGAGGAGTAACTACGTCGCCGCGGCGCGCGGTCAGTCCGACAGCGTACCGACGCGCTCGGCGGTGTAGCCGAACACATCCTCGTAACCGTACGCCGACAGCAAAACGGGGTGGAAGTCCTCCTCGGCGATCACGGGCTCGCCGTCGGCCGTCGCGATCGTCTCGCCCGCCACGACCTCCTCGAAGTTCTCGACGAACACCTCGTACTCCTCGGCGGCGGCCTTCGGGACCGGGTCGCCCAGCCGGAAGACGGGCAGGTCCGCCTGGCGGGGCGCCCCCTCGTCGGGGAGGGCGCCGGTTGCGGCCAGGAACTCCCGGACGACCCGATGGGCGTTCTCCGTCGCCGTGTCGGAGCCCTGGTAGCCGCACTCGACCTCGACCGTCTCGGGGGCCACCTCGAAGATCCGCCCCTCGGCGTGGCCCGTCTCGACGACCGCGTCGATCGACAGGCGGGGGCAGACCTCGCGGGCGAGCTCGCGGACCTCGTCGACCAGCGCGAACATCCCGCCGTACGACTGTGTGGTGTGCAGCGCCAGCGTCACGCAGTCGCGGAGTTCCTCGCCGAGCTCGTGAGCCAGCCGTATCTCGTGGCTCCGCCCGTCGGCCCGGCCGGGGAACGACCGGTTCAGGTCCGCCTCGACGTAGCGCTCGCCGCGCTCGATAGCCTCCTCGTTGGCGACCACGAGTTTCACCGGCCGCGCCACCTCGGGGCGGTCCGCCATGAGGCGCTCGACCGCCCTGACGCCGGCGGGCTCGTCACCGTGGATCCCGCCGACGACCGCGATCTCCGGCCGGCCGTCGCCAAGCGTCTCGACTCGCATTCGCCCCGATATTACGGCGTCGGCTGTTTATATTGGTGTGTTTCGTCCCGGGCGTGCTACCGACAGCTCGACCGGGGCGACACCAGGTGGGACCCCTCGTCGCAGTCCGCGCACGCGGGCCGGCCCGCCCCGCGCACGCGACACGGGCCGAGGGCGACACACGATCGACGAGGCTGGCGCGACGAAGCCGACGCGCTCGACACGCGCGACCCGCGGGGTTCGCGTCGAGTCAACTCCCCGCGGCTGCGCGCGCCCCGGCCGTCCCAGGGGCGTTCCGACGGCAACTCCTGTCGCCGGGCCAACCGGATCCGCCCCTCCGCCGCGAACCTGTCACTGACGGCGCCGATCGGGCCGACTCTCCTACATAAATCCGTCCATTCGATCCCGTCGGAGAGCGCTTCTAACGCGTGTTTTTCCCTCACATGGCGACCCTCGCTTCGTAAGGGTTTTACAGTCGACACCCATCCGTTGGAATACGTTCGACGCGCGGTGGAAGCGGGGTCACCCGTGGTCCGCCGTGCTCGACACATGCGGGACGAGAGACAGCCCCCGACGCCCGGTTTCACACTTAAACCCGGCGCGGCCGCGACGGCCGCTCCGGTGCCGTCGTGTGATTCCGGACGAAGGTGGACGCGTCTTTCGGAACCATTAAGTGGGGTAACCCACTACGATGATATCCGCACGAGGGACGGCGGGCGACACCCGGTCGCCGGCTGTCCGACCCATGAGGATTCCACCCCTGCGGTCCGCCGTACAGATGGGATCTGATGTGAGCCCTGACAGTTCGGTGATACCCGACGCGGTGCGACGACGGTGTCACCGACTGACGGACCAGACATACACGCACACGTTGACTACGTGTGCTACACGTTGATAGCGTGTCTCCGCCAGATCCCGGCCTCGCCGGGAACATTCCGGTTGATCCTGCCGGAGGCCATTGCTATCGGAGTTCGACTTAGCCATGCTAGTCGCACGGGTTCAGGCCCGTGGCAAATAGCTCAGTAACACGTGGCCAAACTGCCCTGCAGACTGGGATAACCTCGGGAAACTGAGGCTAAGCCCGGATGGGACTTCCGAGCTGGAGTGCCGGGAGCCCGAAACGCTACGGCGCTGCAGGATGTGGCTGCGGCCGATTAGGTAGACGGTGGGGTAACGGCCCACCGTGCCGATAATCGGTACAGGTTGTGAGAGCAAGAGCCTGGAGACGGAATCTGAGACAAGATTCCGGGCCCTACGGGGCGCAGCAGGCGCGAAACCTTTACACTGCACGACAGTGCGATAGGGGAACTCCGAGTGCGAGGGCATAGAGCCCTCGCTTTTCTGCACCGTAAGGTGGTGCAGGAACAAGTGCTGGGCAAGACCGGTGCCAGCCGCCGCGGTAATACCGGCAGCACGAGTGATGGCCGATCTTATTGGGCCTAAAGCGTCCGTAGCTGGCCGTGCAAGTCCGTCGGGAAATCCAGTGGCTCAACCTCTGGGCTTCCGGCGGAAACTGCTCGGCTTGGGACCGGAAGACTCGAGGGGTACGTTCGGGGTAGGAGTGAAATCCCGTAATCCTGAACGGACCACCGATGGCGAAAGCACCTCGAGAGCACGGATCCGACAGTGAGGGACGAAAGCTAGGGTCTCGAACCGGATTAGATACCCGGGTAGTCCTAGCTGTTAACGATGCCCGCTCGGTTCGGCGCAGGCTACGAGCCTGTGCCGCGCCTCAGTGAAGACGTAAGCGGGCCGCCTGGGAAGTACGTCCGCAAGGATGAAACTTAAAGGAATTGGCGGGGGAGCACTACAACCGGAGGAGCCTGCGGTTTAATTGGACTCAACGCCGGACATCTCACCAGCACCGACAACGGTAATGATGGTCAGGTTGATGACCTTACCCGACGCCGTTGAGAGGAGGTGCATGGCCGCCGTCAGCTCGTACCGTGAGGCATCCTGTTAAGTCAGGCAACGAGCGAGACCCGCGTCCGTAATTGCCAGCGGCACCCATGTGGTGGCCGGGTACATTACGGAGACTGCCACGGCTAACGTGGAGGAAGGAACGGGCAACGGTAGGTCAGCATGCCCCGAATGTGCTGGGCAACACGCGGGCT
The DNA here is from genome assembly GCF_051414055.1 of Halosimplex halobium. Lineage (NCBI taxonomy): Archaea > Methanobacteriati > Methanobacteriota > Halobacteria > Halobacteriales > Haloarculaceae > Halosimplex > Halosimplex halobium. The sequence goes on from NZ_JBLKNX010000015.1 coordinate 163,708, forward strand.
ACAATGGCCTGGACAATGGGTGACTACACCGAGAGGTGACGTTAATCCCCTAAACCGGGTCGTAGTTCGGATTGAGGACTGAAACTCGCCCTCATGAAGCTGGATTCGGTAGTAATCGCGTGTCAGAAGCGCGCGGTGAATACGTCCCTGCTCCTTGCACACACCGCCCGTCAAATCACCCGAGTGGGGTCCGGATGAGGCCTGGATACCCAGGTCGAATCTGGGCTCCGCAAGGGGGATTAAGTCGTAACAAGGTAGCCGTAGAGGAATCTGCGGCTGGATCACCTCCTACTGACCGGGACCGGGGCGTTGCCCCGGCCCACCTCGCCTGCCATGTCGGCAGGCACCCGGTGACCGTCGACCGCGCCGGTCGGGCACCGAACTGTCAGGGCTCACGTTCCCTCTCACGAGGGAGACCGAGGCTCACTGGCAGCCCACCATCTCGGTGGCTCGGTTCGACTCCGAGTCGGTCCATACACGGGCCCTGTGCCCGTCGAACTGATGCACCATCCCGCGAAAGCGCGGTTGGGAAGGGTTCGATGTCGTCCCCGCAACCGACGGGGGCGAGCGATGACGACCGTGTGTACGTGCAATCCAGACGTCAACTGGATCCGTATCATCGGGATACGTGTATCCGACAAGTGGCTACTATGCCACCTGGTGAATGGCTCGGCTCGAGTGCCGACGAAGGACGTGCCAAGCTGCGATAAGCCTGCGGGAGCTGCATGGAAGCGAAGAACGCAGGATCTCCGAATGGGAATCCCCACCGCAATTGCTTCGCGCAATGGGGAACGCCGGGAATTGAAACATCTTAGTACCGGTCGGAAAAGAAATCAATCGAGATATCGTCAGTAACCGCGAGTGAACGCGATACAGCCCAAACCGAAGGCTTCGGCCAATGTGGTGTATTGGGCCGGCAATCAGCGTCCGAACCTTTCCGTGAAGTCTCCTGGAACGGAGCGTGACACAGGGTGAAAACCCCGTAACGGGAAGTAGTACGACGTGCGCCGGTTCCGGAGTAGCGGGGGTTGGAAATCCCTCGTGAATACGGCAGGCATCTACTGCCAAGGCTAAATACTCCTCGAGACCGATAGCGAACAAGTAGCGCGAGCGAACGCTGAAAAGTACCCTCAGAAGGGAGGCGAAACAGGGCCTGAAATCAGGTGGCGATGGAGCGACGGGGCATGAAAGGCCCGTTCGAAAACGACCCGCGGGCGACCGCGTAGTAGGACCGAACGGGAGCCGATGTTCCGTCGTACGTTTTGAAAAACGAACCAGGGAGTGTGTCCGTTTGGCGAGTCTAACCCGTTCCGCGGGGAAGGCACAGGGAAACCGACATGGCCGCAGCGCTTTGCGCCAGGGCCGCCGTGTTCAAGCGCGGGGAGTCAAACTGACACGACCCGAAACC